>CP113055.1:3520554-3863332 GCA_026625625.1 Blastomonas sp. SL216
CATCCTCGTGCACGACCAGCGCCTTGCCTTCGTCCGCGCCGCCGATCAGCAGCCGCACGACGCCTTCGGGGATGCCGGCCTGGTGCATGCATTCGACCAGCATCGCGCCGACAGCGGGCGTCTTTTCCGATGGCTTGAACACCACGGCGTTGCCCGCGATGAGCGCGGGGATGATATGGCCATTGGGCAGGTGCGCAGGGAAATTATACGGCCCCAGCACCGCCATCACGCCATGCGGCTTGTGCCTCAGCGCCATCGTACCGCCCAGCGCGCTGTCCAGCTTGCGCTGCGAGGTGCGCTCGGCATAGGCGGCGACCGAGATATCGACCTTGGCAACGACCGATTCCACCTCGGTGCGCGATTCCCAGATCGGCTTTCCGGTTTCGCGCGCAATCAGCTCGGCCAGTTCCTCTGACCGGGCGCGCACCTGATTGGCGAAGCGGCGGCACAGCTCGATCCGCTTGGTGACCGCCATGGCCACCCATTCGGGAAAGGCCGCGCGGGCCTTGGCGACTTCAGCATCGACATCGCCATGCGGGCCTGACCAAAGTCGGGCACCGGTTGCAGGCTCGAAGGAGACAAGTTCAGGCAATTTCACGCTTTCTGGCGAGCAGTTGATGACCGCATGTGCTGACCCTGCGCCCCGATAGCAAGGATTATGCGCTGCGTAAAACCGTTGCACGGTGTCATGACAAAATTGTGGCGATTTCGAGGGCTTGCGCCGTGGCCCTGCTCTGCTAGGCTTCGACTCGGCTGGTTAATGACCACTCGGCGAACGGGGTCGCATGAGTAGAATTTGACGCCGGGGGCAAACCCGCCTTGTCAGTGAGCAAGGAGCGGTCCCATGAAAACTTTCCCCAACAACGCAAAGGCGTTGCGTGCAACGCTGTTTATGGCGTCCAGCGCCGCCGCCATCGCTATCGCGAGCCCGGCTTATGCCGATGGAACCGCGCCTTGCAACGTGAATGCGGGGCCTGATGGCATCGCGGGCAACGCCGATGATGTGTTTGAATCGACCGAATGTGGTGTCGGCGCCGTCTCCAGCGCGCCCGGATCCACAGCCGTCGGCAACCAGAGCCGTGCCTCGGGCAGTTTCAGCGCGGCCATCGGCGCGCGGTCGGTCGCTTCGGGGGTCCAGGCATCGGCGCTTGGGGCCGCAGCCACGGCTTCGGGCAGCTTCTCGACCGCGGTTGGCACCTTTGCCACCGCATCCGGGCTGCAGTCGCATGCATTTGGAGATTCGGCGGCAGCGTCTGCGAGTTTTTCCGTCGCCATCGGTACCGGCGCAGTGTCGTCATCGACAAGCAGCATTGCCATCGGCGCCGGTTCGACAACCGCCACGATCGGCAGCACCCCTTCGGGTGCAGCGTCCTTCGGGACTGCGGTCGCCATCGGCAATGCCGCCAGGGCTACGCAGGAAGACGCGGTGGCGCTGGGTGATTTCGCCAATGCCTCGGGCTTCCATGCAACGGCGATTGGCGGGGAATCGGTGGCCTCGGGCGTTGGCTCCCAGGCCTTTGGCTGGCAGGCCAATGCTTCGGGCCGCACCGCTGTTGCGGTCGGTCATCAGGCCAATGCCGCAGGGCTTGAGGCGACATCGGTCGGCAAGAGCACGCTCGCCGGCGGTGCCAATGCCACGGCGATGGGCAGCCGGGCCAATGCGGCGGGTATCAGCTCGGTCGCGATCGGTAACGGCGCGGTAACGGCGGACGGCACCACGCCATCGGGCGCGGCCTCGACCGGAACCGCGGTCGCCATCGGCAATCTTTCCAAGGCAACGGCGGAAGATGCCGTTGCGCTGGGTGACCTTGCCAATGCTTCGGGCTTCCATGCAACGGCGATCGGCGGCGAGTCTGTCGCCTCGGGCGTCGGTTCGCAGGCCTTTGGCTGGCAGGCCAACGCGTCGGGTCGCACGGCGGTCGCGGTCGGGCATCAGGCCAATGCCGCCGGGTTCGAGGCAACCTCGGTCGGCAAGAGCGCACAGGCAGCGGGGACCAATGCTTCGGCTCTGGGCAGCCGCGCCAATGCCTCGGGCGTCAATTCGCTGGCAGCGGGCAATGCCGCTGCTGCTGCCGGGATCAATTCGGTCGCCATCGGCAATGGCGCGGTGACGGCAGATGGCACCACGCCCTCGGGCGCGGCCTCGACCGGAACAGCGGTCGCCATTGGAAATGCAGCCCAGGCAACCAACGAGGATGCTGTGGCGCTCGGCGATCTCGCCAACGCATCGGGCTTCCATGCGACCGCGATCGGCGGTGAATCGGTGGCCTCGGGCGTCGGCAGCCAAGCGTTCGGCTGGCAGGCCAATGCTTCGGGCCGCACCGCGCTCGCAGCGGGCCACCAGGCCAATGCCGCCGGTTTCGAAGCGACCTCGGTCGGCAAGAGCACCCAGGCGGGCGGCGCGAATGCAACCGCTGTCGGCAGCCGGGCGAATGCGGCAGGGATCAGCTCGGTCGCCATCGGCAACAATGCCGTGACGGCAGACGGCACCACGCCTTCGGGCGCTGCGTCGCTGGGCACGGCCGTCGCCATCGGCAATGGCGCGCGCGCGACGGCAGAAGATGCTGTCGCGCTGGGCGACCTCGCCAATGCCAGCGGTTTCCACGCGACCGCGATCGGCGGCGAATCGATCGCCTCGGGCGTCGGCAGCCAGGCCTTTGGCTGGCAGGCCAACGCATCGGGCCGCACCGCTGTCGCGGTTGGCCACCAGGCCAATGCCGCAGGGCTTGAGGCGACTTCGGTCGGCAAGAGTGCGCAGGCGGGCGGGGCCAATGCCACGTCGCTGGGCAGCCGGGCGAATGCCGCTGCCGATAACAGCGTGGCGTTGGGCAATGCGGCCAGCGCCACGGCGGCCAACTCGGTCGCTCTGGGTTCGGGATCGGTCGCAAATCGCGCCAATACAGTTTCGGTCGGCGCTGCTGGCGCAGAACGGCAGATCACCAATGTTGCAGCCGGCACCGCGCTGACCGATGCGGTCAATCTGGGTCAGCTCAACGCGGTGGCCGCCACCACGACCGCCAACGCGACCCGGCTGAACTATTTCGCGGTCAACAGCAGCCAGGCTGGCGCGACCGCCACCGGGGCTTCGGCGATTGCGCTGGGCGACAATGCCACGGCAGATGGCGTCGACGCGCTGGCGATCGGCGGTGACGATGCGGGTACCGGTGCACGCGCCATCGGCAATTCCACCGTCGCCATCGGCGGCGAGGCCGATGCCATCGGACTGGCCGCAACCGCCTTTGGCTGGCGCGCCAATGCCGGGGCTGAACGCGCGCATGCGCTCGGCCATCTCGCCAATGCCACAGGCGTGCGTTCGCTTGCCGTGGGTGAGGCCGCCAATGCCACGGCGCTGACCTCGGTCGCGGTCGGCAATCAGGCGAGCGCCACCGACGAGGATGCGGTCGCCATCGGTGACCTCGCCAATGCCAGCGGCTTCCATGCCACAGCGGTCGGCGGCGAATCGGTAGCATCCGGTCGCGGCGCGCAGAGCTTCGGCTGGCAGGCAGTCGCCTCGGGTGATCTCTCGCTGGCGGCGGGCCATCAGGCCCAGGCGACCGGCGTTCGCTCGACCGCGGTCGGCAAGAGCGCGGTGGCATCGGCCACCAACTCGGTCGCCATCGGCAACCAGGCCACCACCAACAGCACCAACGCCGCATCGCTCGGCACCTCGGTCGCCATCGGCAACCTGGCCAGCGCGGGGGATGAGGATTCGGTCGCGATCGGCGACCAGGCCAATGCCAGTGGCTTCCACGCGACGGCCGTGGGCGGTGAGGCGGTCGCATCGGGCCGGGGATCGCAGACCTTCGGCTGGCAGGCGCGTGCCACCGGCGAGCTTTCGCTGGCGGTCGGCCACCAGGCCGTGGCTGGCGGCGTGCGTTCGCTGGCGCTGGGCAAGAGCGCCACGGCCAGCGGCGATTTCTCGATCGCGATCGGCAACCTGGCCTCGACCGGCGCCTTTACCAACTCGATCGCCATCGGCAACGGATCGCTCGCCACCGCGAACAACCAGTTCGTGTTTGGCGCGGCCAATCACAGCTATCGCTTTGCCGGGCTGGCAGGCATCGTTCCGGCGGGGCAGCAGTTCTTCCTGACGATCGACTCTGCGGGCAATCTGATCGCGGTGGCTTCGGCACCGCCGGGGTCCGGCATCGGTACCGGTGTTGACAGCACCCAGGTCGGCGTCGGCGCTCGCGCCAGCGCGGAAGACGCGGTTGCGGTCGGCAATGGTTCGGTCGCCAGCGCTCCCGATGCCACCGCTATCGGAACCGATGCCCAGGCGCTCAGCCCCGGGGCAACCGCGATTGGCGCAGGTGCGATCGCTTCGGGCTCGACCGCGGTCGGAACCGATGCGCAGGCAATCGGCGCGGGATCGGCAGCCTATGGCTCGAACTCGCGGGCGACCGGCGCACGGTCGATTGCAATCGGTGAGGATGGTGACGATGCGGACGGCCTCGGCGCGGTGGCTTCCGCAACGGGTGCGATTGCGATCGGCAACGATGCGCGTTCCACCGGGGTCGAAGCCGTCGCCATGGGCCTCAGCGCATCGGCCACGGCCGCAAATGCCACCGCGATCGGCGGCAGGGCGGCTGCGACCGGGCAGGGTGCGACCGCGTTCGGATGGCAGGCAAATGCGGTGGCGGAACGTGCCACAGCACTCGGTCATCTGGCCAATGCGACCGGTGTGCGTTCGACAGCGGTCGGCTCGTCGGCCACATCCTCTGGTGAGGTGAGCGTGGCGATGGGCAATTTGTCGGTCGCCAGCGGCACCAATGCGGTCGCCATCGGCAACACCGCGATTGCCAGCGGCGGCGATGCGATTGCCATTGGCGGCAACCGCGACGGCGCATCGGGCCGGGCGACCCAGGCCACCGGCGCATCGACCACGGCTGTCGGCGGCCAGGCACTGGCCACGGCCACGGCGGCAACGGCCTATGGCTGGCGGTCGGAAGCGACGGCGGAGCGGGCAACGGCTCTGGGCCATCTCGCCGTCGCATCGGGCGTCCGCTCGGTCGCGGTGGGCGAGGCGGCTGTCGCCTCGGGCGCTGGAGCTATTGCTATCGGCAACCAGACCTCCGCCGCCTTTGCCAACTCGGTCGCGATCGGCAATGGCGCCGTTGCCAACCGTGCCAACCAGATCAAGCTGGGCGGCACGGGCAGCTCTGTCACCATCGGTGATCTGGCGGCGAGCACCGCGGCGCAGACCGGCAACACCTCGATCGTCACCACCGATGCCAGTGGCACGCTGGGGGCAGGTCCGGCGGTCAATTCGTTCGCCACGGCCAGCCAGTTCAACACGCTGACCGGCCAGGTGAACACCCTGTTTGACCTCACCGAGATCAACCGGCGTGCGATCAACCGGGCCAACGAGGGCGTGGCGATGGCGCTGGCGATGGAATCGCCCGCGCTGCCCGCAGGCACCAACTTTGCACTGTCGGGCGGCGTCGGCTATTATGAGGATCAGGCCTCGCTGACCATGGCGATCACCGCCCGGGTCGGGGAGAATGCTTCGGTTTCCGCCGGTATCGGTACCGGTTTCAACAGCGGTTCGGTGGGCGCACGCGGCGGCTTCCAGATCGCCTGGTAAGGCCAGACCTTCTGACAAGGAATGCTATGCACTTTCTGAACCTTCGGCCGGGGCGCTTTGCCCCGGCCTTTTTGCTTGCTGCGCTGCTGGCGTCCGTGCCCCAGGCTGCGCTCGCCCAGGGCGTTCCCCAAGCTGCGCAGCCGCCGATCTCGGTCGAGCCGGTGCCCAGCGAGCTGGAGCTGGCCAAGCTGCTCTGGTCGACGATGACCGCGGTGCACCACGCCAATCTCTCGGGCAATTATTCGGTGCTGCGCGATATTTCCTCGCCCGGCTTTCAGGTGGTGAACAATGCCGCGCGGCTGGGCGAGATTTTCGCCAGCATCCGCGAGAGCCGGGTGGACCTGTCCAACGCGCTTCTGCTGGCCCCCACCTATACCGAACCGCCATCGGTGGTGGAGCCTGGCGTCATCCGCGTTCGCGGCTATTTCGGGCTTCGGCCCACCGCGATCTTCTTCGATTTCTTCTTTCAATGGGTGGAAGGGCGCTGGCGGCTGCACGGGGTGTCGATCAGCCCGCAGGCGATAGCGTCGGAAGAAGCACCCGAACGGGGACGCACCTCGACCCGCTGACACGGCTGCTTGACCGGGGCGCACATTCCGGCTTCCCCCGGCCCGAAACCGCGCGCATATAGCGCCCGGTTTCCTTATCGCAGATCATAGGCCAAGACGATGAAGCGCAATTCCGGACAAGACCCCGCCATCACCAGCCGCTGGCGTCCCGCCACCCGCGCGATCCGCGGTGGCACCGCGCGCAGCGAATTCGGCGAGACTTCCGAAGCGCTGTTCCTGACCTCGGGCTATGCCTATGACTGCGCCGAAGATGCCGCCGCGCGGTTCAACGGCGAACAGGCCGGCATGACCTATAGCCGGTTGCAGAATCCCACGGTCGAGATGCTGGAAAAGCGCATCTCGCTGATGGAAGGCGCAGAGGCAACGCGCTGCATGGCGAGCGGCATGGCGGCAATGACGGCGGCTTTGCTCTGCCAGCTGCAGATGGGCGATCATGTGGTCGCCAGCCGCGCGCTGTTCGGTTCGTGCCGCTGGCTGACCGACAGTTTGCTGCCCAAGTTCGGCATCGAGACCACGATCATCGATGGGCGCGAGCTCGATCAGTGGGAGGCGGCGATCCGTCCGAACACCAAGGTGTTCTTCTTCGAAACGCCCGCCAACCCGACGATGGACATCATCGACCTCAAGGCGGTGTGTGACATCGCCCGTGCGCGTGGCATTACCAGCGTGGTCGACAATGCCTTTGCCACCAATGTGCTGCAGCGGCCGATGGAATTTGGCGCGGATGTCGTCGCCTATAGCGCCACCAAGATGATGGACGGCCAGGGCCGCGTGCTGGCTGGCGCGGTTTGCGGTACCGATGATTTCATCAACAACACGCTGCTGCCGTTCACCCGCAACACCGGCCCGACGCTGAGCGCGTTCAACGCCTGGGTTGTGCTCAAGGGTCTGGAAACGCTGGACCTGCGCATCCGCCGCCAGAGCGAAAATGCGCTCAAGGTGGCAAGCTTCCTGGAAGGCCGGGTCGAGCGGGTCAACTATCCGGGCCTGCCCAGCCATCCGCAGCACAATCTCGCGATGGCGCAGATGGAAGCCGCCGGGCCGATCTTCTCGCTCTATGTCGGCGGCGGCCGAGCCCGCGCCCATGCACTGCTCAACGCGCTCGAGCTGGTCGATATCTCGAACAATATCGGCGATTCCCGCTCGCTGATGACGCATCCCAGCTCCACCACCCACCACGGCCTGGGCGAGGAAGCGCGGCTGGCCGTCGGCATCACCGAGGACATGCTGCGGCTCAATGTGGGGCTCGAGGATGTCGAGGACGTGATCGAGGATCTCGACCGGGCACTGGGCAAGGCGGGGCTCTAAGCCTTTCACTGTCCGGCAGGAGCTACCCCCAACCCCTCCCTTTCGGGGAGGGGAGCAGGTTGCGCAAATGGACAATCCTCACGCGTTCCCCTCCCTGAAAGGGAGGGGCTGGGGGTGGGTAGGCGGCTGCAACCCGACCGCCGCACGAAAACCGTTTACACGCGTAGTCGTTTCGATTACACCCGTAGTCGAACGCTATAAGGGTAAGGTGATTCGATGGCTCCCGAACGGATCAGTGATGCAGAACATGCGGTGATGGAGGTGCTGTGGCAGCGCGCTCCGTTGACCGCGACGGAGGTGGCGGACGCCCTGGCCGATGCGCGCGAATGGTCGCTGCAGACGGTCAAGACGCTGCTGTCGCGGCTCACCAACAAGGGCGCGGTGTCCTATGACCAGGACGGCCGCCGTTATCTCTACAGCCCCATATTGGAGCGCGAGGATTATGTCGGCGATGAATCGCGGCGGTTGGTCGATCGCCTGTTCGGCGGCCGGGCCGCGCCGCTTATCGCGCATCTGGCAGAACAGCAGAAATTCACGGCGGAGGACCTGGCCGAGATCGAGCGGCTGATCGGGGAGTTGAAGTCATGACCGGGGAATGGCTCTCACTGGACGGGATGTCCGATTTCGCGCACGGCGTGTCCGGGCAATGGCTGGTCGATACGCTGATCGTCACCGCCGCGCTGATGGCCCTGGTGCTGGTGCTGCGCCGCCCGGTGGCCAAGCATTTCGGCGCTGAAATGGCCTATGCGCTGTGGGCTATCCCGCTCGCCAGGCTGTTCATGCCGCCGCTCACCCGCACCATCGAGGTGCAGATGACCGAACCCGCCGTGCCTGAAATGGCCGATGGCGCAAGCGCCATCATCCCCGCAGCCGTCGCTGCCGCCCCTGCCGACGCGATGCCCGATCCCGGTCTGGTCCAGAACCTGCTGGCCGATACCGACTGGTTCGCGCTGGGGGTGACGGTGTGGCTGTGCGGCGCGGCGATCTTCCTGATCGCGCAGCTGTCCGCCTATCTGCAGAACCGGCGCGAGCTGCTGGAGGATGCAGTCGAAGTCTCGCGCATCGACGATATTCGCGTGATCGAGATTGCAGGCATTGCAGGCCCGTTCGCCTTTGGCTTGTGGAAGCGTTACATTGCGCTTCCCATCGGCTTTACCCGCGATTTCAATCCGGTCGAGCGTGAGCTGGCGCTGGCGCACGAACGCAGCCACCACCGCGCGGGCGATCTCTGGGCCAATTTCGCGGCGCTTGGCATGCTGTCGCTGCACTGGTTCAACCCCATAGCCTGGATGGCCTGGCGTGCCTTCCGCTTCGACCAGGAGGCGGCCTGCGATGCCCGTGTGCTGCGTCGCCGCACCAGCGCCGAACGCATGGCTTATGCCCGCGCCATCGCCAAGGCCGCGACCGGGCAGACGCTCGCCTTTGCCAGCCCGCTCAACCCCAAGGACAAGATCGTGGAGCGCCTGAAGATCATGAAGCAGACTGAAACCTCACGCGGCCGCAAATGGCTGGGTGGTACCCTGATCGGCTCGGGCCTGATCACCGCGATGGCGATGACCGCAACGGTCAGCTACGCGATCCAGCCGGTGGAGCCTGAAACGCCCGAAGCGCCGCGCGCACCTGACGCACCTGAAGTGCCTGATGCACCGGAAGCGCCTGACGCTCCCGAAGCTCCCTCGGTTGAGGTCGATGACGGCGTCTATGTGTACAAGCTGCGCCGCGACGATGGAAAGCAGGTCGTGCTGCGCCTTAACCGACCCGCGCGCCAGAAGGAACTCGACCGGATGGCCGTCGATGCGGAACGCTCGCGTGCCGATGCGGAATGGGCGATGATAGAAGCGGATCGCGCGCGTGCCGAAGCTGATCGGGCCGCAAGCCAGGCTGATCGGGCTGCAGCAGAGGCGGAGCGCGATCGCGCCCGGGCCATGGCGCGCGCCTCGCGAGTTATCGTGCGCACCGGGAAGCCCGGCGACAATGTGATCGAGCTGGGTGAGCGGCACACGCTTCGCATCCAGACCACCGATTGCGACGGGAAGTCGAAGTCCGCCGCGTTCATGACCCAGACCGAAACCCGCGATGGCCAGGTGACGCGCACCAAGGTCGTCACCTGCGGCCAGGTAATGCCCGACGAGGCGGAAATCGCGGCGCAGATCGAGCGGGGCATGGCTGAAGGTCGCAAGTCGATGGAGCGCGCCCGCGCCGAAATCCGCCGCAACCCCCATCTGAGCGCCAGCGAGCGTGCCGAGGCCCTGCGCGGCATTGACGAAGGTTTGCGCGAAATGCGTGCAGGCCTGGCCGAAGCGCGCCGCGACATGCGTCGTGACATGGCAGAGGCCCGGCGCGAAATGAGCAGGGTTCCGGCCCCGCCCGAAGCGCCCGAACCGCCCGCTCCTCCGGCGCGGACCTGGTGACAATGCGATGGGGCTGCGCGGCAAAAGTTGCGCAGCCCCTTTCGTTTCCGGGCCATTGGTGCCACCTAGGGCCACATGGAACTGCCTGCTGATCTGCCCACCGGCCTTGCCGAGACGCTCGAACCGCTTGTCCGCCGCGTGCTGGCCGGCAATCCCTCGCCCTTCACCTATACCGGCACCCAGACCTATGTCGTGGGCAGCGGGGCCGATGTCGCGGTGATCGATCCGGGCCCGGCAGAGCCCGACCATATCGAGGCGATCCTGGCAACCGTGGGCGATGCGCGCATCGCCGCGATCATGTGCACCCATACGCACCGCGACCACAGCCCTGCCGCGGCACCGCTCAAGGCGCGGACGGGCGCGCCGATCATCGGCTGTGCACCGTTGATGCTGTCCGATGATGGCCCGCGATCGGACGAGGCGTTCGATACCAGCTATGCGCCCGACAGGGTGCTGGCCGATGGCGAACGCGTCTCGGGCGAAGGCTGGACGATCGAGGCGGTGGCGACGCCCGGCCATACCAGCAACCATCTGTGCCTGGCACTGGCCGAAAGCGGCGCCTTGTTCACCGGCGATCATGTCATGGGCTGGTCGACCAGCGTCATCTCGCCGCCCGATGGCGACATGGCCGCCTATATGGCGAGCCTCGCCAAATTGCAGGAGCGCTCCGACCGCATCTATTATCCCGCGCATGGCCCGGCGGTGGAAAATCCCGCGCAGCTGGTGCGCGGCATGATGGGCCATCGCAAGCAGCGCGAACGCCAGGTGCTGCGCCAGCTCGAGGCGGGGCCGCAGACCATCGCCGCGATGGTGCCTGAGATGTACAAGGGCATAGACAACCGGCTCTACGGCGCGGCCGGCCGATCGGTGCTCGCGCATCTGATCGACCTGGAACATCGCGGCGCTGTGGCGCGCGATGGCGAGCTCTGGCAGCTATCGGCCAGCGCGCTCGAACCTGCAAACAGCGTTTCGTAAACCCGCCGCATCGCGCTATGCTCCTGCCGGGTCCGGGGGGAGTCGAAACATGGCAACTGTGGCGTTTGCAGCCCGCTCGGGAAACCGGGCCAATCGTTTTTATGCCTATATGGCACTGGCAATGCTGCTCCTGGTGCTGGCAGGGTTCAGCGGCAACTGGCTGAGGGGCTTTTCCACCTTTGCCGCGCCGCCGCTGATCCATTTCCATGCGATCGTGTTCATGGGATGGATAGTGCTGTTCACCACACAGGCCTGGCTGGCCTACAAGGGGCCGCCGGGCGCTCACCGGCTGCTGGGGCGCCTGTTGGCAGGCTGGCTGCTGCTGATGGTCGTCAGCGGCCTTTGGGTTCTGGCCTTCATGGCGCAGAACGGGCGCACACCGTTCTTCTTTCAGCCGCAACTGCTGCTGGTGGCGGATTCCGTTAACATGATCGGGTCCATTGCGGTGGTGCTGGCGGCGCTGGCACTGCGCGGCAAGCCGGAATGGCACATGCGGTTGCAGCTTTGCGCTACCTCCAGCCTCATCGCGCCGGGCATCGGCCGGCTGCTGCCCATGCCGTTCATGATCCCCTGGTCGTGGCAGATAGCTCTGGTGGTGACGGCGATCTTTCCGCTGATCGGCATGGCGCGCGACAAGCGCGTGATCGGCCGGGTGCACCCGGCCTGGTATTGGGGGCTCGCCTCGGTGATCGTGCAGCTCGCGCTGGTTCAGCTCATCACGTTCTCGCCCCTGGGCGATGCGATCTATGCCTGGGTCGTGGCAGGTTCGCCGGGAGAGGCCATTTCCGGCCTTGCATTTCCGCCACCGCCCCCGATGTAACGGGCCATCGATCAATTGCCCTCGGCCCGCCCCGCGTCTAGGGAAGGGGAGAGGGCATTGGTGCCCCGTGTTGAGGAACTGCCATGACTGCACAACCCCGCGAAAACCTTTCCGGCCTGGACCTGCGCGCCGAGATCGACCGGCTGCGCAAGGAGAAGAACGCGGTCATCCTGGCGCATTATTACCAGAAGCCCGAGATTCAGGATCTCGCTGATTTTGTCGGGGATTCGCTGGAGCTGTCGCGCATCGCGGCGGAGACCGATGCCGATGTGATCGCCTTTTGCGGCGTCAAGTTCATGGCGGAAACCGCCAAGATCCTCTCGCCCGACAAGATCGTCATCCTGCCCGACATGGACGCGGGCTGTTCGCTCGAGGACAGCTGCCCGCCGGACAAGTTTGCCGCGTTCCGCGCGCAGCACCCTGACCATATCGCGCTGACCTATATCAACTGCTCGGCCGCGGTGAAGGCGCTGTCCGACATCATCGTGACATCGTCGTCGGCGGAAAAGATCCTCAGCCAGATCCCGGCGGACCAGAAGATCATCTTCGGCCCCGACAAGCATCTGGGCGGCTATCTGCAGCGCAAGCTGGGCCGCGAGATGCTGTTGTGGCCGGGCGTGTGCATCGTCCACGAGGCGTTCAGCGAGACCGAACTGCTCAAGCTCAAGGCGCAGCATCCCGATGCCCCGGTGGCGGCGCACCCGGAATGCCCGCCGCATATCCTGGACCATGCCGATATGGTGGGTTCGACCAGCGCGATCCTGAAATTCGCCAAGGAAACGACCAGCGAAACCGTGATCGTGGCGACCGAGCCGCACATCATCCACCAGATGGAAAAGGCGGTGCCCGAAAAGACGTTCATCGGCGCGCCGGGGGCGGACGGCAACTGCAACTGCAACATCTGCCCGTACATGGCGCTCAACACGATGGAAAAGCTCTATGTCGCGCTGCGCGATCTGGAGCCGCGCATCGAGCTGGACGAGGAACTGCGCATCAAGGCGAAGAAGTCGCTCGACCGGATGCTCGAAATGGCGAGCAGCACGGTGGGCCAGGGCGATCTGGGCCGCCCCGATCTTGCGCATCAGGGCTGATTAAGCGCCTTATCGGTGCACCGCATTGCGCCCCGCCATCGCCGAATAAAAGGCGAAGGCGGGCGCCATGTCGGCCTCATAGTCGCCGGTCGGGTGGATGACGGGGCCCAGACCTGCGCGCCGGTTGCCATAATCCATGAAGCCGCAGACGATCGGCACGCCCGCGCCCAGCGCGATGCGGTAAAAGCCCGTGCGCCATGCGGTCACGGTCTTGCGGGTGCCTTCGGGCGCGATGGTGAGGATGAAGTCCTTGCGCGCCGCAAATTCGTCGATCATCTGCTGCACCATGTCGCCCGCCGCGCTGCGATCCACCGGCACGCCGCCCATCTGGCGCATGAATGTGCCAAACGGCCAGCGAAACAGCGATGTCTTGGCCATGAAATGGGTCTGCAGCCCCAGCTCGCGCGTCACGCCCATGTAATTGGGGAAGTCCCAGTTGCTGGTGTGCGGCACGGCAATGATGATGTAGCGCCGGTCGGGTGGCGGCGTGCCCACCGCCGTGAAGCGGTGGCGGCGATAGATGAACATCAGCAGCGCATAGAGAGCCCTGGCCATCCAGCCGAGATGCGCGGTCGAAGGCTCGCGCGATGCGCGTGGCTGCGGCTGGCTGGCGTTCATCATCCGTCCCCCATGCAGCGGCTTGTCCTCAAGGCGTGATAGCCATGGCACCGCTGTCAATCCTGATGCCTGTTGCCGCAAAGCGCCGGGCAGATCAACGGGGTTGCGCGCCGCAAGGCTGGCCGGGTTCAGCGGTTGTCGCTATCGTGCGGCGATGCGCCTTGCCCTGCCTGTCCTGATCGGGTTCGCCCTGCCGCTGACAGCCTGTGTCGGTGGCGCAGGGCGCAGCGATCTGGCGAGCGAGGCCCCACGCTTCGATATCGCGCGTGTCTTTGTCGGCGCGAGTTCGGGCGAGGGGCGGCTCAAGATCGCCTTTCGCCGCACGCGCGATGTCCATGTCGAAAGCCTGGGCAGGCTGGGAGAGGACGGCACGATCCTGGTCGATCAGGTGATCACCGAGCCGGGCCGCAAGACGACCACCCGCCAATGGCGGCTGCGCGAAGTTGCACCAGGGCGCTATCAGGGCAGCCTGTCCGATGCCGCAGGGCCGGTCGAGGGCGTGGTGCGCGGCAACTGTCTGGAACTGCGCTTCCCGATGAAGGGTGATCTCACCGCGCGGCAATGGCTGTTTGCCATGCCCGATGGTCGCACGGTTCAGAACCGCATGTCGATCCGCAAATCGGGCATCCTTGTCGCGCGGCTGAAAGAGGTGATCACCCGGCGCGATTAGACGGCAAGCGGATTGCGGCCCGGCGCGATTGGTACCGAGCCCTTCCCGGCGGCGGAGAAATTTTTTCCATGCGCAGGCGAAAATATATTGAACACAATATAATTGCACCCAATATACCCTTCAACACTGGCTTTGTGAAGGAATTGAAAATGAGCACACTCTACACCACGCGCGTGAATGCCTATGGCGGCCGTGCCGGAACCATCAAGAGCGAGGACGGGATCCTCGACCTGCCGCTGGCTCTGCCCAAGGAACTGGGCGGCAAGGGCGGCGCCACCAACCCTGAGCAGCTTTTTGCCGCAGGCTATGCCGCCTGTTTTGAGAACGCCGTCATCCATGTGACCCGCGGCAAGGCGGACAAGGTCAAGGACAGCGATATCGAGGTGTCCTGCCAGGTCAGCCTGCTGCCCACCGATCAGGGCGGATTCCAGCTCGCGGTGGCGATGGATGTCGAAATCGCGGGCGTCGATCAGGCCAAGGCGGAAGAAATCGTTGAGGCCGCGCATGCCGTTTGCCCCTATTCGAACGCGATCCGGGGCAATGTCGACGTCAAGATCAACGTGTTCACGCAATGAGCGGCGCGGTGGCAGCGTCAGGCGATGATCCATTGCTGCTGGATCGGCAGGTCTGCTTTCCGCTCTACGCTGCCACCAACCTGCTGGGCCGGCTCTATGGCCCGGTGCTGAAGCCGCTGGGGCTCACTTATCCGCAATATCTGGTGATGCTGGTCCTGTGGGAGGAAGAGCCGCAGACGGTGGGGTCGCTGGGTACGCGGCTGTACCTTGATAGCGGCACGCTGACTCCGCTGCTCAAGCGGATGGAACAGGCGGGCCATATCAGCCGCTCGCGCGACCCTGAGGACGAACGCCGAGTGATGATCGCGCTGACCGAGCAGGGCAGGGCGTTGCGTGCCAAGGCGCTGCATGTGCCGGAAACGATCGCCGGTGGCCGCTCAGCCGAGGGGCTCGACGCGCTCCGCGATGGTGTGCGCCAGCTGGTGACGATGCTGGCCGATCCTGCCGGGCAGCGTTGATGGCTCGGCAGTAATCGGGCTCAAGCCTGTGGCGACTGGCCGGTCTTCTTGCGGAACGGCCAGTCGGTTACCCCGCCGACCCACAGCGCCCACCAGATGATCAGCGGCTGGAGCGCCAGACGCGGACCGTGATAGGCCCAGGGCAGCCGGTTGCCGCCAATGGCGATATCGTTCAGCGCATGGTTGAAATTGGCGGGCCATACGCACAGCGCATACAGCGCCAGCCCGACCCCCGCCGCATAGCGCAGGCGCGGGACCATGAGGCCGATGGCCCCCGTGATCTCCGCCACGCCGGTCCAGAATACCACCGCATGGGGGCTGGGCACCCAATCGGGCGTGATCGCGACAAAGCCGCCGGGCGATCGGATATGGATGACCCCTGCGGCCAGATAGATCAGCGCCAGCAGCCAGCGAAAGCCCGTACGGATCATTGATCGCCCCCTAGCGCTTGCGGACGAACTCGGCGCGCAGCACCAGCCCCTTGATGCCATCATAGCGGCAGTCGATCTCTTGCGGGTCGCCGGTCAGCCGGATCGCCTTGATCAACGTACCGCGCTTCAGCGTCTGGCCCGCACCCTTGACCTTCAGGTCCTTGATCAGCGTGACCTGATCGCCATCGGCCAGCAGGTTGCCGACCGCATCGCGGACCTCGACCGCATCGCTGCCCTCAGCGCCGGCCTCGCCCGCAGGCACCCATTCGCCGCTCGCCTCGTCATAGACATAGTCGTCGCCATCGTCCGGCAGCATCGGCCGTTTCCCTTCCCTCAACGCAAACTCGCCCGGGCGCCCCCCACCCTGAGCGGGGCTATAGCGCCTGCCCGCCGCCATTGCGCCAATAATCGGTTGCGTGGCCAGGCCAGCGCTATATCAATTGGTGCGGGGTCGCGGAAAAACCCCCGGCAGGCGCGTGGATCATCCCGTCACGCTCATTCCCGGTCCGATGAAGAAGGAATTTGCTGACATGATCCGTTTCACGCGCCCCATCGCGGCGCTGCCGCTTGCACTTGCTCTCATCTCGGCTCCGCTTCACGCGCAGCAGCCAAGCGAAGACGAGGGCATGAAGGCGGAAGAGATCTACCAGATCATGATCGCCTGCACCGCCTATTCGACCCTTGCGGCGCAGATGGCGGGCGAGGAGGCGACCGGCCCCAATCGGGACCTGAGCAACCGGTTCACGCGCGCGGCGGTGATCATGGAGCCCCAGCAGAGCGCCGCCAATGTCGACAGCGCTGTCGCTGGCGCAGTGGGATCGCTGATCATCCGGCGGATGGACGAGAGCAAGAAGGCCGAAACCGACGCCGATTTCGCCACGCTGGACAGCAACTGCAAGCAGATCGATACCAATATCCTGACCCCGCTGCTCGCCGAGATCGACGCCAAGGCGAAATAGGCCGAGCTCAGCCCAGCCTGCGCGCGGGAGCGGTTACTGGTCGGGCGGCGGCGGGGACTCGCCTGGTTTCACGGCCTTGACCCGCTTCTTGCGCGCAGAGGCAGGCTTGTTGGCGCGGTGCTTTTTCGCGGCCTTGGGGATCGGTGCATCGGGTCCATCGGGCTTGGGCTTGAAGCGGCACAGGTCCGCCACCGGGCAGCGCCAGCATTCGGGCTTTCGCGCCTTGCAGATATAGCGGCCATGCAGGATCAGCCAGTGATGGCCATGGACGCGAAACGGCCCCGGCGTGCCCTTGTCGAGCGCGCGCTCGACATCGATCACCGTCCGGCCAGGGGCCAGGCCCGTGCGGTTGCCGACGCGGAAGATATGCGTGTCGACGGCAAAGGTCTCTGCACCGAACGCGGCGTTGAGCACGACATTCGCGGTCTTGCGGCCAACCCCGGGCAGCGCGGTCAGCGCATCGCGATCTTGCGGAACCGCGCTGCCATGGTGCGCGATCAGCGCTTCGGACAGCGCGATGACGTTCTTGGCCTTGCTGTTGAACAGGCCGATGGTCTTGATGTGCTGCTTGAGGCCCTCTTCGCCCAGCGCGACCATCTGTTCGGGCGTCTTGACCTGTTCGAACAGCGTGCGGGTCGCCTTGTTGACGCCGATATCGGTCGCCTGCGCGGACAGCACCACCGCGACCAGCAGCTGGAAATGGTTGCCATATTCCAGCTCGGTTACCGGGGCAGGATTGCCTTCGGCGAGGCGGCGGTAGAATTCGAAGGTATCGGCCTTGTTCATGACGGGCCTTCTGCCAGAGCCGCCTCCACTGCGGCAAGAGCGTGCAGCGTGGTGGTGTCGAACAGCGGCACCGGGCTGTCGGCCTGATCGACCAGCAGCATGATCTCGGTACAGCCCAGGATGATCGCCTGCGCGCCTGAATCGGCCAGCCGCGCCATGACGGCGCGATAGAGCGCGCGCGATTCGTCGGTCACGATGCCGCGCACCAGCTCGTCATAGATGATGCGGTGTATGCTGGCCCGGTCCTCGGGGGCAGGCGTGATCACTTGCAGCCCGTGATTGCGCTCCAGCCGTTCGCGCAGAAAGGGCTGTTCCATGGTGAAGGCGGTGCCGAGCAGCCCGACCCTGGAAAGCCCCTGATCGGCAATCGCCTGGCCGACGGGATCGGCAATGTGCAGCAGCGCGATGGAGATGGCCTGCTGCATGGCGTCGGCCAGCTTGTGCATGGTGTTGGTGCACAGGACCAGCAGTTCGGCTCCGCCGCGTTCGGCCTGGACGGCGGCGTCGACCATCCGGCCAGCCAGGCTCACCCAGTCGCCCGCATGCTGCAGCGCCTCGATCGCGGCAAAATCGACCGAGACCATGACGCTGGGCGCGCTGTGCGTTCCGCCCAGGCGGCGGCGCGTTTCCTGGTTGATCAGCCGGTAATAATGGGCCGAGCTTTCCCAGCTCATCCCGCCGAGCAGGCCGATGGTGCGCATGCCCGTCAGGGGTTGGCGGCAGCGGCAGGCGTAGCGGCGGGTGCAGCCGGGTGGGTCGCCTTCCATTCCATCGCGCTGCGGACCCGGCGCTCGACCGAAGGATGGGTGTAGAACAGCATTTCCTGCAGCGGATGCGGGCGCGGATAGCGGTATTCCGCCGTCTTGACCAACGCGCCTGCCAGGGCATCGGGCAGGTTCACCATCTGCAGCGAATAGGCATCGGCCTCGCTCTCGCCGATTCGGGTCAGCGAATTGGTCACCGGCATCGCCAGCGTGGCGAGCACCGACAGCACGAAGATCAGCACCGGCAGGCCGCGCGGATCGGCAATGTCGATGGTGTTGCTGCCGAACAGGCGGGCAAAGCGCGGATAGAGCCGGTCGGCGAGGAAGAACAGCACCAGCACCAGGCCGCTCAGCACCAGCACGGAACGCCAGACATGGCCCAGCACATAATGGCCGATCTCGTGCCCGGTCACCGCGCGCACCTCGTCGAGCGAGGCCTGTTTGAGCGCCACGTCCGAAATCGCGATGCGCGCCGCGCTGCCGATGCCCGAGACATTGGCGGTGAAGTTGTTCGACTGGCGCGATCCGTCATAGATGAAGATGCGGTCTGCTGGGATGTCGACCTGCTGGGCCATTTCCAGCACCGCATCGCGCACCGGGCCATCGGGGATCGGCTTGTATTCGTTGAACAGCGGCTCGATCAGGGTCGGCGCGGCAAGCAGCATCGCAGAGACCGCGAGCGCGGCAAATCCGCTCGACCACAGCCACCAGCGCCGCCCGGTGCGCCGGATCAGCGCATAGACGCCCAGGAAAAACAGGCTGCCGAACAGCGTTGCCAGCACGATGCCGATGGCGTCCTGCATCAGGAAATCGGCGAGCGGCTGCTGGGTGCGGTCATAGGCGCGTTCATGCCCCCATTCCTCCCATGTGCCCCAGGGCAGGCTGATGAGCGCACTGACCAGAAAGAAGCCGGCGGCGGTGGCAAAGGTGCGCAGCGAAACACTGCGTCGCTCGAGCGCGGACCAGATGCGGTCGGTCACTTTCAGCCGGACGATGATGAAGGTGACCAGCGCCGACACCAGCAGGCCCCACAGGATCATCCAATGACCATCCATGGTATAGGCTGCAGCCTTGGCCAGCGCCTCGGGCCCCAGCCCGTCGATATAGGCCCTGGTCGCTGCCTCAGGATTGAATGCCATGCCGTGCCCCACTGTATTGCTATTGTAATACACGCTTAATCGGGTGCGCGATGGCCGTCAAGCGGGAGCCTCAGGCCAAGCCGCCTCAGGCCAGGCCCAGCACCTGGGGCATGCTGTAGCGCCCTGCTGGCTTGTCGTGCAGCCACAGACAGGCCTTTACCGCGCCGCGCGCGAACACCATGCGGCTCTCGGCCCGGTGGGTCAGCTCGATCCGCTCATTGTCGCCGGCCAGGAACACGGTGTGGTCGCCCGCCACCGATCCGCCGCGCAAGCTGGCAAAGCCGATTGCGCCGCGTGCTCGCGCGCCGGTGACGCCGTCGCGTCCGCGCTCGCTGTCGCGCGCCAGATCCACCCCGCGCGCCCGTGCTGCCGCTTCGCCCAGCAGCAACGCGGTGCCCGATGGTGCATCGACCTTGTGCCGGTGGTGCATCTCGGCAATCTCGATATCCCAATCCTCACCCAGCCGGCTTGCCGCCTCTTGCACCAGATGCGCAAGCAGCGTGACGCCCAGCGAGGTATTGCCGGTCTGCAGCACGGCGATGCTGTTTGCGGCGCTGTCGATCAGCCAATGGTGCCGCTCTTCAAGCCCGGTGGTGCCGATGACGATGGGGATGTTCGCCGCCACCGCCGCGTCCAGGTTGGCTTCCAGCGCGGCCGGTACGGAGAAATCGACCAGCACGTCGCTGTCCCTGGCCAGCGCCAGCGGATCACCGCCCTGGTCGATACCGCCCGCAACGCTGGCGCCCGCCTCGGCAATCGCGGTTTCCAGCGCCTGCCCCATCCGGCCTGCCAGGCCGATAATTCCGATCCGCGTCATTGCCTGTCGCTCACTGCTCAAGGGTGTTACTCGCCGCGCCAATGCCTTATTGAAGCCGTCATGGCAAAGATTCCCAGCATCGTCATCCTCACCGGCGCCGGCGTGAGCGCCGAAAGCGGCATCGATACCTTCCGCGCCGAAGGGGGCCTTTGGGAACAGCACCGGGTGGAGGATGTCGCCACGCCCGAAGCCTTCGCGCGCGATCCCGATCTGGTGCTGCGCTTCTACGACATGCGCCGCGAGGCGATCCAGACCAAGCAGCCCAATGCCGCGCACGAGGCGCTGGCGCGGCTGGACCAGTTATGGCCGGGCGAACTGCTGATCATCACGCAGAATGTCGACGATCTGCACGAGCGGGCAGGGGCGCAGCGGCTGCTGCACATGCACGGCACGCATCTGACCGCCTGGTGCCTGGCCTGCGATGCACGGCCCGCATGGCGCGAGCCCCTGATCGATCGCCCGGCCTGTCCGGCATGTGGCACCCCGGGGCAGCTGCGGCCCGATATCGTCTGGTTCGGCGAGATGCCCTATGAGATGGAGCGCATCTATGCCGCAGTCGGGGCGTGCGACCTGTTCGTGTCGATCGGCACCTCGGGCGCGGTCTATCCGGCGGCGGGCCTAGTCCGCGAAGCCCGCGCGCGCGGCGCGATGACGCTCGAGCTCAACCTCGAACCCAGCCAGGGCAGCTATTATTTCCACGAATCGCGGCACGGCCCGGCGACCAGGCTGGTGCCCGAATGGGTGGATGAGATGCTGGGGCAGGGATAAGCAAGCATCCTTCCCGGCATGGCAGGCCAGGCCTCAACAGAAATCCTCCCCCAGCAAGCTCGGGGAGGATTTAGAGGCGGTTCAGCCGTTGACCGTCACCACCAGAAACAGCGTCCAGCCGATCGCGATGGCATAGGCGATCCAGGTGCCCACCACGCCCAGTGCGCGCAGCTGGGGCGGCTTGCCGGGAGCGTGCGGCTGATGCAGGCCGACAATGTGCGCCGCGCGCGCTGCCAGAAACAGCACCGCCAGCGCGGTCAGCGGCCAGTGGCTGGCATTGGCCATTTCGAGCAGCCCGATCAGGATGACAAACAAGGGCGCATGTTCGGCGAGATTGCCGTGTGCGCGGCTCGAGCTGACCAGCCCCTGATCGCCCGCATCGCCGAACGAGGTCTGGGTGCGGAAACGGGCACGAACGGTGGCGATGGCGGTGGCGAGCAGCATGATCGCGCAGATCGCCGCGGTCAGTGCAGTTACGGGCAGGGTCATGTTGGGCATCCTCCCAGATGGCAGGCGCGACTATGCAGCGGTGACGTCAGCCCCGCAAGCCTTGCACTCGGGGTCCTTGGCGATCTTCAATGTGCGCCATAAAGGGGTAAGGCCATCGATCAGGTGCAGTTTGCCGCGCGTGTCGTCGCCAAAGCCGGTGATCGCGCGGACCACCTCCATCGCCGCGAGGCTGCCGACCAGCCCGACCATCGCGCCCAGCACGCCCTGTTCGGCGCAGGTATCGCAATCCTCGGCATCAAAGGCATCGCCGACAAAGCAGCGATAGCAGGGCGCATCGGGCATCCAGCCGCGAAACGTGCCGATCTGCCCCTGGAACCGCCCGATCGCGGCGCTGACCAGCGGGATGCGCAGCGCGGTCGCGGTGTCGGATACCAGCAGCCGGGTGGCGAAATTGTCGGTCCCGTCGAGGATGACATGGGACCCGCCCAGCAAGGCCGCAGCGTTGTCTGCGGTCAGCCGTTCGGGCAGCGCAGTGACTTGCAGCTCGGGATCGAACCGGCGCACCCAGGCGGCTGCCACCTCCGCCTTGGGCTGATCGACATCGGACGGGGTGAACAGCGTCTGGCGCTGAAGGTTGCTGAGATCGACCGCATCGCCATCGATCAGCGTCAGCCGTCCGATTCCGGCAGCGGCGAGATATTGCAGCGCCGGGCAGCCGATCCCGCCCATGCCGACCAGCACGAGATGCGCCGCGCTCAGCTTCGCCACGCCTGCGCCGCCGATTTCGGGCAGCACGATATGCCGAGCATGGCGCTGAAGCTGGGTGGGGGAAAGGGGCATGTCGCGAAGGTCCTGAAATACCGCGCAAATGTCAGCCCAAGGCCGTCATTCCCGCGAAAGCGGGAATCCCGCTTGTGCCGTCGCTATAGCGGGATTCCGGCTTTCGCGGGAATGACGAAATAGGGGGGCAGCTACGCGCTCAGCTTTCCAGCTGCTGCAGCAGTGCGCGCACATCGCCATCCATGTCGGCATCGCGGGTGCGCAGGTCCTCGATCAGGCGGACGGCGTGGATCACCGTCGAGTGATCGCGTCCGCCGAACTTGCGGCCGATTTCGGGATAGGAGCGCGGGGTCAGCACCTTGGCGAGATACATCGCCACCTGGCGCGGACGCACCACCGCGCGGGCGCGGCGCTTGGAGGACATTTCGGCGCGGTCGACCTTGTAGAACTGGCAGACGGCGCGCTGGATCTCGTCGATGGTGATGCGGCGACGGTTGGCGCTGAGCAGGTCAGAGAGCTGCTCTTCGGCCAGCGCCAGCGTCACCTTCTGGCCGGTGATCTGGGCATAGGCCATCAGCTTGTTGAGGCCGCCGACCAGCTCGCGCACATTACGGCTGATGGTGCGGGCGAGGAACTCGATCACCTCTTCGGGGATATCGCCCATCCGCATCTGTTCGACCCGCGCACGCAGGATCGCGCGGCGCAGTTCGATGTCGGCGGGCTGGATATCGGCAACCAGACCCATGGCGAGGCGCGAGAGCAGCCGCTGGTCCACCCCGTCGAGCGCCTGGGGCGCGCGGTCAGAGGTGACGACCAGGCGCTTGCCTGCGCCCAGAATGGCATCGATCGTGTGCAGGAACTCTTCCTGGGTCGAATTCTTGCCGATGATGAACTGGATATCGTCGACCAGCAGCATGTCGAAGCTGCGCAGCCGGGCCTTGAACGCCATCGAATCGCCGCGCTGAATGGCGCTGACGAAATCGTTCATGAACTTTTCCGCCGGGCAATAGCAGATGCGCGCCTGCGGATTGGCTTCGGCATAGGCGTTGCCGATGGCGTGCAGCAGATGGGTCTTGCCCTGGCCGGTTGCCGCCTTGAGGTAGAGCGGGCTGAACAGCGGCTTTTCCGCTGCGGCCATGCGCTGTGCAGCGTTGAATGCGAGCACGTTCGACTGGCCGGTGATGAAGCCGGAGAACAGCTGCGAGGGGTCAAGCGCGATGCGGTTGCCGCTTTCGGCCAGCGCGGCGCGCGGGGCAGCGGCGATCGGCGCGGCGGGGGCGGGCATCCGCGGACGCGCGGCATCGGCATCACGCGGTGCGGCGGCAATGGCGACGCTGCGCACTTCGGGGCGGACGATCTTCCACGCCAGCGCCAGCCGATCGGCAAAGCGCTCGCGCACCCAGTTGGCGGAGAATTCCGACGGCAGGTGCAGATGCAGCTGGCCCGATCCGGGCTCGAAGCTGCCGGGGCGGATCGGACGAATCCACTGGGTGTGAATCTGCGCGCCCAGATCCTTGCGCAGACCTTCGCTGATCTCGTTCCAATCGGCTGCCCAGTCTGCCGCGCCGCTCGCATCGCTGAGTTCGATCATGCCTGAATTGCCACTTCTTGTATCTTGGTCATCGCTGACAAGGGGTCCGGCAGGACCAGCAAAGGCCTGCCGGATGAGACGGAGAACACGGCGGGCAACCCTTGACTTCGGTTGCACCATCGCCGCTGCGGGGTGCTAGATCAGGCGCCCTCGGCCCGGGTCGCGCCAGCCGGAGCTGGCCGACGCTGGACGCAATGGGGCAAGGCCATGCAGGTGTGCGGTCTCATTGCCGGGAATGTCCCGGCCTATGCTGTGTTGTGGCAATCCGACCCAGTTACGCAAAACCTGCTACCTCCCCCTCGCTCGCATCGGATCAGGGCCTATCCCCAGTCCGAAGTCGTTCCCTGCTGTGCTGCCCAACCCCTTGGTCAGCACGGGAACCCGTCCCAATTTTGGGGCACAAAAGGCTTTCACCGAAAAACACATGGGTCTTTCGATCAATGTATCCACCAGTTTGTGCAGTGGAGATTCGGGCTGATCGCTCGTCTCTCGATCCTTGGTGTAGCGGCGCGCAAACGAGTCGAGCAAGAGCCGCCGGGTAAAAAAAATGAAATAATGCCGCTTGACTCGGTTAACGCTTGGATATTGCTGGATTCACATTGTTTGTGATGCAAAATCAATGGTTTATCTGTTTTGATGTAACGGTGCCAAAGGCGAATCGCGGGAAATGCGCGGCTTTGGCTGCGGGACGTGTGTCGGTGCCATGACGGTGATGTGACACCGGTTGCGCGATGTTACAGAAAGAGTGTCCAGCGTAGATGACACGAAAAATCCGCCAGACCGCATCGGGTCGGCGGATTGTCGTTTCAGTGCCGGGAAAAGGGCAGGGCGATGATCGCCCCGACCCGAATCAGGCCAGAGCGGCGAGCCGCTTGGTCAGGCGCGAGAACTTGCGCGAGGCAGTGTTCTTGTGCAGCACGCCCTTGGCCACGCCCCGAGCGAGCTCGGGCTGTGCGCTTGCCAGTGCAGCCGTCGCCGCTTCCTTGTCGCCGGCGTCGAGAGCCGATTCGACCTTCTTGACGAAGGTGCGGATGCGACCAATGCGGTTGCCGTTGACGACGGCACGGCGCTCGTTCCGGCGGATGCGCTTCTTGGCTTGCGGCGTATTGGCCATAGTTTCTCACACGTCTTTCAATAGGCGATCACGTCATGATCGGCGGATTTCGGGTAAAGCAGGATGGCCGTCCGATGACGGTGCCAGCGCTTTGAAGCCGCTGCCGTTAGCGATTATCGCCCCCCACGTCAACGCCTCAATGCCGCAAAGGCGCACAGGTACGGCTATTTCTGGCAGGACCTGCACCAGAAGGTCGACCGGCCCGATTGCACCACGCGCTCGACCGTTCCGCCACAGGGACAGACCTCGCCTTCGCGCCCGTAAACCCGCCATTGCTTGGCGAAATAGCCCAGCTGGCCATCGGGCCGGGCATAGTCGCGCAGGGTCGACCCGCCGGCCAGAATTGCATCGGTCAGCACCGATTTGATGGCCGCAACCAGCGGCTTGAGCTTGGCCGGGCCGATCTGTCCCGCCGCCCGCAGCGGAGAGATTCGCGCCATGTTGAGCGCCTCGCAGACATAGATATTGCCCAGGCCCGCCACGATTCGCTGGTCGAGCAGCATCGCCTTGATCGGCGAAGCGCGGCCCGCCAGACGGTCGCGCAGATAGGCGGGGGTGAAATCGTCGCCCAGGGGTTCGGGTCCCATCGCGGCAAAACTGGGGAAACTGGCGATCTGCGCCGTCTCGACCAGATCGACCGACCCGAAGCGGCGCGGATCGAACAGCGACAGCCTGTGGCCCGATTCGGTTTCCATCACCAGATGGTCGTGCGTGCCGATGTCTTCGGGATCGATTCGCCAGCGCCCCGACATGCCCAGATGGAACACCATCGAATCGCCCCGGTCGGTCCCCAGCAGCCCGTATTTGGCGCGGCGCGACAGGGTGACGATGCGCGCGCCCGTCATCCGCTGGCCCAGATCGACCGGAAAGGCGCGGCGCAGGTCGGCGCGGCGCGCGACGACGCTGGTCAGGCGCACGTCCTGCAACACGGCGGCAAGGCCGCGCACGGTGGTTTCGACTTCGGGAAGCTCTGGCATAAAAAGCGCTGCTATCAGGCTTTGCGTGCAGCACAAAGATGCTTACATGGCGGCCATGAGCGAGACAGTGCCCTTTGGCTATCAGGATATCGACCCGGCGGAAAAGCAGGGCCGGGTTGGCGGCATCTTTTCGAACGTCGCGGCCAAATATGACATCATGAACGATGCCATGTCGGGCGGCATGCATCGCCTCTGGAAGGACCGCTTCGTGCGCCGGGTGAAGCCGCGCGCCGGCGAGGACATTCTCGACATGGCCGGCGGCACCGGCGACATCGCGTTTCGCATGGTCAAGTCGGGCGCGAACGTTACCGTGGCCGACATCAACCAGGACATGCTCGATGTCGGCATCGAGCGCGCGGTCGAACGCGGCGAGGACCGGCTGGTCTGGTCGTGCCAGGATGCCGAGAAGCTCAAATTCCCCGATCGCAGCTTCAACGCCTATACGATCGCCTTCGGCATCCGCAACGTGACCTATATCGACCAGGCCCTGCGCGAAGCGCACCGCGTGCTGCGCTATGGCGGGCGCTTCTTCTGCCTCGAATTCGCGACGACCGAATGGCCAGTGTTCGGCGAGGTGTACGATGCCTATTCGCACCATCTGATGCCGCGCCTGGGCCAGATGATCGCGGGCGATGCCGACAGCTATCGCTATCTCGCCGAATCGATCCGCCGCTTCCCGAAGCCTCCGGTGTTCGAGCAGATGATCAAGGACGCGGGGTTCACCGCCACCAAGGTCGAACCGATCCTGGGCGGGGCAGTCAATATCCACAGCGGCTGGAAGGCGTGATGGCGGCCAAAAGGGCTGAGCGGCGGGGGTTCGGCATCCGTCCATGACCCGTCCGCGCACGCATATCCTCAGGCTCCTGAAATGGGGCCGTATCCTGGCGCGCCATGGGGCGCTCAAGGGGCTCGAGGCCGCACCGCAGACCCCGCCCGAGGTGCGCCGCCTGTTCCGGCTCGCCCGGTTCGGCGCCAGCGTGCCTGCGGTGCCCGATTATGCCGGCGCGTTCCGCGCCATCGGCCCGGCAGCGATCAAGCTTGGCCAGACGCTCGCCACCCGTCCCGATCTGGTCGGTGAGGAAGCCGCGACCAACCTGCTCACCTTGCAGGACAGCCTGCCCCCGGTGCCGTTCGAGGACATTCGCGCCGAGATCGAGCAGGGGCTGAACGGCCCGCTCGAAAAGTTCTTCGCCTTTGTCGAGCCTGTGCCGGTGGGCGCAGCTTCGGTGGCGCAGGTGCATCGCGCGCGGACCACCGATGGACGCGATGTCGCGATCAAGGTGCTGCGCCCCGGCGTGCGCAAGAATTTCACGCGCGATATCGAGACCTATGAATGGGCCGCCGCGCATCTGGAATCGCTGGGCGGAGAGGCGAGCCGGCTGCGCCCGCAGCTTACCATCGCCAATTTCAAGCGCTGGACGATGCGCGAGCTCGACCTGAGGCGCGAGGCGGCGAGCGCATCCGAGCTGGCGAGCGCAATGGACGGCCATCCGGGCTATCGCGTCCCCGCCATCGACTGGGACCGCACCTGCGGCACGGTGATGACGCTCGAATGGATCGACGGCATCAAGATCTCGAACCGCGAGGCGCTCATCGCTGCAGGCCACGACCTGCCCGATCTGGCGCGGCGGCTGGTGCTGGCGTTCCTGCGCCAGGCGATCGCGGGCGGCTTTTTCCACGCCGACATGCACCAGGGCAATCTGTTCGTGGCAGCGGACGGCACCATCGTCGCGATCGATTTCGGCATCATGGGCCGCATCAACCGCCAGGCCCGGTTCTGGCTGGCGGAAATCCTCTACGGCCTCACCACCGGCAATTACCGCCGCGTCGCCGAGATCCATTTCGAGGCGCAGTACGTGCCCAGCTATCACAATGTCGACGAGTTCGCGACCGCGCTGCGCGCCGTGGGCGAGCCGATGCGCGGCAAGCCGGTGAGCGAGCTGTCAGTCGGCCAGATGCTCGACGGGCTGTTCGCGATCACGCGCGATTTCGACATGAAGACCCAGCCCCACCTGCTGCTGCTGCAAAAGACGATGGTGATGGTCGAAGGGGTCGCGACGCAGCTCGATCCCAATATCAACATGTGGGATGTCGCAGCGCCCTATGTGCGCGACTGGATCCGCGGCGAGCTGGGCCCCGAGACGCTGCTCGCCGACCGGATCAACACCGATGTCGCGACCTTGCTGCGCCTGCCAGATCTGGTGCGGCGTCTGGAAGAGCAGGTCCCCAAAAAGGGCGGCGCACCCGAACCGCCGCCGGTGCCGAAAATCCCGCTGATCTGGGACCGCAAGCGCCGCTCGCGCGGTGGTGGAAGCTTCTGGAGCCATCTCGCTGCGCTGGTGATCGGTGCCGGGGCAGGCGCGGCGGCGCTGCTGGCCTGGGTGCATTGACGTAACGCCCGCTCCCTCCCCCATGGGGGAGAGCGCGAGACTTGGCAGCGTGCTGCCTAGTCGCAGCTGAGAGGGGTGTTCGCCAGCACAACCCTCGCGCCCCCCTCCCAGCCCTGCCCCTAAAGGGTAGAGGGC
Organism: Blastomonas sp. SL216; assembly: GCA_026625625.1. Lineage (NCBI taxonomy): Bacteria > Pseudomonadati > Pseudomonadota > Alphaproteobacteria > Sphingomonadales > Blastomonadaceae > Blastomonas > Blastomonas sp. SL216. Next base: position 3,548,735 of record CP113055.1, read on the forward strand.
TTGATCTGCCCGCCCGCTAGCGCAGTACCAGACTCCCCTCCCTGCAAGCGAGGGGCAAGGGGATGGGTAAGCGCGCGCAGATTGCTGCCAACCGCGAGTAACGCGCGGCCGACTCACCCCTAACCCCTCCCTGGCAGGGAGGGGAACGCGATTGCCATGGGCCGCGCTCAACCCCTTCGCGGCTTAGCGTCTTCGCGTGCCAAAAAGGGGTTTCACGCGAAGACGCGAAGCCGCGAAGAGGTGCAATCCAGATGTGCTAGCCCGCGCCTTCACACCACCCGCTCCCGTGGGAAGGCAGGGGCCCATCTACTAAGCGTTGGGCCGGGCTTCAGGGGAGGAGCTGGATGCCTGCCTGCGCAGGCAAGCGGGGAGGGGCACACGCCTTAACCACATCCGCTCATCCTGAGCCGCGGGCTTCAGCCCGCGAAGTCGAAGGACCCACGCCCACGCTGGCCATATAGCGGGTCCTTCGACAAGCTCAGGCTGAGCGGAGGGGGTGGCGGCTTTTGAGGGGGCGCAGATAAAACCTGCCGTTCTGCAAGCGACTCCGTTGCGGACATTGTTGACCAAGCTAAGGTCAGCATATGAAACCCAAACCATCCCCTCGGACGAAATGGTTCGTGCTCGGTGCATTGGCGTTGTCATTGCTCGTCGCTCTAACATGGCAAAATATCTTGTTTGGCATCGCCTTTACTTTGGCGGACAAAAGGCCCGCCCTTCTCACCGATGCACGGTGGGGAACACCTGCTTTGGCTTTCAACCAAAGATTTAACGAGGGCACACCGGAAGCCGAGCTTTTGCTATGGCTCGATGATAACAATTTCCAAAACGCTCATAAAGGCAGAGCGAGCAAAACAATCCACGGATTGCCATGCCAAGAGCAGGTCGAGGTTCAATGGTCCGCTGTTGATGGCATCATTAAAGAAAGGAGCGCAATCGTTTCGGAGGCGGGTTGTTTGTAAGTCGATGACCTCTATCCACCCAGCACCCGCCATCCGCGCGTTATCGCCCGTCGCCTAAAACCAGCCAAGCCAAACCCCTAAGCCTTCACCCCCAGCACCGCATCCAGCAGCCCCGGAAACCGCTTATCCACCTCCTCGCGGCGCAGCGTGTTCATATGCTGCACGCCCGCGATCCGCGTGTGCACCAGCCCCGCTGCGCGCAGGACGCGGAAATGGTGCGACATGCTCGATTTGGGGCGGCCGCCGTCAAGGGCCGCGCAGCTCGCTTCGCCCGCGCGGTCGAGCTGGCGGATAATGTCGAGCCGCACGGGATCGCTTAGCGCATGCAATGTGTGTTCGATCGAGACGTTCGCGAGATCGGGATGGGCATAGTTCCTCATGCCGAAACATATAGCATGCCGGTCTTGTAAATCCTATAGTTCGATTATATACGAACTATCATAATTAACCGAAGGACATTCCATATGACCGACATCCCCCTGTTCACCCCGTTCACGCTCAAGTCCGTGACGCTGCGTAACCGCATCGCGGTCTCGCCGATGTGTCAGTATTCTGCCGAAGACGGCGTGCCCAATGACTGGCACCGCTCGCATCTCGTCTCGCTGGCGCGCGGCGGTGCAGGGCTGGTGGTGGTCGAGGCCTCGGGCGTTTCGCCCGAAGGCCGGATCACGCCGGGCTGCACGGGCCTGTGGAACGACGCGCAGCGCGATGCGTTCGCGCCGATCGTCGCCGAGATCAAGGCGGCAGGGGCCGTTCCCGGTATCCAGATCGCGCATGCCGGCCGAAAGGCCAGCGCCAACAAGCCCTGGGAGGGCGATGACCATATCGCCGAGGGCGATCCGCGCGGCTGGGAGCCGATCGCGCCGTCGCCGATTGCCTTCGGTGGTGGCCTCAACCGCACCCCGCATGAAATGACGCTGGCCGATATCGAGCGTGTGAAGGCCGATTTCGTCGCTGCCGCGATCCGCGCGCGCGATGCCGGGTTCGAATGGCTGATGCTGCACTTTGCGCATGGCTATCTGGCGCAGAGCTTCTGGTCGCGCCACTCGAACCAGCGCACCGACCAATATGGCGGCAGCGCCGAAAATCGCGGTCGCTTCCTGCTCGAGACACTCGAAGCAGTGCGCGCGGTGTGGCCCGAGCATCTGCCGCTCTCGGCGCGTTTCGGCGTCCTCGAATTCGATGGCCAGGACGAGGAGACGCTGGCTGAATCCATCGCGCTGGTGGGCGAGATGAAGGCGCGCGGGCTCGACTTTATCGATGTCAGCATCGGCTTTTCGACCCCTGCCGCGCAGATCCCCTGGGGTCCGGCGTTCATGGCACCGATTGCGCGCCGCGTGCGCGAGGAAACCGGCCTGTCGAACGCCACCAGCTGGTATATCGGCACGTCGGAAAACGCCAATCGCATGGTCGCCGATGGCGATGTCGATCTGGTAATGATGGGCCGCCCGCTGCTCGAAAACCCGCACTGGCCGTATCAGGCTGCGCGCGAGCTTGGCGTCGATAATCCCAGCTGGACGCTGCCTGCGCCTTATGCGCATTGGCTGCAGCGCTATCGCGCCGCCTGACCGCAAAAAGGGGAGGCGGATGGTCCGCCTCCCCAGGATGCGCAAGTCATGTCGTTCCAAAAGCGGCTATCAGGCTGCGCTTTGCAGGCCATAGCTGTTGCGCATCAGGAATAGTGCGCGGCGCTTGCGGTTGGGCCGGGTGCGGAAGGGATTGTCGCGGCTCGGGCGTTGCGCGATCAGCGCTTCCAGGCGGCGATGGTCGATTTCGCTGTCCGCGCTGACCGGGCGCGCCGTGATCGGGCGGGCAATCGGCCGTTCCGTCGTCGGCCGAGCCGCAGGCTGTGCCAGGGTCGGCTGGACGAAGCTCGCCGTGGCCGGGACCGCGGCGCGCGGCGCCGGAGTCATGACCGGGCGGTCATGCGGTCCGGCGAGGCGACCATCGGGCACCGGCGCCGTCACCGGTCGCTCCGCGCCGGGACGAAGGGCATCGCGGGTCCGTGTGCGGCGCAAGGCAATCGCGCCGCCACCCAGGCCGAGCGCTGCGAGCAGAGCCGCCATCCAGCCCCAGACCTCGCCGCCGCCTTCGGGCGCGTTCGACGGGGCAGGGTCATTGGTGGCCGTCTTTTCGGTCACCGGGGCATCGACCAGCGCGCCGCCATTGGGCATCGGCGGCACGGCGATATCCTGCTCGATCATCGGCGAGTCGACCGGTGCGCTTGCCGCCACGGTGGGTCCGCCAGTTTCTGCCACAGGCGCTGCCTGTCTGCTGGCCGGCTGATTGCGAGCGGTCGTCGTGCGGGGCGCAGGCGTTGCGCGCGGAGCAGGACTTGCTTCGACCTCGGCGCTGGGGGCGATCGCCGCGACGGGCATATCGGTCACCACCGGCGGCGCAACCGGGCTGGCCATCGGCATGCCGGGCAGCGACGCTGCGGGCGGCTGGGCCTGAACGGTCGGAGCCTGGGTGGTGCTGACCTGCGGCGTCGTGCCGGGCAGCGCCGTCGTTGGTGCAGAGGACGGCGCGGGCAGGCCCTGGGGCAGCGTCGGCGCAGTGGCCGGGGCGGTGCCGGGCACCATATCCTGCGCCAGCAGCGGGGTTGCGGTCAGGGCAAGAACGGCGGTAATCGCGGCCCTTGCCGGGCGAATGGGGGGCGGTGTGTGTGTCATGGTATCGGGTCAACGTTCAGGCCCCGCCAAAACGTTCACCCCGTTCGGGCGATTTGAGGCCGAATTGACCCGCCGTGCCGACAGGCCGAGGAAAAACGGCTGCAATTCTGACCTGATTTTGCCCGGTTGCGGAGCCTATTCGATGGCAAAGCGCGGCAGGCTGGCGACGCCTGCGAGCAGCAATCCAAGCCCGGCAGAGACCCACAAGGCGACCAGTCCCCAGCTTTGAAAAGCGAGTGCGCCCATCAGCGCCCCGCTGACCAGCCCCGCCCAGAGCAGCAGATAGGGCAGCCATTCGCCGCGATGCTCGCGCTGATGGATGCGCGCGAGCGCCTGGCCCAGCTTGACCAGGGTGCCGGTCATATACGTGAGCCCGATGCTGACCTGGCCCTCGCGCTGGAATGCGGTGTTCTCCGCGCCCATGGCGAGCAGCGTGCAGCCGATCGCGCCCATCGGCATCCCGGCCATCGCCAGCCCCGCCGCCAGCGCCAGCAGTGCAGCGACCAGCGCCACGGTGACGGGCAGCCGCGCGCGGGCAGTGCACCTGTTGCCGATGGCAGCGCCCAGCGTCACGCCCGCCACGAACGTCGCAATCATCCCGGCGGCCATGCCTGCTGCCGATCCGCCGCCGACCGCTCCCACTGCCATGCGGGTCGAATTGCCCGACATGAATGCGGTGAAGAAGCCGCCGGTTTCCAGAAAGCCGATCGCATCGACAAAGCCTGCAAGCCCTGCCAAAGCTGCGGCGAGCATCCAGTGGTGGCGCTGATAGCGTGTCATGGGCATCGGCATAGCGCGCCTTGCGCCACCCTGTCATCCTGTCCCGAGCGGGCAATTGCAAACCCGGTAGGCGTGTTTGACAAGTCCAACAGCGCTGCCTATATGGGCGCTCGATACCGGACGCTTCGAGACATGACAGGTTTGCGCGGACCTGCCGAACGAAGGAAGCCTCCGGGACCATTTAGACGCGATAGGCTGCGGTTCATGAGGCGCTCATGAACTTGCGGCCTTTTGGCGTCTTTGTGCGCCGCGAATCGATTGACACGAAAAGGCGAAGACACGTTTATGGCAACTTCCGCACGAGCATCGGCCGCTACCAAGCCGACCCCGATGAAGCGTATCCGCAAGATCTTCGGTGACATTCACGAAGTCAGCGAAATGCCGAACCTGATCGAGGTTCAGCGCGAAAGCTACGAACAGTTCCTGCGTTCCGATCCCGCGATCGGCTATGTTTCGGGCCTGGAAAAGACGCTGCGCAGCGTGTTCCCGATTCGCGACTTTGCCGGCACCGCCGAACTCGACTTCGTGCATTACGAACTCGAATCGCCCAAGTACGACGTGCAGGAATGCCGCCAGCGGGGCATCACCTATGCCGCGCCGATGAAGGTGACGCTGCGCCTGATCGTGTTCGAGGTCGATGCCGAGACCGAAAGCCGCTCCGTGCTCGATATCAAGGAGCAGGACGTCTATATGGGCGACATGCCGCTGATGACCGCGAACGGCACGTTCGTGATCAACGGCACCGAGCGCGTGATCGTCAGCCAGATGCACCGTTCGCCGGGTGTGCTGTTTGACCATGACCGCGGCAAGACCCACTCGTCGGGCAAGTATCTGTTCGCAGCGCGCGTCATCCCCTATCGCGGTTCGTGGCTCGATTTCGAATTCGACGCCAAGGACATCGTCAACGTGCGTATCGACCGCAAGCGCAAGCTGCCGGTCACCTCGCTGCTCTACGCGCTGGGCCTGAACGACGAGGAAATCCTCGACTATTTCTACGACACCGTGACCTATGAGCGCGGCACCGGCGGCTGGAAGATTCCGTTCGTGGCCGAACAGTGGCGCGGCATGAAGCCGGCGTTCGACATTGTCGATGCCGCAACCGGTGAAGTGGCGTTCAAGGCGGGCGACAAGATCACCCCGCGCGCCGCCACCAAGGCCGCCAAGGATGGCCTGGCCAGCCTGCTGATCCCGACCGAGGAAATCTTCGGCCGCTACAGCGCCTATGACCTGATCAACGAACAGACCGGCGAGATCTATATCGAAGCCGGTGACGAGGTCTCGGCCGAAAATCTGGAAAAGCTGGACAAGGCAGGCATCGACCAGCTCGTGCTGCTCGACATTGACCATGTCACCACCGGCCCCTGGATCCGCAACACGATGAAGGCCGACAAGGCCGACAGCCGCGACATGGGTCTCGATGCGATCTATCGCGTCATGCGCCCCGGCGAGCCGCCGACGCGCGAAACCGCCGATGCGCTGTTCGAAGGCCTGTTCTTCGATGCCGAGCGTTACGACCTTTCCGCCGTGGGCCGCGTCAAGCTCAACATGCGTCTCGAGCTCGACTGCGAGGACACCGTTACCACGCTGCGCCGCGAGGACATTCTGGCCGTCGTCAAGACGCTGGTCGACCTGAAGGACGGCAAGGGCGAAGTCGATGACATCGACAATCTCGGCAACCGTCGTGTGCGTTCGGTGGGCGAGCTGCTGGAAAACCAGTATCGCGTCGGCCTGCTGCGCATGGAGCGCGCCGTCAAGGAGCGCATGAGCTCGGTCGATGTGTCGACCGTGATGCCGAACGACCTGATCAACGCCAAGCCTGCGGTCGCAGCGGTGCGTGAATTCTTCGGCTCGTCGCAGCTGTCGCAGTTCATGGACCAGACCAACCCGCTGGCCGAAGTCACCCACAAGCGCCGTGTTTCGGCCTTGGGCCCGGGTGGTCTGACCCGCGAGCGCGCCGGCTTCGAAGTCCGCGACGTTCACCCGACGCATTATGGCCGTATCTGTCCGATTGAAACGCCCGAAGGCCCGAACATCGGTCTGATCAACTCGCTGGCCTCGTTCAGCCGCGTGAACAAGTACGGCTTTATCGAAACCCCGTACCGCAAGGTGATCGACGGCAAGGTGACCGACGAGGTCGTGTACCTTTCGGCCATGGAAGAGGCCAAGCACACCATCGCGCAGGCGAACGCCGAGCTGAACGAAGACGGCAGCTTTGCCGAGGACATCGTCTCGGCCCGTCAGGCCGGCGAATTCCTGATGGCACCGCGCGACATCATCACGCTGATGGACGTCAGCCCCAAGCAGCTCGTCTCGGTCGCGGCATCGCTCATTCCGTTCCTGGAAAACGATGACGCCAACCGCGCGCTGATGGGATCGAACATGCAGCGTCAGGCCGTGCCGCTGGTGCGCGCCGAAGCGCCGTTCGTCGGCACCGGCATGGAAGAGACCGTGGCGCGCGATTCGGGCGCCGCGATCGCTGCCAAGCGCGCCGGCATCGTCGATCAGGTCGACGCGACCCGTATCGTGATCCGCGCCACCGGCTCGGTGGACTCGGGCAAGTCGGGCGTCGACATCTACACGCTGCAGAAGTTCCAACGTTCGAACCAGAACACCTGCATCAACCAGCGTCCGCTGGTGAAGGTGGGCGACGTGATTGCCGAGGGCGATATCATCGCCGACGGTCCGTCGACCGACCTGGGTGAACTGGCGCTGGGCCGCAACGCGCTCGTCGCGTTCATGCCCTGGAACGGCTACAATTATGAGGACTCGATCCTCATCAGCGAACGCATCGTGAAGGATGACGTCTTCACCTCGATCCATATCGAGGAGTTCGAGGTCATGGCGCGCGATACGAAGCTGGGCCCTGAAGACATTACCCGCGACATCCCGAATGTCGGCGAGGAAGCGCTGCGCAACCTCGACGAGGCGGGCATCGTCTATATCGGTGCAGAAGTGCATCCGGGCGACATCCTGGTCGGCAAGATCACGCCCAAGGGCGAGAGCCCGATGACGCCGGAAGAAAAGCTGCTGCGCGCGATCTTCGGTGAAAAGGCGAGCGACGTGCGCGACACCTCGCTGCGTCTGTCGCCGGGCGTATCGGGCACCGTGGTCGAAGTCCGCGTGTTCAACCGTCATGGCATCGACAAGGACGAACGTGCCCTGGCGATCGAACGCGAGGAAATCGAGCGTCTGACCAAGGACCGCGAAGACGAACGCGCCATTCTGAACCGTGCCACCTATAACCGCCTGCGCGAAATGCTGGTCGGCCAGGTCGCTTCGGCTGCGCCCAAGGGCGTGAAGAAGGGCGTCGCCATTGACGAGGCGCTGCTCGAGGAAGTCGAAAAGCACCTGTGGTGGAAGTTCGCGGTCGAGGACGATGCCGTTCAGGCTGACCTCGAAGCGGTCAAGGCCCAGTATGACGAAGCCGTTACCCGCATCACCGAGAAGTTCGACGACCGTCGCGAAAAGCTGGAGCGCGGTGACGAGCTGGCCCCGGGCGTGCTCAAGATGGTCAAGGTCTTCGTCGCGGTGAAGCGTAAGCTGCAGCCGGGCGACAAGATGGCCGGCCGTCACGGCAACAAGGGCATCATCAGCCGCATCCTGCCGATCGAGGACATGCCGTTCCTGGAAGACGGCACGCATGTCGATTTCGTGCTCAACCCGCTGGGTGTGCCGAGCCGCATGAACGTGGGGCAGATCTTCGAAACCCATCTGGGCTGGGCCGCACGCGGCCTGGGTCAGCAGATTTCGAAGGCTCTGGACGATTGGCGCGAGGCCAATCCGAACCCGGAAGCGGGCGCTCCGCCCGATGCGCTGCGCGAGAAGCTGAAATACGTCTATGGCGAGGATTACGACGCCGAGATCGACAGCCGCAGCGATGACGGCGTGGTCGAACTGGCGGGTCTGCTGCGCAACGGCGTTCCGATGGGCACCCCGGTGTTCGACGGTGCGCGCGAGGCGGACGTGTCGCGGATGCTGGAGCGGGCGGGTCTCGATCCCTCGGGCCAGGTCGATCTGTACGACGGCCGTACCGGCGACAAGTTCGACCGCAAGGTGACCGTGGGCTATATCTACATGCTCAAGCTGCACCATCTGGTCGACGACAAGATCCACGCGCGTTCGATCGGCCCCTACAGCCTCGTCACCCAGCAGCCGCTGGGCGGCAAGGCCCAGTTCGGTGGCCAGCGCTTCGGGGAAATGGAGGTCTGGGCGCTCCAGGCCTATGGCGCGGCCTATACGCTGCAGGAAATGCTGACGGTGAAGTCCGACGACGTGGTCGGCCGCACCAAGGTCTATGAGGCGATCGTCAAGGGTGACGACACGTTCGAGGCCGGCATTCCGGAAAGCTTCAACGTGCTGGTCAAGGAAATGCGCTCGCTGGGCCTGAACGTCGAGCTGAACTCGATCGACGCGCTGCCCGATCCGGATGAAGGTCCGGACGCGCTGCCGGAAGCCGCGGAGTAACAGTACCACCCTCTCCCTGCAGGGGAGAGGGACAGGTGCGAAGCACCAGGGAGAGGGGCCCGAAATTTCCCTCTCCCTCCCAGGCTGAAGCCTGGGCCCCTCCCTCTCCCCTGCAGGGAGAGGGTTGAATGGAGCAGAAAATGAACGAACTGACCAAATTCAACAATCCCGCCGTGAAGCCGGAAACCTTTGACGAGATCCAGATCGGTCTCGCCAGCCCCGAGCGTATCCGTTCCTGGTCCTTCGGCGAGATCAAGAAGCCCGAAACGATCAACTATCGCACGTTCAAGCCCGAGCGTGACGGCCTGTTCTGCGCGCGCATCTTCGGTCCCGTGAAGGATTATGAGTGCCTGTGCGGCAAGTACAAGCGCATGAAGTACAAGGGCATCGTCTGCGAAAAGTGCGGCGTGGAAGTGACCGTGACCAAGGTCCGTCGCGAACGCATGGGCCATATCGAGCTCGCCGCTCCGGTCGCGCACATCTGGTTCCTGAAGTCGCTGCCCTCGCGCATCGGCCTGCTGCTCGACATGCAGCTCAAGCAGCTTGAGCGCGTGCTGTATTTCGAAAGCTATGTCGTGATCGAGCCGGGCCTGACCAGCCTGGAAAAATATCAGCTGCTCACCGAAGACGAGCTGCTCGATGCGCAGGACGAGTTCGGCGAAGACGCCTTCTCGGCTGGTATCGGTGCAGAAGCCGTGCGCCAGATGCTGATGGATCTGGACCTCGAGCAGGAGCGTGCCGATCTGCTGCAGGAACTTGAGACGACCAAGTCGGAGCTCAAGCCCAAGAAGATCATCAAGCGCCTCAAGGTCGTCGAATCGTTCATCGATTCGGGCAACCGTCCCGAATGGATGATCCTGGAAGTCATCCCCGTGATCCCGCCCGAGCTGCGCCCGCTGGTGCCGCTGGACGGTGGCCGCTTTGCGACCTCGGACCTGAACGACCTGTACCGCCGCGTCATCAACCGCAACAACCGTCTGAAGCGGCTGATGGAACTGCGCGCGCCGGACATCATCGTCCGCAACGAAAAGCGCATGCTGCAGGAAGCTGTGGATGCGCTGTTCGACAACGGTCGTCGCGGCCGCATCATCACCGGTGCCAACAAGCGTCCGTTGAAGTCGCTGTCCGACATGCTCAAGGGCAAGCAGGGCCGCTTCCGTCAGAACCTGCTCGGCAAGCGCGTCGACTATTCGGGCCGTTCGGTCATCGTGACCGGTCCGGAACTCAAGCTGCACCAATGCGGCCTGCCCAAGAAGATGGCGCTCGAGCTGTTCAAGCCGTTCATCTACGCGCGTCTTGACGCCAAGGGTCTGTCGATGACCCTGAAGCAGGCCAAGAAGTGGGTGGAAAAGGAGCGCAAGGAAGTCTGGGACATCCTGGACGAGGTGATCCGCGAACACCCGGTGATGCTCAACCGCGCACCGACGCTGCACCGTCTGGGCATCCAGGCGTTCGAACCCGTGCTGATCGAGGGCAAGGCGATCCAGCTGCACCCGCTCGTCTGCTCGGCCTTCAACGCCGACTTCGATGGTGACCAGATGGCCGTCCACGTTCCGCTCTCGCTGGAAGCCCAGCTGGAAGCGCGCGTGCTGATGATGTCGACCAACAACATTCTGTCGCCCGCCAACGGCAAGCCGATCATCGTTCCTTCGCAGGACATGGTACTGGGTCTGTATTACCTTTCGATGGACCGCGAAGGCGAGCCGGGCGAAGGCATGCTGATGGCCGATATCGCCGAAGTGCATCAGGCGCTGGAAGTGGGTGCGGTGACGCTGCACTCGAAGGTCATCGCCCGCGTTCCGCAGACCGATGAACAGGGCAACCAGTATCTGAAGCGCTACCAGACGACGCCGGGCCGCATGCTCATCGGCGAATGTCTGCCCAAGAGCCACAAGGTGCCCTTCGATGTCGTCAATCGCCTTCTCACCAAGAAGGAAATCGGCGACGTGATCGATCAGGTCTATCGTCACACCGGCCAGAAGGACACCGTCCTGTTTGCCGATGCGATCATGGGCCTGGGCTTCCGTCACGCCTGCCGCGCCGGCATCTCGTTCGGCAAGGACGACATGATCATTCCGGACAGCAAGGAGCGTCTGGTCGATGAGACCCGCGCGCTGGTGGCTGACTATGAGCAGCAGTACCAGGACGGTCTGATCACCCAGCAGGAAAAGTACAACAAGGTGATCGACGCCTGGAGCCGTTGCGGCGACCAGGTCGCGAACGCCATGATGGAAGAGATCAAGGCGACCCCGAAGGACGAGCATGGCCGCGAAGCCCCAGTCAACTCGATCTACATGATGAGCCATTCGGGTGCGCGTGGTTCGCCGGCGCAGATGAAGCAGCTTGCCGGTATGCGCGGCCTTATGGCCAAGCCGTCGGGCGAGATCATCGAAACGCCGATCATCTCGAACTTCAAGGAAGGCCTGACCGTTCTGGAGTATTTCAACTCCACCCACGGTGCCCGCAAGGGTCTGGCGGATACGGCGCTCAAGACGGCGAACTCGGGTTACCTGACCCGCCGTCTGGTCGACGTGTCGCAGGACTGCGTCATCGTGCAGGAAGACTGCGGTACCGAGCGGGCGCTGGAAATGCGCGCGATCGTGCAGGGCGGTTCGGTCATCGCCTCGCTGGGCGAGCGTATCCTGGGCCGTACCCTGGCCGAGGACATCGTCGATGCGAAGTCGGGCGAAGTCGTTGTTGCCAAGGACACGCTGCTCGACGAAGCCGCTGTGGCGTCGATCGAGGCTCTGGGCATCCAGGCAGCGCGCATCCGTTCGCCGCTGATCTGCGAAGCGACCCAGGGTGTTTGCGGCAAGTGCTATGGCCGTGACCTGGCGCGTGGTACCCCGGTCAACATCGGTGAAGCTGTCGGCGTTATCGCTGCGCAATCGATCGGTGAACCGGGCACCCAGCTCACCATGCGTACCTTCCACATCGGTGGCGCGGCGCAGCTCAATGAGCAGTCGAACCTCGAAGCGGTGGCTGATGGCACGCTGCAGTATCGGGATATCCCGACCATCGTGAACAAGCGCGGTCAGCGCCTGTCGCTCGCCCGTAACGGCGAAATCGCGATCGTCGACAAGGAAGGCCGCGAACGTGCGGTCCACCGTATCCCGTACGGCACGGTGCTGCTGGTCGACGACAATGGCCCGGTGAGCATTGGCGATCGCATCGCCGAATGGGATCCGTTCACCATGCCGGTGATCACCGATACCAGCGGTGTCGTGAAGTATCAGGACCTGCTGGACGGCAAGACGCTGGTCGAACAGACCGACGATGCCACCGGTATCGCGCAGCGCGTGGTCGTGGAATTCCGCGGATCGAGCAAGGCGAAGTCCAAGGAAGACCTGCGTCCCCGCCTCACCCTGCTGGATGAGGGATCGGGCGAAGCAGCGCGCTACATGCTCGCTGTGGGTGCGATGCTCTCGGTCGAGGATGGCCAGAAGGTCGAAGCCGGCGATGTTCTCGCCCGCGTCAGCCGCGAAGCCGCCAAGACCCGCGACATCACCGGCGGTCTGCCGCGCGTGGCCGAACTGTTCGAGGCGCGCAAGCCCAAGGACAATGCGATCATCGCCAAGGTCTCGGGCCGCATCGAGTTCGTCCGTGACTACAAGGCCAAGCGCAAGATCGCGATCCACCCGGAAGAGGGTGAACCGGTCGAGTATCTGGTGCCCAAGTCCAAGGTCATCGACGTCCAGGAAGGCGACTATGTCAAGAAGGGCGACAACCTGATCTCGGGCTCGCCTGATCCGCACGACATTCTGGAAGTGCTGGGCGTGGAAGCGCTGGCCGAATATCTGGTCAGCGAAATCCAGGAAGTCTATCGCTTGCAGGGCGTGAAGATCAACGACAAGCACATCGAGGTGATCGTTCGCCAGATGCTGCAGAAGGTCGAGATCACCGATGGCGGCGATACCACGCTGCTGCCAGGCGAACAGCTCGATGCCGAGGAAATGAACGAGGTCAACGCTCGCCTGCCCGCAGGCAAGAAGTTTGCCGAGGGCAAGCCGGTGCTGCTCGGCATCACCAAGGCCTCGCTGCAGACGCGTTCGTTCATCTCGGCTGCGTCGTTCCAGGAAACCACCCGGGTGCTCACCCAGGCGGCGGTGGAAGGCAAGCGCGACTCGCTGATCGGCCTGAAGGAAAACGTGATCGTGGGTCGTCTGATCCCGGCAGGCACCGGTGCGGGCATGGCGCGCATCCGTATCGCCGCGAACAGCCGCGATGCCGCGCTCCGCGCGCAGCAGCGTGCGCTGCAAAAGGCGATGGCTGCTGCAGACGAACTGGCGGCAGCACCCGCTCCGGCCCCGGCTCCTGTGGCCGCCGAAGCCGAAGCGGTGGACAGCGACGCCGAATAAGCATCGATCACTCCGCCCGGCTTCACGCCGGGCAGAGCAAGCACAAGAACCCCGCCGGAAGCGCATTCCGGCGGGGTTTCTTGTTTCTGCGCTGGCGATACCGTCAGAACGGATTGAGCGTATAGCCCTGCTGCTGCAGCAACGCATGCGCGGTCATCGCAGACAGGGACATCCTGACGCCGGGGGCGAGCTGATCGCGCTTGATGCCCAGCGCCGCAGCGCTCTGGCCGCACAGGATGAACCGCACGTCATGCTGTGACAGCGCCGCGATCGCGGCAAGATTGGCATTGGCTGCGCCATCATGCTTGGCGGCATAGGTCGCGGCATCGGTCAGGTCGAACGCGGCCTGGCCATGCACCACCACCGCGAGCCGGATCGCCTCGCGCGGAACGCCGGCTTCGACATGCATGTTGATGAAGCGCGCGGCGCTTTCGATGGTGCTGTTGATGCTGCCCGGCTTGCCCGGATCACTGGCATCGAAGACGATGCTGAACGTCGCCTCTGCGGGGATCGGGGCATGCCCGTCGACGCTCGCCACCGCTCCGAAATCCGGGATCACCGTTCCGGCATGGAACCCCGGGCGCATGGCCTCTTGTGCGCCAGCCGAACCATTGGCGGCCCATCCGCCCAGTGCAAGAGCGGCCAACGCCGCTCGCGTGAATGTCGATCGCATGTTCATCTCCCTTGGCAAGGGAGAGGCATGTCACGAATTGCTGTCCGATGCACCGTCCTTGGTCGATGCCGACCCCGCCTCCAGCATCTTGCGCGCCAGGTTCGCGAGTTCCGCATTATGGGGATGGTTCAGCAATGGGGTGAGGGTCGTTTCGGCGGCTTTGCTGTTGCCCGTGCGGATGAAATATTCGGCCAGAGTCAGCCGGTTGCCGGTGTCATAAGGCGCAAGCTGCAGCGCCTTTTGCAGACCCTGCACTGCCATTTCCGGGGGCTTCCTGCCCTGTGCCGCATAGCTACGGTAAAAATAGGCAAGCGGAATGGGATTGTCGTTTTCAGCGGCGTTGGCGGCGGAGATCGCCGCGCGCACTTCGGGCCAGAGACTTTGCTCGTCGCTGGCCTTGCGGAAGAGCGCGAAAATCTTCTGGACCATTGCGCCGACGTTTGTCGGTTGCCTGGCAATTGCCTTGTCGGCCGCGGAAATGGCGGCATCCTCATTCCCGGCATCGAATTCGGCTTCCGCTAGCGCGGTGAGCACGAACGGATCGTCGGGATAAAGCGCTGCGACCGTACGCGCATCGGCCAGAACCTCGGGTGCGGTTTCCTTGTTCACGCCGCGCTTCGATCGCATCACGACTGGCAGTATCGCGGCCTCGCCCTTGCCCAGCATGCGAATGGTGATCGGCTGGCTGACGATCTTGTCCGGCCGAAGGTTGAGATAGGTCAGCCGACGCCGCTTCATATAGGCGGTCAGTTCCTTGTCCAGCGCATCAAGATCACCAAAGGCGCCAACCGCAGCGGCGACTTCGCCCTCGCCGGCATTGATCCTTTGCAGATAACTGGCCATCTGCCCCGCTCTGGCGTCTGAGAAGGTCAGATAATGGAACAGCAGCCAGCTGCGACCGTAAAACGCGTCATAGCGCTTTGACGCATTCTCGCGATATTTGCGCGTGTCCAATAGCAGATCGAGCGGTACCTCCTGCGCCAGAGCGAGTTCAGCCGCGCGGTGGTCCGCCGGAAGGCCGAGGCCGACACCGCCGCTGCTGTCAAACTTGGCGGTGGAATAGAATTCGGCAAACCCTTCCTGCAGCCACAGGGGCGGCGAGCCCGAAAACACGCTGAACATGAAATGGTGGGCGTATTCGTGCAGCAATATCTGTTCGTCCCGCGACACTCGGTCGCTCTGGCTGTCATCCTCGACCTGCGGAACGAAAGCTACCGACCCGCCCGCGCGAGGAAGATAGAAGCCTCGAACAAAACGGCTGCCGTCGCCCATCAGCTTGCGGACCTGACTGGCATCGCGAACGACGAAGACCGTCAGCCGGTTGGAGGGCGAGGTCGGTTCTTCGGGCAGCTTGTAGATGAAGCGCATGGCCGAGCGATAGCGCTCCAGCATGTCGGTAAATTCGCGAATGTCGCCTTCGCTCTGGTCAGCATAGACCAGGAAATTGGGGCTGGAGGCTTCGTGCCATTCGGCGTGAGCGGGCATGGCCGCAGCCCAAAGCACGGACAGGATGATCGCAATCCGCCGCAATCCAACCCGCATCACTCTCGCTCTCCCTTGCACAGTCTGCGAAGCTAGGCAGATGCCAAACCGCCCGCAATCCCCCCAAAGGAGGGGATGCGGGCGGCTGCTCCCGAGCGGGCGGGGGAGGGGGTCAGGCGGTCAGCTTGGCGGCGGTGCGGGCAACCTTCGCGCCAAGATAGCGGGCACCGTCGAGATCGGCCTGATGCGGCTGGCGCGATCCGTCGCCGCCGGCAATCGTGCTGGCGCCATAAGGCGATCCGCCGATGACCTCGTCATTGCTCAGCTGGCCCTGATAGCCATAGTCCAGGCCGACAATGGTCAGACCATGGTGCAGCAGGTTGGTCAGGATCGAGAAATGCGTCGTTTCCTGGCCGCCATGCTGACTGGCAGTCGCGGTGAACGATGCGCCGACCTTGCCGACCAGCGCGCCCCTGGCCCACAGACCGCCGGTGCGGTCCCAGAAGGCGGCCATCTGGCTCGACATGCGGCCAAAGCGCGTGCCGGTGCCGACGATGATGGCATCATAATCCGCCAGCTCTTCGGGCGTCGCCACGTCTGCGGCCTGGTCCAGCTTGAAATGGTTGGCGCGGGCAACGTCTTCCGCGACCGTTTCGGGGACGCGCTTGATCGTCACGTCCGCGCCTTCGCCGCGCGCACCTTCCGCAACGGCCTCGGCCATCGTCTCGATATGGCCGTAAGTCGAGTAATAAAGCACCAGAACCTTTGCCATGGAAATTCTCCTTCGTGAAATCGGGGATGAAAGGGTGCCCCGCCGCCCGAGGGGGAAGGCGGCGGGGCGGGGGAGGGATCAGTGGGTACGGGTTTCCGCGATCAGGAATTCGGCATCTTCATCCGCCGTGATCGTGATCTCGGTCTCCTGCGTGATTGCAGCGGCATCGCGTTCGCCAATCTCGACACCGTTCACGGTCACGCTGCCGGCCGAGACCACCAGATAGGCGGCATAGGCCGGATCGATCCGGTGGGTGATGCTGTCACCCGATGCCAGGGTGGCACCGGACAGCCGCGCATCGGCCCGGATCATCAGCGCACCGGCCATGATGTCCTCATCGCGGCCACTGGCGAGCACTTCGAGCTTGCCCGAACGTTCGCCCTTGGGGAACTGCTTGGCGTCCCAGCGCGGCGCACCACCGACAGCATCGGGGATGATCCAGATCTGGAACAGCCGGGTTTCCTCGTCCTCCAGGTTGAACTCGCTATGCGCCACGCCGGTTCCCGCGCTCATCACCTGAACGTCGCCCGCTTCGGTGCGGCCTTCATTGCCCAGGCTGTCGCGATGGGTGATCGCGCCGGTGCGGACATAGGTGATGATTTCCATGTCGCGGTGCGGATGGGTGGGGAAACCGCTTTTGGGGGCGATCTCGTCGTCATTCCAAACGCGCAGGGCGCCCCAGCCCATGCGGGCCGGATCATGATAACCGCCGAACGAGAAATGATGGCGGGCATTGAGCCAGCCGTGATTGGCGTGACCCAGGGTGGAAAAATCGCGTTTCTCGATCATGTCACTTGCTCCTTGCTGGCAGCGGCTTTTCGACCGCGCCTTGGCTTGAGCAACAGATAGACTTTGGCTATCGTTTCCAAAATAGCCAGTTTGGAAAAGGATTGTTTCCGAAATGCGTCTTCCTGATTTTGAGGCCTGGGCGGTTTTTGCTGCCGTGGCCGATACCGGCAGTTTCACCGGCGCGGCCGAAGCGCTCAGCCTGTCCAAGGCCAAGGTCTCGAAAGCGGTTTCGCGGCTGGAGGCGGAACTGGGCACGGTCCTGTTCCACCGCACCTCGCGCCGACTGTCCTTGTCTGCGGCAGGGCGCTCGCTGGTCGATCATGCCCGGCGCATCCGCATGGATGGCGAGGCGGCGGTCGAGGCGGCGCGTGACGAGGCGGTGCTGCTCTCCGGTACGGTGCGCATCGCGGTGCCGATGAGCTTCGGCCTGCGCGCCGTCGCACCGCTGGTCGCGCAGTTCATGGCGCTGCACCCCGGCATACTGATCGACATGCATCTGTCCGATGCACGGGTCGATCTGGTCGAAGAGGGGTTTGACCTCGCGCTGCGCATCGCCGTGCTGCCCGACAGCAGCCTGCGCGCGATCCGCTTGCGCCCGGTGCGCATGTACATCATCGCATCGCCCGATTATTGCACGCGCCACGGCACGCCGCAGCATCCGGCCGACCTCGATGCGCACAAGGCGGTCCATTATGCCAACTCCGCCCAGCCAGGCGTATGGCCGCTCACCGGAGCAGACAGCGCGCGCGTGCTGGCAAGGCCGCGCGCGGCTTTGATCGTCAACAATGCGGATGCCGCCTTGCCCGCCGTGTTCGATGGCCAGTGCATCGCCGCGCTGCCCGATTTCTTCTGTGAGGCCGGGCTGGCCGATGGCCGGCTGGTCCGCCTGTTGCCCGACTGGCGGTTCGAGCCATCGACACTGAGCATCGTCACCCCGCCCTCGCCGCATCGCCCCGCGCGGGTGGAAGCGCTGATCGCCTGGCTGCGCCCCAGGCTGATCGGGGAGCTGCAGGCAGAGTGAAAAATCGTGTTGCATCGTGTTACCAATTGGAAACCAATTGGCGTTAATCACCAAAATGCGACGAACCGAAAGGGGTCGCCCAACCGGCTGAAAAGGGAGTCTTTTTGCGATTCCCCGGCGGCGCCATGCCCGCGCGACTCGCGGATTCAGGCCGGTTAACGCGAAATTAACCTTTTGCCCCCAAAAAAATTATGGTTAATGTTTTCCTCGTCGATCCGTTCTTGGGTCCAGATGACTGAACGGTGCCGATGGCACGGGCAAAAAGGGGCTGCACATGCGGGTGCTTTTGATCGAAGATGAGCCGACAACGGCCAAGGCCATTGAGCTGATGCTCACGACCGAGGGCTTCAATGTCTACACGACCGACCTCGGCGAAGAAGGCCTGGATCTGGGCAAGCTCTATGATTACGATATCATCCTGCTCGACCTGAACCTGCCCGACATGCACGGCTATGACGTGCTGAAAAAGCTCCGCGTCGCCAAGGTGCAGACGCCGGTGCTCATTCTGTCCGGCATTTCGGAGATGGACAGCAAGGTCCGGTCGTTCGGCTTCGGTGCCGACGATTATGTGACCAAGCCTTTCCACCGCGAAGAGCTGATCGCCCGTATTCACGCCGTGGTGCGCCGTTCCAAGGGCCATTCGCAAAGCGTCATCCGCACCGGCAAGCTGGCGGTCAACCTCGACGCCAAGACCGTCGAGGTCGATGGCGCCCGCGTGCATCTGACCGGCAAGGAATATGCGATGCTCGAGCTGCTTTCGCTGCGCAAGGGCACCACGCTGACCAAGGAAATGTTCCTGAACCACCTTTATGGCGGCATGGACGAACCCGAACTCAAGATCATCGACGTCTTCATCTGCAAGCTGCGCAAGAAACTGGCGCTGGCCTGTGGTGGCGAGAATTATATCGAGACCGTCTGGGGGCGCGGCTATGTGCTGCGCGATCCGGAGGCCGATGGCGAAGTGATCGCTGCCTGATTTTTCCCTGACTACCTTCACTCTTCTCATCTTCCCATAAAGGGGTCGCAGGCGACTGTGGCCCCTTTTGGGCGTCTCCGCTCAGCTACAGCGCAAGGCGCGCTTTTGCTTGCCAAGTCCGCCCCCCGCGTTAACGGTGCCTCGCCGGGGAAAGGGGAAGAATGATGCACCCATTTCGCACGCATCAGCGTGTGCTGACAGCGTCGCTGGTCGGCACTGCGGTCGAGTTCTACGATTTCTATATCTATGCGACCGCCGCCGCGCTCGTCTTCGGGCCGCTGTTCTTCCCGGCAGAAAGCGCCTCTGCGCAGCTGATGCTCAGCTATATGAGCTTTGGCCTCGCCTTTTTCGCCCGGCCTGTCGGCGCCATCGCCTTTGGCCATTTCGGCGATCGTATCGGGCGCAAGTCGACGCTTGTCGCCTCGCTGATGCTGATGGGCGGATCTACGCTGCTGATCGCGTTTCTGCCGACCTGGCAGATGGTGGGCTGGGTCGCGCCGCTGCTGCTGTGCATCCTGCGCTTTGGCCAAGGCTTCGGCCTGGGCGGCGAATGGGGCGGCGCAGCCTTGCTGGCGGTGGAAAACGCCCCGCCGGGATGGGCGGCCCGCTTCGGCATGGCGCCGCAACTGGGCGCGCCTGTGGGGTTCATTGCCGCAAACGGGCTGTTCCTGCTGCTGGGGCTGAACCTTACCGAAGAACAGTTCATCAGCTGGGGCTGGCGCGTGCCGTTCCTGGCCAGCGGCATCCTGGTCGGGCTGGGGCTGTGGGTGCGGCTGAAGATCACCGAAACCCCCGATTTTGCCCGCGTGCTCGAGGCAGAGCGCCCGGCAGCGGTTCCGGTCGCCGAACTGCTGCGCCATCACCTGCGCGCCACCCTGTCGGGCACGTTCGCGGTCGTCGCCTGCTTTGCGATCTTCTACCTCTCGACCGCCTTTGCCCTGGGCTATGCCACCACCGCGCTGGGGCATGACCGCACCAGCTTCCTGATCGTGCAGCTGGGCGCCATCCTCTTCCTGGCACTGGGCATCGTCGTCTCCGGCTATCGTTCGGATGCGACCAGCAGCGGGCGTGTGCTGATGATCGGCTGCGCGGCGACCATCGGCGTCGGGCTGATGTTCGGGCCGCTGCTCGGCTCGGGTTCGCTCTGGCTGGCCTGGATCGCGCTGTCGGTGGCGCTGCTGGTCATGGGCTTTGTCTATGGTCCGCTAGGTGCGTGGTTGCCGCAGCAATTTCCCGCCCGCGTGCGCTATACCGGCGCATCGGTGGCATTCAATGGCGGCGGCATCATTGGCGGCGCTGTCGCCCCGATCGCCGCGCAGGCGCTCGCCGACCGGGGCGGCGCGGACGCGGTAGGGCTGTATCTCGCCGCTGCAGGTTTGGTCAGCTTTGCAGGTCTATGGGCGCAGCGGGGGCGGGCCGCAACAGCGTGAGCTTCGCCTTGCCGACGACGCGTTCTGTGTCGATTTCGAACCCGGCAATGTCGAGCGTTTCCTTGGCGGAGGTTTCCAGGCTGATCCAGCTCGACGGCGCGAACCAGCCTAGCCGGTTCAGCTTGTCGAGCGCCACTGCGCCTGCACCAGTGCCATAAGGCGGGTCGAGCAGGATCAGGTCGAATGGCTTGATGGCGGGCCCCAGCGACAATGCGGAGCTCGGCCGGACCTCGCACCGCGCATCGGCTTCGAGCAGGCGGATATTGGCCTTGAGCACGTCGATCGCTGGTCGGTCCTGTTCCACGAACACGCACCGCTGCGCTCCGCGCGACAGGGCTTCGAGCCCCAGCGCGCCCGAGCCTGCGAACAGGTCAAGCACCGCCAGCTCCTCGAACGAGCCGAGGCGGCTCGTCAGCATCGAGAACAAGGTCTCGCGGGTACGATCGGCGGTGGGGCGGGTAGTGTCGCCTGGAGGTGCCTTCAGCTTGCGGCCCCGCCATTCGCCCGAAATGATGCGCAGCATCCTAGCGTTTCACTCTCATTTCAGCGTCTTCCTGAACGTCACCACATCGTGCCTGCGCACCTCGTCGACCGCGCCGACATCCAGCCCTTCCAGCAGGAAGGGGCCATAGCGCGTGCGGATGAGGCGCGAGACCTTGAGCCCGAGATGTTCGAGCACGCGGCGCACTTCGCGGTTCTTGCCCTCGGTCAGCGTCATCTCGATCCAGCCGTTGCGGCCGGTCCGCCGTTCGAGATTGGCGTCGATCTTGCCGTAGCGCACGCCTTCGATGGTGATGCCGTGGATCAGGTCCTCGAGCTGCGTCTGGCTGACCTCGCCAAAGGCACGCGCGCGATAGGTGCGCTCCACGCCGGTAGCCGGCAGCTCCATCTGGCGCTTCAGTTCGCCGTCATTGGTCATCAGCAGCAGGCCCTCGGTATTGAGGTCCAATCGCCCTACAGGCATCATGCGCGGCGCATCGGGCGCAACCTTGGCCAGGTGCTCGTAAATGGTCGGACGACCGGTAAAGTCGCGCTCTGCGGTCAGCAGACCGGCAGGCTTGTGGAAGCGCCACAATTTGGCGGGCGCTGGCTCCTTGACCGGCTTGCCATCAACGGTGATGCCGTTGAGGCTGGTCAGCACCGTGGCGGGCGTGGTGATGACCACGCCATCGCGCGCGACGCGTCCGCCCTCGATCATCCGCTCGATCTCGCGGCGCGAGGCGATGCCGGCGCGCGCCAGCAGCTTGGCGATGCGCTGGCCATCACCCAGCGTGGAGGTGCGGGCCTTGGGCGGTGCGGCGCGCGGCGAGGGGCTGTCGTCGAGCGGATCGAATTTCGGTTTCCGGGGGGGCATGGGCGCTGCTATAACGTCGAAGGGCGCTTGCGGGAACGCAAGAATTGATCCTCGCGTATTTACCTTTCCTGCCGCTCCGCCCAGTCAGAAAGTCGCCTCATGCTGTTTTCGCGGTTCACCCGTTCGATCGAAACCATCCTGATCGTCGAGGACGAGCCGTTGATCGCCTTTGACAATGAACTGCGCGTGGTCGATGCGGGCTATCGCGTCGCCGCGACGGTCGATACCGAGGCGGAAGCGATCGCGGTGCTGGAGCGCGAACCGATCCATCTCGTGCTGGCCGACGTCAACCTCTCGCGCGGCGGCAGCGGGGTGGAAGTGGCTCGGGTCGCCAGCGAACGCGACATTCCGGTGCTGTTCGCGACGGGAACCTGTCCCGGCCATGCCAAGCAATATGCCATCGGCTGCCTGATCAAGCCGTATAGCGCGGCAGAACTGGTCAAGGCGATCCATGCGGTCGATCTGCTGATCCGCGGCAAGACGCCCAAGGCGATGCCCAAGCCGCTCAACCTCTATCCGGCGGCGTAACCGGCTGACCAGAGCCAGCGAATATCGCGGCCATGGAGCGCAGTGCGCGCGGACAAGGACATGGCGATGTTGAAAATCTGGATTCCCATGCTGGCGCTGGCCGGTCTCACCGGCTTCGTGCTGATCGAAGGGCGTGCCGACCCGTCTGCCGCTGCAGCGGTGCAGCGCGTGGCGGCAAGGCCGGTGGCGACATTGTCGGCGGCTGGCCCGGTGGTGGCAGAGCTGTTCACCAGCCAGGGCTGTTCGTCATGCCCACCCGCCGATGCGGTAGCTGCACGGCTGGCACGCGATCCCGCGATCCTGGTGATCAGCCGCCCGGTGACCTATTGGGACCGGCTCGGCTGGAAGGACAGCCTGGGCCGCGAGGAGAACACGCGGCTGCAGCGCCAATATGGCGACCGGGCCTTTGATGGCGCGAATATCTATACGCCGCAGCTGGTGGTTGATGGCCAGGCACAGGCGGTGGGGTCGCAAGAGGCCAGGGTACGCGCCCTGATCGCCAGCGCCGCGACCGCGCGCCGCAACGCAGGTCTCAGCGTCACGCTGGCAGCGGGCAACGCCGGCACGCGCACGGTGCGGCTCGATGGGCCCAGGGGCCAGAATGCCGAGCTGGTGCTGGTGGCGCTGGCGGCCGGGCGCACGATCAGCATCGGCAGCGGCGAGAATGGTGGGCGGCAGGTGCACTACACCAATGTCGTGCTGGCCGAGCGGGCGCTGGGGCGCTGGAGCGGCGGCGCGCACAGCGTGACCATCACTCCCGATATGCTGCGCCAGACGGGTGCGGATCGCCATGCCGTGCTGGTCCGCCAAGGACCGGGCGGTGCGGTGATCGGATCGGCGGTGATCTGACGCCGCCCGGCAGCGCAAATCCCTCTGGCGTAAATCGCTGGTGCCGCTAGTTTCCTGCCCCGGGACACGGGAAGGGAAAAGATTGCATGAACGATAACGCCGCCGGGATCGCGCCCGAAGTCACGGGTTGGCGCGCCTCGCTGCCGATGGGCCTCAGGCCCTATACCGAGGCTGCACCGCTGGCCGCATTGTTCCTGGGTATTTCCTCGGGCTTTCCCTTCGCGATGATCGCCGCGACGCTGTCCACCCGGCTGGCCCAGTCGGGGATCGAAAAGTCGACCGTCACTGCCTTTGCGCTCACGTTCCTTGCTTATAATTTCAAATGGCTCTGGGCACCGATCATCGATGCGGTGAAGCTGCCGCTGATCGGGCGGCTGGGCCAGCGCGTCTCGTGGCTGATCCTGTGCGCGGTGCTGGTGATGGTCGCGATCATGAACCTGGGGCTGGCCGATCCGGAGGCGGATATCGCCAGCGTTGCCGTCGCCGCGATCCTGGTCGGCGTGGCGGGCGCAACCTTCGATATCGTGATCGACGCCTATCGCATCGAACTGCTCGAGCCGCATCAGCTGGGCGTGGGATCGGGGATGAGCCAATATGGCTGGCGCATCGGAGCCGCGCTCGCAGGGTCAGTGGCGCTGATCGTCGCGGCGCGCAGCGACTGGAGCACGGCCTATATCGCGGTGTCGTTCTTCGGCCTGTTCGCGGTGATCACCGGGCTGGTGATGGGCGAACCGGCGCGGCGGCAGGAACCCAAGCCCCTGAAGGGTCCGGTTGCCGCCGCGATCGCCTATGTCAGCCCGCTGGCCGAGTTCTTCAAGCGCTCCGGCGCGCTCGTCGTGCTGCTGTTCGTGCTGGTCCACAAGATCGGCGACACGCTCGCCAACCTGACGCTGCGGCTGCTGTTCGAGGATCTGGGCTTCACCAATGACGAGCTGGCGATCTACGATGTCGGCCTCGGCTTCTGGGCGCTGCTGGCGGGCATTTTTGTCGGCGGTATGCTCTATGCGCGGCTGGGCATGAAGCGCTCGGTGCTGATCAGCCTGATCCTGATGGCGGTGTCGAACCTGGCCTTTGCCGGGCTCGCCAGTGTCGGCCATAACACCTGGGCGATGGCCGGCGCGATGGGCTTCGAGAATTTCGCCAGCGGCATCGGCGGGGTGTGCGTGGTCGCCTATCTCTCGGCTTTGTGCAATCTGGAGTTCACCGCGACGCAGTTCGCGCTGCTTTCCGCCGCCGCCAGCATCACCGGACGGTTCCTCACCGGAACGCTGGCGGGCGGCATGATCGAGCAGCTGGGCTTCACCAATTTCTATCTGGTGACGACGGTGGCCGCGCTGCCGGGTGTGCTGCTGTTCTGGTGGATGATGGCGAGCGGCCTGGTGGATCGGTCGCTGGGGACGGCTGGGACCGAGGAGAACGGGGCTTAGTCAGGATCAATGCGCAAATATTTCCGCGTTCCCGAGCCCTTCGGCTGCTGGCAAGCCAGCCGCTCAGGATGAACTTCTCGGCAAAGCCGAGAAGTCGAGGGACGTATGCGCTATATTTTCCGAACACGTACCTCGACTTCGCTCGGGACAAACGGATGGGGTGTCATAGGCACTCGCCTATTCAATCAGGTTCTTGCCCGTTCGCCTTGAGCACTTCGCCCGCGAGATAGAGCGAGCCCGCGATCAGCACCGGCGCCGCTTCATGCTCCGCCAGCCGCGCCATCGCCGCTGCGACATCCGCCGCCGCCTCGACCTCGATCCCCGAGGTAAGGCATTGCTGAAACGCATCGGCATCGTGCCATTCATGCCCGGGCACCGGCAGCGCGGTGACGCTGGCGAGATAGGGCTCCAGCGGGCCCAGCAGCGCGCCGGGCTGCTTGTTCGACAGCATGCCGATGATCAGATGCACCTTTCCGCCCATCGCGGACACGTGCCGCGCCAGCGCCGCGCCGGCATCCGGATTGTGCCCGCCATCGAGCCATACGGGCTCGCCGGTGCCCAGCAACCGGGTGAGCGGGCCGGGGTTCAGCCGCTGCATCCGCGCGGGCCATTCGGCCCAGCCCATCGCGGCGCTGAGCGCGCTGTCGGGGATGGCAAGTGCGCTTTGGTGGCGGATCATGGCGATGGCGAGCGCGGCGTTATCCGCCTGATGCTCGCCGGGCAGGCGCGGCAGCGGCAGGCTGAGCCGTCCGTCGACATCGCGATAGTGCAGCCGCCCCTGATAGAGCGCGGCGTCCCAGTCCTCGCCGCGCGCCTTGACATAGGCCCCGGCGCGCATCGCCTGGCCGGCAATCGCGCCCATCATGCCGATGGCATATTTCTGGATGACGAGCGGCACGCCCTGCTTGGCGATCCCTGATTTCTCGAAAGCGATGCGTTCCAGCGGAACCTCGGGCGTGCCCTTTTCGGGCGCGAGCAGGAACGCCTCGTGGTCGATGCCCAGCGCCGCTATGCCGCACACGGCCGGCGCGGGCAGCACGTTGGTCGCATCCAGCCTGCCGCCCAGGCCCACCTCGATCACACAGGCATCGGCGGGCGTCTCCGCAAAGGCGAGAAACGCAGCGGCGGTCGTGACCTCGAAAAAGCTGGCGCTGATCCCCTCTGCAATGTCGAGCACTCGCGCGAGATAATCGGCCAGCGCCTCGTCGTCGATCAGCCGTCCGGCGAGCCGAATCCGCTCGTTGAAGCGCACCAGATGCGGGCTGGTATAGACATGGGCGACATGGCCCGAAGCCTCGATTGCGGCGCGCAGGAACGCGCAGGTCGATCCCTTGCCGTTGGTGCCCGCGACATGGAAGACGGGGGGCAGACGGTGGTGCGGATTGCCCAGCCGGGCGAGCAGTTCGGTGATCCGCTCCAGCCCCAGCACGTCGCGCCCTGGCGACAGCGCCGCGAGCCGGTCCAGCTGGGTCTGGACGCCAGCATGCGTGGAAATGGCGTGGTCCATCACCCTTTCCCCTCCTGCTTGCGGGAGGGGCAGGTCCGGCTTGCCGGACCGGGGTGGGCAGGGAGAACGGAAGCCGCAAGGCGCGGCTGCGCCTCGCTCCCACCCCGCCCTTCGGGCACCCCTCCCGCAAGCGGGAGGGGAGAGGGTGCGGGCGAAGATTGACGGCTGAACCCCGCCAGTTTCACGCTGCCGCCTTGGCCGCCATCAGATAATCGATCACGCTGCCCAGCCGTTCGCGCAGGTCCTTGCGCTCGACCACCATGTCGAGCATCCCGTGCTCGAGCAGATATTCGGAGCGCTGGAAGCCCTCGGGCAGCTTTTCGCGGATCGTCTGCTCGATCACGCGCTGGCCCGCAAAGCCGATCAGCGCATTGGGCTCGGCCATCTGCACATCGCCCAGCATTGCATAGCTGGCGGTGACGCCCCCGGTGGTGGGGTCGGTCAGCACGACGATATAGGGCAGGCCCGCCGCGTGCAGACGGCTGATCGCCACGGTGCTGCGCGGCATCTGCATCAGCGACAAGATGCCTTCCTGCATGCGCGCGCCACCGGCTGCGGTGAAGATGACATAGGGGCATTTTTCGGCAATCGCGCGCTCGGTGCCGCGAATGAACGCCTCACCCACCGCCATGCCCATCGATCCGCCCATGAAGGCGAAATCCTGCACGCCGACCACGGCCTTGTGGCCCTGGATGCGGCCCAGCGCATTGGTGAGCGCATCGGTCGCGGTGCCCGCCGCACGTGCGGCCTTGATGCGGTCGACATATTTCTTGCTGTCGCGGAACTTGAGCGGGTCTTCCTTGACCACCGGCGCGGGCAGCTCTTCCCAGATCTTGTCGTTGAACAGCATCGCAAAGCGCGCCTGCGCCCCGATCCGCTCATGATGGCCGCATTTGGGGCAGACCGAGAGATTGTCCTCGAACTCCTTGGCGAACACCATTTCGCCGCAGGCCTTGCACTTGTGCCACAGGTTGTCGGGCGTGGTGTCGCGCTTGGCGATCAGGGGGATCGAATTGCGGACGCGGCTGAACCAGCTCATGGGGGATGCTCCTATCAGGCGTTCGTTGTGGCGCGCGCCGTGGCGATCGCGTCGCTGAGGCTGCGGATATAATCGCGTACCGGGCCTGCCGCTGCCGCGCCATGTTCGGCGACGATCTCAACAATCGCGCTGCCGACGACGACGCCATCGGCAACGCGCGCGATGGCGGCGGCCTGCTGCGGCGTGCGCACGCCAAAGCCGACCGCGACGGGCAGGTCGGTCGAGGCCTTGAGGCGCGTTACCGCTTCCTCGATGCTCGCCTGCACCGCCTGCTGCTTGCCGGTGATCCCGGCGACCGAAACATAATAGAGGAAGCCGCCTGCACCTTCGAGCACGGCGGGCAGACGTGCTGCATCGGTGGTCGGCGTGGCAAGGCGGATTGGCGCGATGCCCTTGGCGCGGAGAGCCGGGCCAAGCGCCGCGTCTTCTTCCGCCGGAATATCGACGCAGATCACGCCATCGACACCCGCTGCGGCAGCGGCATCGGCAAACCATTCGGGTCCGCGGCGGGTCATCGGGTTGGCATAGCCCATCAGCACCAGCGGCACATTGGGGTGACGGGCGCGAAAATCGGTGGCGATCTGCAGGATGTCGGCGGTCTTGGTTCCCGCCGCCAGTGAACGCAGGTTCGCCGCCTGGATCGCGGGACCATCGGCCATCGGATCGGTAAACGGCATCCCGAGCTCGATCACATCCGCGCCGCCCTCGACCAGCGCGTCGAGGATCGCGGGCGTGGACGCAGCGTCAGGATCGCCAGCCGTGACGAAGCACACAAGCGCCGCGCGGTCGGCGGGGAAGGCGGAAGAGAGGCGGGTCATTGGATGACTGACCTATGACGAGA
Source organism: Blastomonas sp. SL216 (assembly GCA_026625625.1). Lineage (NCBI taxonomy): Bacteria > Pseudomonadati > Pseudomonadota > Alphaproteobacteria > Sphingomonadales > Blastomonadaceae > Blastomonas > Blastomonas sp. SL216. The sequence goes on from CP113055.1 coordinate 3,576,659, forward strand.
CCGGTGACGAATGAGAAAAGTCGCGGCGGCACCGACTGCGACAGCACCAGCTATAGCAAGGGCCCTCTCAAAACTCGCTGGCCACCCAAAAATAAAATGCGTTGAGGCAGTCAACAAGATTGCAGCCAAGCCATGAGCCAGTGCTTTGCCAATTAGACCAAACATCATGCCTACATCTCCACCCCAAGCTTGTCCGCCACGGTGAAAATATCCTTGTCCCCCCGCCCGCACAGGTTAGCGAGGATGATCGCATCGCGGTCCATCGTAGGAGCGACCTTTGCCACGGCAGCGATCGCGTGCGCAGGTTCCAGCGCGGGGATGATGCCTTCGGTGCGGCAGAGCAGCTGGAAGGCGTCCAATGCCTCGTCATCGGTGATCGCGGTATATTCGACCCGGCCCATGTCCTTGAGCCAGGCGTGCTCGGGGCCGATGCCGGGATAATCGAGGCCCGCGCTGATCGAATGGCCCTCGGTGATCTGGCCGTCCTCGTCCTGCAAAAGATAGGTCTTGTTGCCGTGCAGGATGCCGGGGAAGCCGCCGAGCAGGCTGGCTGCGTGCTGATCGCCATCAAGGCCGTATCCAGCGGCTTCGACGCCCAGCATCCGCACATCGGGATCGTCGAGGAAGGGGTGGAACAGGCCCAGCGCATTCGATCCGCCGCCGATGGCTGCAACGAGCAGGTCGGGCAGGCGATTGATGCGGCTCAGCATCTGCGCGCGCGCCTCCTTGCCGATCACGCTCTGGAAATCGCGGACCAGCTCAGGGTACGGGTGCGGGCCAGCGGCGGTGCCGATGATGTAGAAGGTGTCGTGGACATTGGCGACCCAGTCGCGCAATCCCTCATTCATCGCGTCCTTGAGCGTCGCCGCACCCGACGTGACGGGGACGACCTCCGCGCCCAAGAGCTTCATGCGGAACACATTGGGCTGCTGCCGCGCGACATCGGTCGCGCCCATATAGATCACGCAGGGCAGGCCGAAGCGCGCGCACACGGTCGCGGTGGCGACACCATGCTGGCCCGCGCCGGTTTCCGCGATGATCCGCGTCTTGCCCATGCGCATCGCGAGCAGGATCTGGCCGATGCAGTTGTTGATCTTGTGCGCGCCGGTATGGTTGAGTTCGTCGCGCTTGAACCACACTTGCGCGCCCTTGCCTTCGGGGGCATCTTTCCGCAGTTCCTCGGTCAGCCGCTCGGCATAATAAAGCGGGCTGGGGCGGCCGACATAATGTTCGAGCAGGTCGTCAAACTGCGCCTGAAAGGCCGGATCGGCCTTGGCCGCGCGATAGTGCTTCTCCAGATCGAGCACCAGAGGCATCAGGGTTTCTGCAACATAGCGCCCGCCATACTGGCCGAAATGGCCCTGTGCGTCGGGTTGATTGCGATAGCTGTTAAGCTGGGTTGCGGTGTTGGTCATGATCGCGAACCGCTTGGCAAAAGCGGGCGATCTTGTCCATATCTTTGACTCCCGGCTCGCTCTCCACACCCGATGAGACATCGACCAGCGGGGCCTTGGTCGCGACCAGCGCAAAGCGCACATTGTCGGGGTCGAGCCCGCCCGCCAGGCCCCAGGGCAGGTGGTGCTGGTGACCGGCGAGCAGCGACCAGTTGGCCACGGTGCCATTGCCGCCGGGCAAGGCCTGGGCCGGGGAATCGAACAGCAGCCGGTCGGCCTGGCCATCGAAGCGGCGGGCATTGACGAGCGTTTCTGCGCTGCGCAGGCCCAGCGCCTTCCACACCTCCACCTTCATGTGCTGCTTCACGATGCCCAGCCATTCGGGCTTTTCGGAGCCATGGAACTGGATGACATCGGGCCGCACGGTGCGATAGGCGCGCTGGGTGAGCTCGGGCGAGGCGTTGACCAGAAGCAGCACGACCTGCACGTGGTCGGGCGTCCGGCGGCGCAGCTCGGCGGCCTGTTCGAGTGTCACATGGCGCGGGCTTCTTTCGAAATGCACCAGCCCGATATGGCTCGCGCCCTCGCGCGCCGCGGTATCGATGGCGGCTTCGGTGGAAAGGCCACAGATCTTGATTAGCGTGGTCATGCTACCTTCGTTTCCCGTTTCTCGTCATTCCCGCGAACGCGGGAATCCGGCATGGGTGCAAACTATCGCAGAAGCGGGACCCCCGCGTTCGCGGGGGGAACGCGCAATATGGGGGAATTTCTACAGCGTCGCCATGATGTCGCGTGCGGCCTGGTCGGGATCGTCCGCGCGCGCGATCGGGCGGCCGATGACCAGCACCGATGCGCCTGCATCGCGCGCCTGGCGCGGGGTGACGGCGCGCTTCTGGTCGCCCAGCACGGCGCTCGCCGGACGCACGCCGGGGACGACGAAAAAGCCGTCGCGCCACTGGTGCCGCACCGCGCCGACCTCCTGGCCCGAACAGACGATGCCGTCGAGCCCGGCCTCATGCGCCAGTTCCGCCAGCCGCAGCACATTGTCATGCGCAGTCCCTGAATAGCCGATCCGGGCGACGTCGCTGTCGTCCAGGCTGGTGAGCATTGTGACGGCGACGACCTTGGTATGCGCGCCAGCCGCCGCCTTGGCATCTTCCATCATCGCGCGGCCCCCGGCGGCATGGATGGTGACGATCGCCGGCTCCAGCACATGGATGGCCTGCATCGCGGCGGCGACGGTATTGGGAATGTCGTGCAGCTTGAGGTCGAGAAAGATCGGAAGCCCCAGCTTGGCGATCTCGTGCACGCCGTGATGGCCATGGGCGCAGAAGAATTCCAGCCCCAGCTTTACCCCGCCGATATGGCTGCGCACCTGCTGCACCAGAGCGGAGGCGCGCGCCAGATCGGGAAGATCGACCGCGAGATAGATGGGATTGGACATGATGAAAACGTGACCCCTGTTATGATCCTTCAGACCGACCGCAGCGCAGGTTCCGGCTCGGCGGGAACTTCGGCGACCGGCGATGGCGCGCTCGCCTGTGCCGGGACCGATGCTGCGCGCGCCTGGTTGGCCTCCAGCGTGATGATGCGGCGTTTCAGCCGCCAGCTGGCGGTGCGATGATAGGCCCAGAGCGGAACGAAGCCCGCCAGAAAGGTCAGCATCAGCAGCACCGGCAGCTTGGTGACCAGCTGCAATCCGCCCCACAGGTCGACCGTGACGGCCTGCCAGTTATTATACGCGAAAACGACGAACACCACCGCGACCATGATGAGCATCAGCGTCTTCAGAAACTGCATGACCGCCCAGTCTCTCTCAAGTCCAGCCTCCTTCAAGTCCTGCCCGCGTCCCGGCGGTCGATGGGACAGCATAGGGGCATTATCCCGGCTTGACCAGCCTCGGGCCAGCTAGCCAGGTTCAGCCGAAAACCCGCGCAAAGATCGTGTCGACATGCTTGAAATGGTAATCGAGGTTGAACTTCTCCTCGATCTCCTCTGCCGAGAGTGCCGCCGTGACCTCTGCATCGGCCTTGAGCAGTTCGAGCAGCGATAGCGCGCCGTCCGATTCCCACACCCTCATCGCGTTGCGCTGGACCAGGCGATAGGCGTCCTCGCGGCTGACCCCGGCCTGGGTGAGCGCCAGCAGCACGCGCTGCGAGTGGACAAGCCCGCCCATCTTGTCGAGATTCTTCTGCATCCGCTCAGGGTAAACGAGCAGCTTGTCGACCACCCCGGTCAGGCGCGCCAGCGCGAAGTCGAGCGTGATCGTCGCATCCGGTCCGATATAGCGCTCGACCGAGCTGTGCGAGATATCGCGCTCGTGCCAAAGTGCCACGTTCTCCATCGCCGGGATGGCGGCGCTGCGCACCATGCGGGCCAGGCCGGTCAAGTTCTCGGTCAGCACCGGGTTGCGCTTGTGCGGCATGGCCGAAGAGCCCTTCTGGCCGGGGGAGAAATATTCCTCCGCCTCCAGCACCTCGGTGCGCTGCAAGTGGCGCACTTCGGTCGCCAGCCGCTCGATCGACGAGGCGATGACGCCCAGCGTCGCGAAATACATGGCGTGGCGGTCGCGAGGGATGACCTGGGTCGAAACGGGCTCGAGCGCCAGGCCGAGCTTCTTGGCGACATGCGCTTCGACGCGCGGGTCGATATTGGCGAAGGTACCGATCGCGCCCGAAATCGCGCAGGTGGCGATCTCGGCGCGCGCGGCCTTCAGGCGGGCGCGGCAGCGGTCGAATTCGGCATAGGCTTGGGCAAGCTTGAGGCCGAAAGTGGTCGGCTCGCCATGGATGCCGTGGCTGCGGCCGATGGTCGGCGTGTATTTGTGCTCCATCGCGCGGCGCTCGATCGCGGCGAGCAGCGCGTCCATGTCTTCGAGCAGGATGTCGGTGGCGCGGGCGAGCTGGACGGCCAGGCACGTATCGAGCACGTCCGAGCTGGTCATGCCCTGGTGCATGAAGCGCGCCTCGTCGCCGACCTGTTCGGCCACCCAGGTCAGAAAGGCGATGACATCGTGCTTGGTGACCGCCTCGATGGCGTCGATCGCGGCGACATCGATGACCGGGTTGGTCGCCCACCAGGCCCAGAGCGCCTTGGCGGCGGACTTGGGCACCACGCCGATCTCGGCCAGCGCGTCGGTGGCGTGCGCCTCGATCTCGAACCAGATGCGGAACTTCGCCTCAGGCTCCCAGATGGCGGTCATTTGCGGGCGGGCATAACGGGGGACCATAAGCTGTCCTTGCGACAAGAGGCGAGATTGGGACGCGCGCAGGCGACCCCGGCGAGTCCGCCGCGCAGCTAGCAGCAAGCCGCCAAGGGTTCAACCGGCGGCAACCCCGCGTTGTCGTTCGCGGCACGAAAATGCTGGATGATCGTCATCGGTTTCGGGCATGGGAGGAACACGATTCCCCCGATCCGAAGCAAAGGCCCGCCATGGTCATAGATACTGTAACCACCGAAAGCCGCGCTGAAACCGTCCGGCTGCTGACCGAGATCGAACAGCGGCTGCGCTGGCTGTCGTCCTGGATGATCCACAACGCCAACAATATTCGCGAAAAGCGCGATGGATTGAAGGTCGGCGGACATCAGGCGAGCTGCGCGTCGATGACCGCGATCATGGCGGCGCTCTATTTCCACGCGCTGCGCCCGCAGGACAAGGTGGCGGTCAAGCCGCATGCAGGACCCGTGCTACACGCGATCCACTATCTGCTCGACGAGCAGACGCGCGAGAAGATGGAGCGCTTTCGCGGGCTGGGCGGCGTGCAGAGCTATCCTTCGCGCACCAAGGACAGCATTCCGGTGGATTTCTCGACCGGCTCGGTGGGCCTCGGTGTGGCGATCACCGCGTTTTCGTCGCTGGTGCAGGACTATCTGATCGCGCACGGCCAATTGCGCGAGGAGCAATCGGGGCGGATGATCGCGCTGATGGGCGATGCCGAACTCGACGAAGGCAATATCTACGAGTGCCTGATCGAAGGGTACAAGCACGACCTGCGCAACTGCTGGTGGATCGTCGACTATAACCGCCAGTCGCTTGATGCGACCACCGCCGACCGCATGTTCCGCCGCTTCGACGATATCTTCGAGACCTGCGGCTGGCGCGTCGTCACCCTGAAGCATGGCAAGCTGCAGCGCGCGGCGTTCAAGCGGCCCGGCGGCAAGGCGCTGGAGGACTGGATCGAGACCTGCCCCAATGCCGATTTTGCCGCGCTGACCTATCTCGGCGGCGCGGCATGGCGCGAGCGGCTGATGCACGATATCGGCAAGAAGCGCGGGGTGGCCGAGCTGCTCGGCTCGTTCGACGATTCAGGGCTGGCGCAGCTGATGACCAATCTGGGCGGGCACTGTATCGAGACGCTGCTCGACGCGTTCGACAGCATGGATGACGAGCGCCCGACGCTGCTGATCGCCTATACCGTCAAGGGTTTCGGCCTGCCGCTCGCCGGGCACAAGGACAACCATTCGGGCATGATGAACGGGGCCCAGATCGAGGGTTTCCGCGATGCGCTGGGCATCGCACCGGGCGAGGAATGGGGCAAATGGTCGGGGCTGGGCGACAATCTCGCCAGCGCATTGAAGGCTTTCGTCTCCGACTCCCCGATCGCGCGCAAACAGGCCGAATATGCCGCGCCTGCGATCCCGCTGCCCGACCGGCTGCCCGTGCCCGAAGGGGCCGAGCAATCCACTCAGGCCGCGTTCGGCAAGATCCTGCACGATCTCGCCAAGTCCGATGCGCCGCTGGCCGACCGGCTGGTCACCACCGCGCCCGATGTGACGCAGACGACGAACCTTGGCGCGTTCGTCAATCAGCGCGGGCTGTTCCGGCGGCAGGAACTGGCCGATGTGTTCCAGCGCGTGAAAATCCCCTCGGCGCAGAAATGGGCGGCGCACCGCGCGGGCCAGCATATCGAGCTCGGCATTGCCGAGAACAATTTCTTCCTCGCGCTCGCGGCTCTGGGCCTGTCCGCCCCGCATTTCGGCACGCGGCTGATGCCGGTGGGCACGGTCTATGATCCGTTCATCGCGCGCGGGCTCGATGCGCTCAATTACGGCTGCTACCAGGATTCGCGCTTCCTGCTGGTCGGCACGCCTTCGGGCATCACGCTGGCGGGCGAAGGCGGCGCACACCAGTCGATCAACACGCCGCTGATCGGCATGGGCCAACCGGGGCTGGAAAGCTTCGAACCGGCGTTCGCCGATGAGGTCGCGCTGATGATGGCTTTCGCGTTTGCGCATATGCAGGCAGACGATGGCGCGTCGGTCTATCTCAGGCTCACCACCCGCGTCATCGAACAGGTCCAGCGTCGCGACAGCGCCTGGGAGGCAGAGGCGCTTGCCGGCGCCTATTGGCTGCGCGAGCCTGCGCCGGGGGCCGAGGCCGCGATCGCCTATTGCGGCGCGGTCGCTCCGGAAGCGCTGGCGGCCTGGGATGCGTTGAAGGACGACATTCCCGGCCTCGGCCTGCTCGCGGTGACCTCGCCCGACCGGCTGCACCGCGACTGGTCTGCAGAACGCTCGGCGCGCTGGACCGGAAATCCCGGCGGCCAGAGCCATGTCGCCAGGCTGCTGGGGGCACTCGCACCGAGTGCGGGCCTGGTCACCGTGCTCGACGGATCGCCCGCAGCCTTGTCCTGGCTCGGCGGCGTCCGCGGTCACCGCGTCAGCCCGCTCGGCACCGACCGCTTCGGCCAGACCGGCGACCTGCCCGACCTGTACCGCACCTACCGGCTCGACCGCGAGGCGATTATCGATGCGATGGCGGAGCTGTTCGTCGGGCGCGATTGACCGCGCTTGCCCCGCTGACATAGGGTAGCGCCTCACGAGCCCGACCGGGCCGGGGGAGGAGCTTGCCGGTGCCATGAGCCTGCCGTCTGCGGCATTTATCGGGCTTGCCGTCATCCTGCTGCTGTTCGCGGTCGCGGCGCTGGTGGAGCGGCGCGCCGGCGAGGCGCAGCGCTGGCCCTGGTTGCGCCAGCTGGCCTATACGCTGGCGCTGGGGGTCTATTGTTCCAGCTGGACCTTCTATGGCGCGGTGGGCAGCATCGTGCGCGATGGCTGGTTCTACCTGCCGATCTATCTCGCGCCGATCTGCCTGTTGCTGCTCGCCCCGCGCTTCCTCAAGCGGCTGGCCCAGGCGGTGGCGGAGGAACAGGCGACCACCGTGTCCGATTTCATCGCCGCGCGCTTCGGCCATGACAATGGCGTGGCGCGGCTGGTGACGCTGATCGCGCTGGTCGGCACCATCCCCTATGTCGCGCTGCAATTCCGTTCGATCGGCGGGGGGCTGTCGCTCGCCTCTGGCCGCCCGATTGCCGATGCGGCGATGATCGGTGCCGCGCTGCTGCTCGCCTTGTTCGCGATCCTGTTCGGCGCGCGCCGCTATGAGCTCGCCGGGCGCAGCGAGGGGCTGGTCTACGCCATCGGCCTGGAATCGGTGATCAAGATCGTCGCGCTCACGGCAGTGGCGGCGGTGGCGGTGCTGCTACTTTCGGGGGCGGACGCGGGCGCGGTCGATCGCGGCGCGGCGCTGATTGCCGAGAATTTCCGGCCCGAGCGGCTTTCGGTCGAGTTCGCGGTCATCTTCCTCATCTCGCTGATGGCGATCATCGCGCTGCCCCGGCAATTCTATATGGGCCTGGTCGAGGCGCAGGACAGCGGCGCGCTGCACCGGGCGCGGTTGGGGCTGGCTGCCTATCTTGCCGTGATGGCAGTGATGGCGCTGCCCATTGCGCTGGCGGGCGCGAGCATGGTGCAGGCAGAAGCCGGAGCGGACCTGTATGTGCTGCAAATCCCGGCGCTGGCGGGCAGCAACGCGGTGCTGGTACTGGCGCTGGTCGGCGGTATCAGCGCGGCGGCATCGATGGTCATCGTCGATTCCACTGCGCTCGCCACCATGGTCTCGAACGACCTGATCTTTCCCGCGCTGCTGCAGCGCGACCGCTCCGACGCGGCCGAGGGTGCATTCGGACGGCGCATGCTGCGCGTGCGGCGCGCCTCGATCCTGGGCATCGTCGCCGCCTCGCTCGCCTGGGCGCTGCTGATCCCGGCGGAGAACACGCTGGCCTCGATCGGCCTCGTCGCCTTTGCCGCGATGGCGCAGTTCACCCCGCATCTTATCCTGGCGACGCAGGGCGGCGGGCGCGATGCGCTGGCGGCGCGGGTGAGCCTGGGCATAGGCTTTGCCCTGTGGCTTTACACGCTCGCCCTCCCGCCGATCCTGCCCGGTGGCTGGATGATGGCGCTGCAAGGCACGCTGGCCGATCCGATGCGGCTGTTCGGCATCGGCAATGCCTCGCCGCTGGTGCATGGCGTGGCGTGGAGCCTGGGGTGCAACCTCGTCGCCTATAGCCTGGTTGCCGCGCGCAAGGTGCAGGCCCGGCCCTTGCTGTGGCAACTGCGCGGGGCGCAGAAGATCAGCGATCTGGATGATCTCGCCCGGCTGACCGCCAGCTTTGTCGGGACCGAGCGCGCGCTGGCCGAATTTCCCGATGCAGCGCCGGGCGTCGCGATCACTCGTGCCGCCGCGCAGCGCGCACGCGATCTGATCGCCCGCGTGGTGGGGGCATCCTCGGCGCGCGCTCTGGTCGCCTCGGCACTGGCGGGCAGCCAGATGAGCCTTGCCGATGTGACGCGCCTGCTCGGCGAGCGCGGTCAGTCGCTCCGCTTTTCGCGCGAGCTGCTGGCGGCGACGTTTGAAAATGTCGATGCCGGGATCAGCGTGGTCGATGCCGAGATGAACCTGATCGCGTGGAACAGCCAGTATCTCGACATATTCGGCTATCCGCCCGGGCTGGTGCGGGTGGGCACGCCGATCGCGGAGCTGATCCGCTACAATGCGCGGCTCGGCGATTTCGGCTCGGAGGATATCGAGCATCATGTGGACAAGCGGCTGATGCACATGCGCCGCGGCCAGCCGCACAGCTTCGAGCGGCAGCGCAAGGACGGGCGCGTGATCAAGACCGTGGGCGGGCCGATGCCCGGCGGCGGCTATGTCACCAGCTTCACCGATATCAGCGACGAGGCGCGGATGCGCGACGAGCTCGAGCGCACGCTCGCCGAGCTGGAACAGCGCGTTGCCGACCGCACGCAGGAGCTGAGCAGCGCCAACCGCCAGCTGGCTGAGGCGACGCGCGACAAGACGCGCTTTCTGGCGGCGGCAAGCCATGATCTTTTGCAGCCGTTGCACGCCGCGCGGTTGTTCACTGCGGCGCTGACCCGCGATGCCGAGCCGGGCACGCAGATGCTGGCACGCCGGATCGACAGCGCGATCGGAGCGGCCGACGGGCTGATCCGCGCGCTGCTCGACATCAGCCGGCTCGATGCAGGCGGGGTGGAGCCGAGCCCCGAACCGGTGGCGCTGGCGCCCTTCCTGACCGACCTGGTCGAAAGCTTCGCGCCCATGGCGGACGACAAGGCGCTGGCGCTGCGGATCGGTACGCTTGGCGGAGACGTGCATACCGACCCTGGCCTGTTGCGGTCGATCCTGCAGAATTTCCTGTCCAACGCGCTGCGCTACACGCCTGAAGGGGGCGTCCTGGTCGGCACGCGGCGGCGCGGCGGGCGCATCCGCATCGACATTGTCGATACCGGGGTGGGCATCGCGGCGGATCAGATCGACACGATCTTTGCCGAGTTCACCCGGCTGGGTGCGGTCGAGGCCGAAGGGCTGGGGCTGGGCCTGGCGCTGTCGGAACGGATTGCGCGGCTGCTGGGCGGGGTGATCGAGGTGCGCTCGGTCCCCGGCAAGGGCAGCCGGTTCAGCCTGTCGCTGCCTGCCGCCGCCGCGCACCGTGCCCCTGCGCCAGCGCAGCCCATGCCGCTCGCCAGTGCGCGGGGCCAGGCGCTCAAGGTGCTGGTGATCGACAATGATCCGCTGATCGTCGAGGGCACCGTGAGCCTGCTGACGCTGCTCGGCCATCGGGTGACCGGGGCAGGCGATCCGGACACCGCGCTGGCGCTGGCCGGGCCGTTTGATGCGGCATTGGTCGATTTTCACCTGGGTGCGGCCATCGACGGGCTGGCGCTGATCGCCGCATTGCGCGCCCGGCACCCGGCGCTGCCCGCCGCTTTGGTGACCGCACAGGGCTCGCCCGACGTCGCACGGCGGGCGGCCGACATGGGCGTGGTGCTGATCGCCAAGCCGGCAGGCGCGGACCTGATCGGCGGGTTTCTGGCGTCGGTCGCTGGAGCGCGCTAACCGGCCTAGTGCTTGAGGTCCAGTCCCAGCGAGCGGGCGACCAGCGCGGCCTGGGTGCGGTTCTGCACGCCCAGCTTGCGCATGATCGTCGTCATGTGCGCCTTCACCGTCGCCTCGCTCATGGCCAGGTCGTGCGCGATCTGCTTGTTGAGCTTGCCGTCGATGACCTCGCGCAGCACGCGCAGCTGGGTAGGGGTGAGTCCGGCGACGTCCTGTGGCAGCGGCTCAGGCGTGCCGACAGGTGCCGCGGCAGGAGCGCGCCCGCCCAGGGCTCGCGCGATCGCCGCTTCGATGGTGTCGAGATCGCTGTCCTTTGACAGGAAGCCGACGGCGCCCAGCTGCCGCGCTTCTTCGGCGACCGCGGCCCCTTCGGCGCTGGACACCACCAGAATCGGCACTTCGGGCCGCTCGGCATGCAGCATGGCAATGCCCGAATAGCCCATCGCGCCGGGCATCTTGAGGTCGAGCAGGATGAGACGCAGACCCTCAGCCGTGCTCGCGGCGGCTGCGGCGGCGGCCAGCGTTCCGGTTTCCAGGATCTGCGCCTGCGGAGCGACCCGGCTGACCGCCAGGACCAGCGCCTGGCGGAACAGCGGGTGGTCATCCGCGATCAGGATCGTTTCTATGTCGCGTCTGCCATTTGCGGTCTGCCCGCGACAAGATGCTCGACAACCTGGGGATCGGCAAGCGTCGATATATCGCCCAGGTTAGACAGGTCGTTCTCGCCAATCTTGCGCAGGATGCGGCGCATGATCTTGCCGCTGCGGGTCTTGGGCAGGGCGGGGGTGAACTGGATGATGTCGGGCGTGGCGATGGGGCCGATCTCGCGGCGGACCCATTGCACCAGATCGCGGCGCAGCTGCTCGTCGGGCTCGACCTCGACATTGGTGGTGACAAAGGCATAGATGCCCTGGCCCTTGACCGCATGCGGCATGCCGACCACAGCGGCCTCTGCCACCTTGGGATGCGCGACCAGCGCGCTTTCCACCTCGGCCGTGCCCATGCGATGGCCGGAGACGTTGATCACATCGTCGATGCGCCCGGTGATCCAGTAATAGCCATCCTCGTCGCGCTTGCAGCCATCGCCGGTGAAGTACAGCCCCTTGAAGGTGGTGAAATAGGTCTGGAAGAAGCGCTCGTGATCGCCCCAGACGGTGCGCATCTGGCCGGGCCAGCTGCGGTCGATGACCAGGCACCCTTCTCCTGCGCCCTCGATCACCTGGCCTTCATTGTCGAGCAGCAGCGGCTTTACCCCGAACATCGGGTTGGCGGCAGAGCCCGGTTTCAGCGCATGAGCGCCGGGCAACGGGGTCATCATGCACGCGCCGGTCTCGGTCTGCCACCAGGTGTCGACAATCGGGCAGCGGCTCTCGCCGACGACGCGGTGATACCATTCCCAGGCTTCGGGATTGATCGGTTCGCCCACCGATCCGAGCAGGCGCAAGGACTTGCGGCTAGTCTTCGTGACCCATTCGTCGCCCTCACGCATCAGCGCGCGCAGCGCGGTGGGGGCGCCGTAGAAGATCTCCACGCCGAACTTGTCGACGATCTGCCAGAAGCGGGATGGATCGGGCCATGTCGGCACGCCTTCGAACATCACCGTGGTCGCGCCGGTCATCAGCGGGGCGTAGACGACATAGCTGTGCCCGGTCACCCAGCCGACATCGGCGGCGCACCAGTAGATCTGGCCGGGGCGGTAATCGAAGACATATTGGAAGGTCATCGCCGCCCAGACGCTGTAGCCGCCGGTGGTGTGCAGCACGCCCTTGGGCTTGCCGGTGGAGCCCGAGGTATAGAGGATGAACAGCGGGTCCTCCGCGCCCATCTCCTCCGCCGGGCATTCGGCGGACTGGCCCGCGACGCCCCGCGCCCAGTCGATGTCGCGGCCCTCCACCATCGGCACGTCCGCCCCGGTGCGCTTCAAGACGATGACGGTCTCCACCGCCTCGCAATGATGGCCGAGCGCCGCATCGACATTGGCCTTCAAGGGCACGCGCTTGCCGCCGCGCAAGCCTTCATCGGCGGTGACGACGATGCGGCTGTCGCAATCCTGGATGCGCCCGGCGAGCGCCTCGGGCGAGAAGCCGGCGAACACCACCGAATGGATCGCGCCGATCCGCGCACAGGCGAGCATCGCGACGGCCGCTTCGGGCACCATCGGCAGGTAAAGGGTCACCCGCTCGCCCTTGCGCACGCCTTGCGCCTTGAGCAGATTGGCGAAACGGCAGACCTGTTCGTGCAGTTCGCGATAGGTGATCGCGCGCGAGGGCTCGTCCGGGCTGTCGGGCTCCCACAGGATCGCGACCGTGTCGCCGCGTTCGGCCAGGTGCCGGTCGAGGCAGTTGGCGGCGAGGTTGAGCGTGCCATCGGCAAACCAGCTGATGCCGAAATCGGCTTCATGGAAGCTTGCCTCGCTGACCCTGGTGAACGGCCTGATCCAGTCGATCCGCTGCGCTTCCTCGCGCCAGAAGGCGTCGGGCTGCTCGATCGAGCGTGCATAGCGCTCTTCATAGATCGGCGCGGTGATCAGCGCGTTGGCGGCCCAGTCGGCGGGCACGGGATAGATGCTCTCGGCCATTGTCACTCTCCTCATAAGGCTGCGTCTGAGGGCGCAGGGCTGAGCGCATGATAGGCCGCTCGCGGCGCGCCGGACCATTAGACAAAGGTCGTAGACCCTCGACCATGGTCGCTCTGGAAGGCGAGGCGCTTTCGGCAAAGACTGCAACGGCTACCGGGAGAACCCGGAGCGGGGTTGAGGAGAGCGCGATGCCAAGGGGTTATCGATCATGGGGAGCGGTTCTGCTGTCCGCCAGCGCGCTGGTCGCGCCGCAGATGGCGCAGGCGCAGACGGCGCGCGAAGCGGCGCTGGAAGAGCGGCTGGCCAGGCTGGAAACCGAAATGCAGGCGCTGCGCTCCGAGTTGAGCGCCGCCCGCAACGCGCAGGCAGAGACCGCCGCAGCGGCGACCGAGGCTGCCAGCCGCAGCGAGGAAGCGGTGACCCGGCTGGCCGCGCTCGAGGCCAAGCCGAGCGCGCCTGCCGAGGGCTTCCGCGTCGGCGGCACCACCTTCAAGCTGGGCGGCTTCGTCAAGGCCGTGGCGAGCGCGACGCGCTATGACGATGGCATGCTGGCTGGCGGATCGCTGGGCAAGGAATTCTACCTGCCGCAGCAGATCCCGGTCGGCGGCACATCGACCCGGGACTTCATGGCCAATGCGCGCCAGACGCGGCTGTTCTTCACCAGCTCGACCCCGGTGGCGGGCAAGGAACTGAAAAGCCATATCGAGTTCGACTTCGCGCTGGCGACGGCGCCGCCGGGCGCGCAGCGTGCGACCAATGCCTATACGCCAACGCTGCGCCGCGCCTTCCTCACCTACGACAAGTTCCTGATCGGTCAGGAATGGACCACCTTCCAGAACCCGGCGCTGCTGCCCGAGAGCACCGATTTCGTCGGGCCGCTGGAAGGCACGGTGTTCGTGCGGCAGATGATCGTCCAGTACCGCCAGCCGCTCAGCCCGGAGCTGGAACTGCATCTGGCGCTGGAAAATCCGCAGACAGAGACGGTCAACACCACCAATGCCGCGCTGGCCGATAACGACCAGGACCGCGTGCCCGATCTGGTTGCCAAGCTGGTCTACAAGCAGCCCAATCTGGACCTGCATGTCGCAGGACTGGTCCGCCAGCTTTCGGTGCATGATGGCGGCAGCAAAGATGACATGGTCGCCTGGGGCATTTCGGCAGGCGGCAAGTTTGCCTTCGGGCCGGACAAGCGCCACGATGTCCGCTTCAGCGCGACCTATGGCGATGGTATCGGTCGCTATCTCGGCCTCGGCTATGCGCCCGACGCGCTGTACGACCGCAATGTGCTGGGCAACCGGCTGATCAATGTCGGCAATTTCGCGGGCTTTGCCTCGCTCAAGCTTGGCTGGACGGGCAATCTGCGCTCGACCCTGGCGGTCGGCTACAGCCATGCCGACTATCCCGGCGGCATCACCGTGCCGGGGCTCGCCAATGTTTCCGCGTACAGCGCGGCGCTCAATCTCTTCTGGTCCCCGGTCAAGAATCTCGACATCGGCGTCGAAGTGCGTCACGCCGAGCGTGAAGTGGCCAATGGTCTGAAGGGGCAGATGGACCGCCTGGAGATGGCGGCAAAATACACCTTCTGAAGATACAAGCACAAGGAGTGGGTATTATGGCTACGGTATATGAGGATGCTTTACCCAAGCATCACCAGGCTACCCAGGGGGAGAAGCTGGTCATCGCCGCTTCCTCGCTGGGCACGGTGTTCGAATGGTATGATTTCTACCTATACGGCCTGCTGGCGACGTACATATCCGCCCAGTTCTTTTCGGGCGTGAACGAGACTACCGGCTTCATCTTCGCGCTGGCCGCCTTTGCCGCCGGTTTTGCCGTCCGCCCCTTCGGCGCATTGGTCTTCGGGCGCATTGGCGATCTGGTCGGGCGCAAGAACACCTTTCTTGTGACCATGGGCATCATGGGGCTTTCGACCTTCGCGGTCGGCCTGTTGCCCAGCTATGCCTCGATCGGCGTTGCCGCGCCGATCATCCTCATCCTGATGCGGCTGGCCCAGGGCCTGGCGCTGGGGGGCGAATATGGGGGCGCTGCCACCTATGTCGCCGAGCATGCGCCCGAAGGAAAGCGCGGGCTCTATACCAGCTGGATCCAGACCACGGCCACCTTCGGCCTGTTCGCGGCGCTGCTGGTGGTCATCGGCTTCCGCTTCGCGCTGGGGGAAGAAGCCTTTGCCGCATGGGGCTGGCGTCTGCCGTTCCTGATCTCGATCGTGCTGCTCGCGGTGTCAATGTGGATCCGGCTGCAGCTCAACGAAAGCCCGGTCTTCCAGAAGATGAAGGACGAGGGCACCACCTCCAAGGCGCCGCTGACCGAAGCGTTCGGCCAATGGGGCAACCTGCGCTGGGTGCTGGTCGCGCTGATGGGCGCGGTCGCGGGCCAGGCGGTGGTCTGGTATGCGGGGCAATTCTATGCGCTGTTCTTCCTGGAAAAGACCCTGAAGGTCGATGGCGCGACCGCCAATATCCTGATCGCGGTTGCGCTTGCCCTTGCCACGCCGTTCTTCGTCTTCTTCGGCTGGCTGTCGGACAAGATCGGCCGCAAGCCGATCATCCTGGGCGGATGTGCGCTGGCGGCGGTACTTTATTTCCCGCTGTTCGGCGCGCTGACCCAGGCCGCCAATCCGGTGCTGGCCCAGGCCCAGGCCTCGGCTCCGGTCACGATCAGCGCGCACCAGAATGAATGCTCGTTCCAGTTCGATCCGGTCGGCAAGAACACATTCGATTCCACCAGCTGCGACATCGCCAAGACCTATCTTGCCAAGGCGGGCGTCAGCTACAGCAATGCCGAAGCCGCAGCGGGCACGATCGCGACGGTGAAGGTGGGTGACAAGACGTTCACCGCCCCCGATGCCGCCAAGCTTTCGGGCGACGACAAGAAGGCCGCGATCAAGAGCTTCCAGGACGAGCTCAAGGCGGGCCTGATCACGGCGGGCTATCCCGAAAAGGCGGATACGGCGAAGATCAACAAGGTGGCCGTGATCGCGATCCTCTGGGCGCTGGCGATGCTGGTGACCATGGTCTACGGCCCGATTGCCGCGATGCTGGTGGAACTCTTCCCCAGCCGCATCCGCTACACCTCGATGTCACTGCCCTATCATATCGGCAATGGCTGGTTCGGCGGCTTCCTGCCGACCACGGCCTTCGCGATGGTCGCAGCCACCGGCAACATCTATTACGGCCTGTGGTACCCGGTCGTGGTGGCAGCCGCCACGGTGGTGATCGGCCTGATCTTCCTGCCGGAAACCTTCCGCCGCAACATCGACGATTAACAGAGCCCAACGAGGTCGCATCACCCTCATGCCAGCGTGTCGGTCCAGCCGGCACGCTGGTTTTTTGTTGCCCCGCTGCGGAGCGACCTCAGCCTGTTCAGCCGAGCGTGCGGATCTGGCGCAGCGCGGCCAGCAGCCTGCTGACATCCGCATCGCCGAACAGCGCCTGAAAGCGCTGCTCGTGCCGGTCGATGGCGCTGTGCGCCTCTTTGGCCAAGGCTTCGCCTGCAGGCGACAGGAACAGCGCCTGCGAGCGCCCGTCCACCGGCGCGCGATAAACCAGGTCGCGCTTGAACAGGCCCGCGATCAGCGGGACCATGTTCGCGCGCTTGATCGCCAGCAGCCGCCCGACATCGCTTTGCGTGCAGCCGGGGGATGATTCGATCACCAGCAGGATCGATGCCTCGACCGGGCGCAGGCCGGTTTCGCGCAGCGATGCGGACAGATCTGCCATCATCACCGATGATGCCCGCCGAAGCTGATAGCCGAGCAGTGCATCGAGCGGATCGTGCAGGGTCTGGTTGTGATCATTTTTGGCCATAAGCGGCTTTACCCGGATTGCATCGCCTCGCCAACATTGATATGCGACATATCAATTAAAGCAGAGGATGACCCGAATGTTCAAGACACCCCTGTCGATCGGCGGAAAAGCTGTCGATCATGGCGCCTGGTTCGAGCGGCTCGACCCGATGACCGGTGACATTGCTACCCAGGCTGTGGCCGCCACGCCCGACGATGCCAATGCCGCTGCAGATGCCGCACAGGCCGCCTTGCCGGGCTGGGCCGCGCTGGGGCCGGGCGCACGCCGCGCCGCGCTGACCCGCGCCGCCGACGCAATGGCCGCACGCGCCGGCGATTTCATCGCCGCAATGCAGGCAGAGACCGGATCGACGGCTGCCTGGGCCGGTTTCAACCATATGCTCGCGGTCAGCATCGTGCGCGAAGCCGCGGCGATGACGACACAGATCGGCGGAGAGGTGATCCCGTCGGACAAGCCGGGCTGCCTTGCCATGGCGATCCGCGAGCCTGCGGGCGTCGTGCTGGGCATCGCGCCGTGGAATGCACCGATCATCCTGGGCGTGCGCGCGATCGCCATGCCGCTGGCCTGTGGCAATACCGTGGTGCTCAAGGCGTCTGAACAGTGCCCCGAGACGCATGCCCTCATCGTGCAGTGCTTCATCGAGGCGGGGCTGGGCGACGGCATCGTCAACCTGATCACCAACGCGCCGCAGGACGCAGGCGAGGTGGTGGGCGCGCTGATCGATCATCCCGCCGTGCGCCGAATCAACTTCACCGGATCGACCGCTGTCGGCCGGATCATCGCTCGGCGCGCGGCCGATCATCTCAAGCCCTGCCTTCTCGAACTGGGCGGGAAGGCCCCGCTGATCGTGCTGGAGGATGCCGATCTGGACGAGGCGGTCAAGGCCGCGGCCTTTGGCGCGTTCATGAACCAGGGCCAGATCTGCATGTCGACCGAACGGATCATCGTCGTCGATGCGGTGGCCGACAGCTTTGTCGCGAAATTCTCCGCCAAGGTCGCGACGCTGGCCGTGGGCGATCCGCGCGAAGGCAAGGCGGCACTGGGCGCGGTGATCGATCGCAAGACGGTGAACCATGTCGACGAGCTGGTGCACGATGCATTGCAGGCAGGGGCGGTGCTGGCGAGCGGCGGCACCGCAGAGGGCGTGCTGATGCCTGCGCATGTCGTCGACCGGGTGACGCCCGCGATGCGGCTGTTCCGTGAAGAAAGCTTCGGCCCGGCGGTGGCGGTGGTGCGCGCGCGCGACGAGGCTGAGGCGATCGCGCTGGCCAACGATACCGAATATGGTCTGTCCGCCTCGGTCTTCACCCGCGACATCGCGCGCGGGCTCAAGGTCGCACGGCAGATCAAGTCGGGCATCTGCCATGTCAACGGGCCCACGGTGCATGATGAGGCGCAGATGCCCTTTGGCGGGGTCAAGGCCTCTGGCTATGGCCGCTTCGGCGGCAAGGCCGGGATCGATGCGTTCACCGAGCTGCGCTGGATCACGGTCGAAACCGAACCCGGCCATTATCCGATCTGATCCGCGACTGGGCCTCCGCATCATGACCCAGCCGATTATGGCCGCGCGCGGCGCGCTCCGCTGCGACCCAGTTTGGTTCGATTTCCAAGACATTTCCCGACATTTCAGCAGAAAGGGCCTGACCCGATGACCGAACGTACCGAAGAAGAAACCGTCGCCTATACCGTGGCGAACCGCATTGCGTGGGTGAAGTTCAACCGCCCGGAGAAGCGCAATTGCATGAGCCCCAAGCTCAACCGTCAGATGGGCCGGGTGCTTGATGAGCTTGAGTATCGCGAAGATGTCGGCGTGGTCGTGCTGACCGGCGAGGGCACGAGCTGGTCGGCTGGCATGGACCTCAAGGAATATTTCCGCGAGAACGAGGCGCTGGGCCTGGGCGCGACCCGCAAGGCGCAGCGCGAGGCCTATGGCTGGTGGCGGCGTCTGCGCTGGTACCAGAAGCCGACCATCGCGATGGTCAACGGCTGGTGCTTTGGTGGCGGCTATGGCCCGCTGTTCGGCTGCGATCTCGCCTTCGCGGCGGATGAGGCGACCTTTGGCCTGTCGGAGATCAACTGGGGCATCCTGCCCGGCGGCGGCGCGTCCAAGGTCGCGGTCGAGCTGATGCCGTTCCGCAAGGCCATGTACCACGCGATGATGGGCGAGAATATCGATGGCAGGACCGCCGCCGAATGGGGCCTGGTCAATGAATCGCTGCCGCTCGACCAGCTCCAGGCGCGGGTCGAAGAGGTGGCTAACGTGCTGCTGCAGAAAAATCCCGTGGCGCTCAAGGCAACCAAGGATGCGATCCGCCGCGTGCGCGAGATGAGCTATGACAATGCCGAGGATTTCCTGATCCGTGCGCAGGAAGCCGCGAACAGCTTTGACAATGATGGACGCAAGGAAGGCATCAAGCAGTTCATCGATGACAAGACCTACAAGCCGGGCCTTGGGGCCTATGCAATCAACAAGCAGCCAGCCTGATTCCGGAGCACCCTGACCATGACTGATGTGCAAGTCCTTGAAGCCAAGGCCGCCCCGCGCCCGGATGTTCGCCGCCTCTTGTCGCCGCGATCGGTGGTGGTAGTGGGCGCGTCGGACAAGCCCGGTGCGCTGGGCGCGACGGTTGTCACCAACCTGGAGCGCAACGGCTTTGCCGGGGATATCCACCTCATCAACCCCAAGCGCGCCGAGATCGGCGGCAGGCCGTGCCTCGCCTCGATCGACGACCTGCCGATGGAAGTCGATGTCGCGGTGCTCGCCATTCCGCGCGCCGGCGTGCTGGATGCGGTGCGTGCGCTGGGGCAGCGTCGCTGCGGTGCGGCGATCATCTTTTCCGCCGGCTTTGCCGAGGGCGGCGAGCAGGGCTTGGCCGATCAGCATGAGCTGGCGCGGATCGCGGCAGAGGCGGGCATGGTGATCGAGGGGCCCAATTGCCTGGGCCTGGTCAACTATGCCGACCGCATTCCGCTGACCTTTGTCGAGACGCTGGTGCCCCAGCCGGGATCGGGCAGCGGCATCGGCATCGTTTCGCAATCGGGGGCGATGGCGGCGGTGCTGGCCACGACCTTCCTGTCGCGCGAGATGAATGTCCGGTTGTCGATCTCCACCGGCAACGAGGCGGGATCGGGCGTCGAGGATTATGTCGAGCATCTGGTCGGCGATGCCGATACGCAGGTGATTGCGATGATCGTCGAGCAGTTCCGCCAGCCGCAGCGCTTTCTGGCAGCCGCCAGGGCAGCGCGCGCGGCGGGCAAGCTGATCGTTCTGCTGCACCCGGGCAAGTCGAGTGCGGCGCGCGAAAGTGCCGCCACCCATACCGGCGCAATGGCAGGCGATTACGTGCTGATGCGCGCCATGGTGGAGCGCGCCGGAGTCGTCTTTGCCGAGACACTTGAAGAGCTGGGCGATATTGCGGAGATCGCCTCGCGCTGTCCGGCCCTGCCTTCGGGCGGCCTTGCCGTGCTGGGGGAATCGGGCGCGTTCAAGGCGCTGACGCTCGACCTGTGCGAAGAGCTGGGCATCGACCTGCCGGTGCTCGACGATGCCGGTGCCCCTGCGGTGCGCGCGGCGATGCCGGATTTTGTCGCGGTCAGCAATCCGCTCGACATCACCGCGCAGGGGCTGGTCGAGCCTGCGATCTACAGCCGTCTGGTCGAAGCGTTGCAGGCCGATGATCGTTTCGGCTGCATCGTCACCGGCATCATCCAGACCGACGCGACGACGATGGCGATCAAGCTGCCGCCGCTGCTCGGCGCGGTCGAGGGCGGCGCGAGGGCCAAGCCCCTGATCTACGCCAGCCTGGACGAAGGCACGGCCCCATCGCGCGAGGACCTGAACCGGTTGCGTGCGGCTGGCGTTCCGGTATTCCCGAGCACCGAACGTGCCTTTCGTGCGATCGCCCGGCTGATGGCGCTTTCCAAGCGGGACCTTGCCGAACGTGCGCCTGCACCGGTTGCGCTCGATCTGCCGGTGGGCAGGGGGGTCATTCCCGAATATCAGGCCAAGGCCTTTCTGGCCCCTGCAGGCATTGCCTTCCCGCCGGGTGACTTTGCCGCCACGCCCGAAGACGCTGTCGCCATCGCCGAGCGTATCGGCTTTCCCGTCGCGATCAAGGCGCAGGCGGCCGCCCTGGGGCACAAGAGCGATGCGGGCGGGGTCATCCTGAACCTTGCCGATGAAGCCGCGCTGCTCAGCGCCTGGGACCGGCTCTATGCCAATGTCGCAGCCTATGATGCAACCTTGCACCTGGACGGTGTGCTGGTCGAGGCGATGGGCAAGCGCGGGGTCGAGCTGATCGTCGGGGCCAAGCGCGATCCGCAATGGGGGCCGGTGGTGCTCGTCGGCTTTGGCGGCGTGACCGCCGAATTGCTCCAGGATGCGCGCCTTCTGACCCCGGACATGACCGCAGCGACGATCATCGCCGAACTGGGCAAGCTCAAGAGCGCGCCGCTGCTTCACGGTTATCGCGGCGCACTGCCCTGCGATGTCGCGGCGGTGGCACAGCTCGCGGTGCAGATGATGGATGTGATGGCGGGCACCCCTGCCATTGCCGAGGTTGATCTCAACCCCGTCATCGTCTTTCCGCAGGGCGAAGGTGTGGTGGCGCTCGACGCATTGATCTACACGCATTGATCCGGCTTTCCGGCAGGGCTGCCGGAAGGACCAGGACCAGGCGGCAACGAGAGGAACCAGGCATGAGCGAGCGCGCGGCTGAGGCCGAAGATCCGGCGGTCGTGATCGATTCCGGCCCGATGTCGGGCTTTCAATGGTCGATCATTGCAACGATGGTCGGGCTGAATGCGCTCGATGGGTTCGATGTCATGTCGATCAGCTTTGCATCGCCCGGCATTTCGGCTGCCTGGGGCATCGACCGCGGCGTGCTGGGGCTTGTCCTGTCGATGGAGCTGGTCGGCATGGCGCTGGGCTCGCTGACGCTGGGCCGGCTGGCCGATACCGCCGGGCGGCGCAACACCATCTTGCTGTGCCTCGCGCTGATGACTGTCGGCATGCTCGGTGCAGCCAGTGCGGGCGGCGTTATAGCGCTCTCGGCCTGGCGCGTGCTGACCGGGCTCGGCATCGGCGGCATGCTCGCGGCGATCAATGCAGCCGCAGCAGAGGCGGCGAACGCGCGCTATCGGCCGCTGGCGGTGGTGGTGATGGCGGGCGGCTATCCGGTCGGCACGGTGCTGGGCGGGCTGGTGGCGACGCAGCTGCTGCAGCATTTCGAATGGCCGTCGGTGTTCCTGTTTGGCGCGGCCTGGTCTGCGCTGATGATCGCGGTGACATGGTGGCGCGTGCCGGAATCGATCGCGTTCCTAGCCAGCCGGCAGCCGCCCAATGCGCTTGAACGGATCAACCGCACGCTGAAGGCGATGGGCCACCGCACGGTGGCCAGCCTTGCGCAGCACCATGCGCAAACGGGGCGGGTGCCGCTGTCGCGGCTGTTCGCGCCCGAATGGCTCAAGGTGACGGCGGCGATGACGCTCGCCTATCTCGGCCATATCATGACCTTCTATTTCGTGATGAAATGGATCCCCAAGATCGTGGCCGATCTCGGCTATCCCCCGGCAGAGGCGGCAGGGGTACTGGTCTGGGCCAGTGTCGGCGGAGCATCGGGATCGCTGGTCCTGGGGCTGATGACGCTGCGCCTGCCGGTGCGTGGCCTGACCATCGCGGCCATGGCGCTTTCGTGCGTGCTGGTGGTCATTTTCGGCATGGGCCAGCCCGATCTTGCGCGCCTGTCGATGGTCGCAGCGGCCGCCGGCTTCGTCACCAATGCCGGGGTTGTCGGCCTGTACGCCATTGTCGCCACGCGCTTTCCGGTCGCCCTGCGCGCATCGGCGACGGGCTTTGTCATCGGGGTGGGACGCGGCGGATCGGCGCTCGCCCCGGCGCTGGCCGGGCTGCTGTTTGCCGCCGGCTATGGTCTGCCGATGGTCGCCCTGCTGATGAGCCTGGGATCGGTGCTCGCCGCGCTCGCCCTGTTCATCGGTGACCGGCGCACCTAGCCGGCGACCCGCTACCCCAGCCCGTTTACGGCACGGCGCGCCGACATCCGAACCAACCGCACACCCCACAGGCCTTCCAAAGATATCGATCTTCGTTGCGGAGGTAGAAATCAGTATCCCTATTGGACTGGGATTCTCGGTGGCAAAGGCTGAGTGAATAATTCATCCGCCAGGGCCGCTGCACGATAATGTCGACACTGGATGCAAAACGCCCCGGCCAGCCGGGAGATATCCGGGATTGCAACCGAATGGCAGTTCTTCGAGCTTGGCCGTTTTGCTGGCTTCTGCAGGCAGCTCTGTGGCGAGTCACCTTCCGAGACGCTCCGACGGGGCCGGGGCTGAAGCGACATGCAGCGCGTGTCGCCAAGACACAGGCAATCACGGCACTGTGATTTCGAACGGCGCTGCGGGCAGCCCTGCGGCGTCGAAAAGGTTGACCACCGGGGTGTCGGACCAGGCATAGCGTACCCGCGTCACAGACTGGCCATCCGTAGGCAGCAGGACGGTGCGGCCAGATACCTGGCCCAGGGCATAGCGACATGATCCGCCTTGCGCGCCGCACAGCTCGAAGCCGATCGCAACCGGGCTGTTGCGCGTCGTCAGATCACCCTCGACACCGACAAAGGTCAACAGCAGCTTGTCATCGGCCGTGCGCACAGCATTTGCGATGATTGGCCCGGTGGCGGGCCGGGCCGCACCATAGGCCAGCGTCTGCATCGCCCTGGAGAGGCGTCGCCCGACTTCGCGCTTCTGGCCCGGATGGATATCGAGCGGATCACCAAGATCTATTGCCAACGCTAGCGCAGATCGCCCGGTGTCCGCTTGTGTGGCTTGCCGCTGTTCCTCGCGAAGCTCGGCCCAACCGCTTTCGGAAGGGCTGGTGGAAGGCATCCCGAAGCCTGCGAGCTGAACAATCGCGAACGGCAGGTTGCTGAGGCCGAACTGTTGCCGCCAGCCAGCCATCATCGCCGTCAATCGACCGGCATATCCCGGCAGGCCGACATCGGATTCGCCCTGATACCAGGCCACGCCTTTCAGACCGATGCGGCCCAGTGGCGCGATCATCGCGTTATAGATCGTGCCGGCCACAGCGGTATCCTCCCAGGGCGCGCGGGGTGGCCGCGCGGCCTTGCGCGTCTCGATGGCATAATCCCAGCCGTCGCCCAGTGCGATCACCGTGCCGTCTGCGAGCACCAGCTGCATCGCCTCGGCTGGTCCGGGCATGCCGCCGCGGCCATAGCTGTCGTTGGCGTTGACCGTGATGACGTTGCGCCCCGCCTGCAGGGCTCCAGCCTTGAGCGCATAGATGCGGGGCTTGGCGGGATTGCCGCCGCTTCCTGCCGGCCTGCCGTTGACCCAGGTCTGGTCGGCATCATCGACTGGCCCGATCGCCAGCGTGGCAGACTGGCGCGCCTGGGCCGGGGTCAGGGTGAGTACGCGCCGGAACCAGACCATGCCGTTGAACGCTTTCAGCGCATCGACACCCCAGTCTTCCCAATAGCCGATGCGTGGCACCGGCTGCCAATCGAGCGCTGCATCGGCCTGCCACGGTTCGCGGCCCGAGGCATCGCCGCTGGCCTTGCGCCACCAGGCTTCCCAGATGCTGCCCGCTTGCGCCGAAGCGGCGGCAGGATCGCGCGCATAGAGCTTGCGCAGTTCCGATGCTGCACCCAGCCCGGATGCGGTGAGCGCATCGTCGCCCATCCACGCGCTGATCCTGCTGCCGCCCCAGCTGCTGTGGATCGCGCCGATCGGAACATTCGCGCTGCGCCGCAGGTCCTGTGCCATGTAGAAGCAGGCTGCCGAAAACCCGCCCGCGGTCTGGGGCCCGGATCGTAGCCAGCCGGAGACCTTGCCCAGGTCGCGCGTCGGTGCGAGGGCCGTTTTGCGCTCGATCGAGAACAGCCGCAGCATGGGATCGTCGGAGGCGGCGATCTGATTGTCGGCATCCTGCGCGCGCGCCACGGCCAGTTCCATGTTCGACTGGCCCGAACACAGGAAAACATCGCCGACCAGCACGTCGGTTGCGCTTGCGGTGCCGCTCGCCGTGGTGACCGTGAGACTGTACGGCCCGCCCGCCGCCATTGCGGGGAAGTCGAGATCGAACCGTCCTTCGTCGTCGGCGCGGGTACTGGCCTCCATCTGGCCCAAGCGGCCAGTGACGGCCTCACCGGGGGCGGTACGGCCGCGCACTGCGATGGGGTGTTCGCGTTGCAGCACCGCATGGTCGCCGAAGACAGGGTCGAGCACCGGCTGCGCTATCGCGGGCAGCGCCGCCATGCCGCAGGCGATCAGCGCGGCGCAGGATCGCAAGGCAGATGCCCGCATCAGTGGCGTCCCACATAAGGGCCGATGACCGTGCCGGTGAAGCCGCGCGCCTCGCGGGTACTGAGGAAGCGCGCATCGAGATCAGACTTCAGCGTCTGCATCTTGCCGCCGACCGTGTAATCGAACGCCATCGTGCCACGATCGGCGCGGATCGTCAGCGTCACCGGACCGCTCGGGGTGACGGGGGCGGACGCCACCAAGGTGTCGCTATCCGCCCGGTTGCGCGTGGTCAGTGCGACCATCGTCTTGCCGCCGATCCGGGTCAGCCCGAAGAACAGGAACGACTGGTCGCTCTGCATCGCTGCCAGCCCGGCGCGGTCACCGTCCTTGTCGGGATCGTAGTGCAGGACCGTCGAGACAGTCGCGACATGATGCTGCTGACGCCGGCCCCAGAACGCGGGGACGCCCTGCTGATCGCCCATCGCCGCGGCTGGCTCCATCACCAGCGCGCCGTTTTCCATCCGATGAAACGGAGACTTGGGCGTGCGCACGCCGATCCACTGCATCGCCAGCTTGGGCCCGTCGAAGCTGTCGACATAGCCGAAATCGCCCGACAATGGCGGGGCGCCGGGACGGTCTGCGGGCAGGGCAGGGCGCTTGGCAGTGAACGGAATGCGGTCGCCATCAGGCAGGATATGCGGCCAGCCGTGGCGCCAGGTGACGGGGAGCAGAAAGGTCTCGCGGCCGATATTGTAGAGATCATCACCATAGGGCCGGGTGGCAAGGAAGGTCGCCCACCAGTTGCCATCGGGCGTCTGCACGAACTTGGCGTGCCCCGCCGATGTCACCGGATTGGGTCGTGCGGGATCGAGCGTGCGCTGGCTGAGAATCGGATTGCCCTGATAGGGAACATAAGGGCCGCGCAGTTTGTCCGAGCGCAGCACGACCTCGCTGTGCTTGTCGCCGGTCCCGCCCTCGGCCGCGATCAGATAATAGAAGCCGTCTTTCTTGATAATGTGCGGCCCTTCGATCCAGATCGGCTTGGTGCGGATGTCGATGCCGCCGTTGACCAATTGGGTGCTCTCGCCCACCATCTTGCCGCTGCGCCAGTCGAACTCCTGGATCCAGATCGCGCGGTGGCCGTCATAGCGCTTGGGCTCGTCGGGGGCGCGGTTGTTGATGATATAGGCCTTGTCGCCTTCCCAGTAGATCGATGGGTCGATCCCCTCGAACGGCAGCCAGACCGGGTCCGACCAGGGGCCTGCCGGGTCCTTGGCGGTGATGAAGAAATTGTCTTTGCACCGCACGCAGGTGTTGACGATGTAGAACGTGCCGTCGTGATACGAGATGTCCGGCGCGAACACCCCCTGCGACACCGGAAGCCCTGAAAAATCAAGCTGCTCCGGGCGATCTATTGCATTGCCGATCTGCTTCCATGTCACCAGATCGCGCGAGTGGAACACCGGCAGCCCGGGAAAATGGGTGAAGCTGGAGGTGACGAGATAATAATCGTCCCCCACCCGCGTGATCGACGGGTCAGGGTAATAGCCCGACAGCACAGGGTTGCGGTATTCGTCGGCAGCGACGGTGACCCGTTCCTGCGCGCGGCCCTCATAGCGGAATTCATCGAATCGCGCAGGCGCGGCCTGGGCGTCTGCGGCGCCGAGACCCGCCAGCAGGAACGATGCCGCCGTACGGCGAAATGCGCGATATGCCATCTGGCCCAGTCTCCTTCGATGCGTCGCTGCAGGACGTCTTGCCTTCTGACATACACAAAATAAAAACTCAGACAAATAGTTGATCGCAGCTGCGGGGCCGCTAGGATATGGGCAAGACGAACAGGAGGCGGCCGCTGTGGCGGACGGACCAGATTCAGGACAGGCAGGGGAGTTTGGCAGTGTTGGCAATCACTTACGGCAAGACGGCGGACAGCCGCGCCGCCTGGCCGGGGCTCTCGGTGCTGATGATCCTGCTGCTGGTGCTGTCCGGTCCCGTTTTCGCGCAATCGGCGCCGCGTCAGCGCGAATCGATCAACAGCGGCTGGCGGTTCACCCTCGGCGACCCTGTCGGCGAGACCGCGGAACTGCGCTATGATGTCCGTCCGGCCTATGACGATGCTGGCGACGGCAAGGAAGCCGATGCCCGGCCCGAAGAGGCGGCAAAGGTTCGCCGGGACGGATCCGGCGTGCTCAAGCCCTGGATCCTGCCCACCGCCAATCCTTTCATCAAGGATCCCGCCAAAAGACATGTGGCGCCCGAGGGCAATCCCGGCGGCGATGTCGCCTATGTCCAGCCCGGGTTCGACGACAGCGGCTGGACGCTAGTCGATTTGCCGCACGACTGGGCGATCGCAGGACCCTTTCTCGCGCAAGGCCCCTATGGCGGCATGGGGCGGCTGAAAAGCTGGGGCGTGGGCTGGTACCGGCGCGCGATCGACATTCCCGCGAGCGACAAGGGCAAATCGATCTTCCTCGATGTCGATGGGGCGATGTCCTATGCCACCGTCTGGCTCAACGGGCAGATCGTTGGCGGCTGGCCCTATGGCTATAACAGCTGGCGGGTGGACCTCACCAAACACATCGTCCCCGGTGGCCGCAACGTGCTGGCGATCCGGCTCGACAATCCGCCCGCCTCGGCGCGCTGGTACCCCGGCGGCGGCCTGTACCGCGACATCTGGCTGACCAAGGCGCAGCCGGTGCGCGTGGCGCAATGGGGCAGTGCGGTGACGACGCATGATGTCTCGGCAGCGTTCGCCACGGTCAAGGTCGCGCTGGCGATCGACAATGCCGGGAGCGAGGGCGCATCGGTCAGCGCCGTGACCGAGATTTTCGCGCTCGATGCCTCGGGCAAGCGCAAGGGCCGCGCGGTCGCCCGCATCGATCATGCGCCGGGCGAAGCGCCGGCAGGTGGCAGCGTCAGACTGCAGGGTGACGCTGTTGTCCGCCAGCCGCAGCTATGGGGCCCGCCGCCCACGCAATCGCCCCACCTTTATCTCGCGGTGTCGACGATCCGGCACGGCGGCCGCGTCAGCGATGTCTACGAGACCCGCTTCGGCATCCGCGATGTCCGGTTCGATCCCACCCAAGGCCTCGTCGTCAACGGCGAGAGGCTGCGCATCCAGGGCGTGAACAACCACCATGACCTCGGCGCATTGGGCGCGGCGTTCAACCGCCGCGCGGCGCAGCGCCAGCTCGAGATCCTGCGCGACATGGGGGTGAACGCCATCCGCATGAGCCACAACCCGCCCGCGCCCGGGCTGCTCGACCTCACCGACGCCATGGGCTTTCTGGTGATGGACGAGGTGTTCGACAGCTGGGAGCTGAAGAAGACCCCGCTCGATTTCCACCTGATCTTCCCCGAATGGCGCGAGGCCGACCTGCGATCGATGATCCGGCGCGACCGCAATCACCCGTCGGTCATCCTGTGGAGCGTCGGCAACGAGGTCGGCGAGCAGTATAGCGGCGAGGCGGGCGCCAGCCTGACCCGCGAGCTGGTCATGATCGCCAAGGACGAGGACCCCAGCCGGCTGACCACGCTGGCGATGAACTTTGCCAAGGCCGACATGCCGATGCCGCGCGAGGCCGAGGTGATCAGCCTGAACTATCAGGGGGCCGGGATCCGCGGCATCATCGGGCAATATCCCGCCTTTCACGCGGCATTCCCCGACAAGGTGATCCTCAGCAGCGAAAGCGCCTCGGCGCTGTCGAGCCGGGGCGAATATCTCTTCCCGGTTGCGGGCGCGATCAGCGGTCCGGTGCGCCCCTATTCGGGCGGCGATCCGGTGACTCACCAGGTCAGCGCCTATGAGATGCACGCGGCCGATTTCGGCTCGTCGCCCGACCGGGTGTTCGCCAGCGACGATCAGCATCCTTATGTGGCGGGCGAGTTCGTGTGGACCGGGTTCGATTATCTCGGCGAGCCTACGCCTTATTATACCTCGCGCAGCTCGTATTCGGGGATCATCGATCTCGCCGGTTTCCCCAAGGATCGCTTCTGGCTGTATCAGGCGCGCTGGCGGCCCGACTTGAAGTTCGCGCACATCCTTCCGCACTGGACCTGGCCGGGGCGCGAGGGTCAGGTTACCCCGGTGCACGTGTTCAGCTCCGCCGACGAGGCCGAACTGTTCGTCAACGGCGTGTCGCAGGGCAAGATCAAGAAGCGCGACTATGAATATCGTTTCCGCTGGGATTACGTGACCTACGCGCCGGGCGAAGTCCGGGTCGAGACCTGGAAGCAGGGCAAGCCCTGGGCGCAAGCCAGCGTTGCCACCACCGGCGCTGCCGCAGCGCTTGCGCTGAAGCCCGATCGGGCGGTGATTGCAGGCGACGGCCAGGACCTGTCGTTTGTCACGCTGAGCGTGGTGGATGCGAAAGGTGCGATGGTGCGACCGGCGAAGGACCCGGTGCGCTTCAGCATCGAAGGGCCGGGCGAGATCGTCGCCACCGACAATGGCGATCCCACCGACATGACCGCGTTCCCCTCGCACCAGCGCCAGGCGTTCAACGGGCTGGCGCTGGTGATCGTGCGCGGTCTTCCGGGGCAATCGGGCAGGGTGACGGTGCGCGCGGAAGCCGACGGGCTGGCCCCGGCAAGCGCTGTCATTACCGTGCAAAAGCCATGACAACGCGGACCTGGACTTGCATCTTGCATCAGAAATGGTAGCGCTAACTCAGACTCCGGGCGGCAGCGATCGATCCGGGCGGATATAAGGTAGAGGAGCAGTTGCGATGAATCGAATGAGCGCATTGGCACTGGGAGCTGCGCTGGCAGGCCTGGCCGCGACAACCGCGTGCAGCCCGCAACCCGCCGCCGATAACGACGCGCCGGAAGCCGCCAGCGATGCCGCAGTCAGCACCGACCGGGCCAAGGCCGATCCCTCGCGCTATCTCTCGCAGCCGCTGGTCACCGAAATCTACACCGCAGACCCGTCAGCGCATGTCTGGGACGGCAAGATCTATGTCTATCCCAGCCACGACATCGATGGCCCGACGCCCGAGGATGATCTTGGCGCGCATTTCGAGATGCGCGATTATCGCGTGCTGAGCATGGACAGCATCGGCGGCAAGGTGACGACGCACCCGGTGGCGCTCGACGTCAAGGATGTGCCCTGGGCGGAAAAACAGATGTGGGCGCCCGATGCCGCGCGCAAGAACGGCACCTATTTCCTCTACTTTCCAGCGAAGGACAAGCAGGGCGCGTTCCGCATCGGCGTCGCGACTTCCAAATCGCCTGTGGGCCCGTTCAAGGCGGCGCCGCAGCCGATCAAGGGCAGCTTCTCGATCGACCCTGCCGTGTTCACCGACGATGACGGCAAGTCCTATATGTATTTCGGCGGCATCTGGGGCGGGCAGCTGCAGCGCAACACCACCGGCACGTACGATCCCAACGGTTCGAAGACCGATCTCAAGGCGCCCGACAAGCCCGCGCTCGCCCCCAAGGTGGCGGCGATGGCCGACGACATGATGGAGTTTTCGGAAAAGCCGCGCGATCTGGTGATCCTCGACAAGGCGGGCAAGCCGATCCTCGGCGGCAACACCGATCGCCGCTTCTTCGAGGCATCGTGGATGCACAAGTACAACGGCAAATACTATTTCAGCTACTCGACCGGTGACACGCATTACCTCGTCTATGCGACCGGAGACTCGCCTTATGGTCCGTTCACCTATCAGGGCCGCATCCTGGAACCGGTCGAAGGCTGGACGTCGCACCATTCGATTGTCGAATGGGATGGCCGCTGGTGGCTGTTCTATGCGGATACCCAGCTGTCCGGCACCACCCGGCTGCGCAACGTCAAGGTGACCGAGCTGTTCTACAATCCTGACGGCTCGATCAGGACCATCAAGCCGATGGTGAAGTAACCGCGATGTTCCTGGGCATCGATATCGGCACCTCGGGGGTCAAGGCGGTGGTGCTCGACGAGCATGGCGCGGTGGTGGCGCAGGGCACCGCCGCGCTCAGCGTCCAGCGGCCGCAATCCTTGTGGTCCGAACAGGACCCCGACGCCTGGTGGCAGGCGACGACCGCGGCTGTCCGTGCGATCGATCCGGCGGTGCGCCGCTCGGTGCGCGGCGTTGGCCTCGCTGGGCAGATGCACGGCGCGACCTTGCTGGGGGCTGACGACCAGCCGTTGCGCCCCGCGATCCTGTGGAACGACGGCCGCTCGTTTGCCGAATGCGGCGAACTGGAGACGCGCGAGCCCGATCTGCGCGCAATCTCGGGCAATATCGCGATGCCAGGCTTTACCGCCCCCAAGCTGCGCTGGGTCGCCAACCACGAACCCGATGTATTCGCGCGGACGCGCACCGTGCTGCTGCCCAAGGATTATATCCGGCTGCAGATGACCGGCGAAAAGGCCTCCGACATGTCGGATGCGGCGGGCACCTTGTGGCTCGATGTCGCGCGGCGCGAGTGGAGCCCTGCGCTGCTTGCGGCAACCGGGCTGGATGTGTCCCACATGCCGCGGCTGGTCGAAGGAACAGACGTCTCCGGCACGCTGCGCGCCGAAGTCGCCGAGCTCTGGGGCATGGGCGTGGTGCCCGTGGCGGGCGGCGGCAGCGACAATGCAGCAGGCGCGGCGGGAGTCGGCGTGGTGCGCAATGGCGATGCCTTGCTGTCGCTCGGCACGTCAGGAGTGATCTTCGTCGCCACCGACGCCTTCCGCCCCAATCCGGCGCGCGCGGTCCATGCCTTCTGCCATTGCCTGCCGGGGCTGTGGCACCAGATGTCGGTGCATTTGTCGGCCGCCTCGTGCATCGACTGGGTCGCGCGGCTGACCGGGGCTGCGGGCGCGGCCGACCTTTTCGCGCGCGCCGAAAGCACCGGCCCTGCCAGCGGGCCCGAGATCTTTCTGCCCTATCTCTCGGGCGAACGCACCCCGCACAACGATGCCGAGGTGCGCGGCGGCTTTCTGGGGCTCGACCATGACACCACGCCCGAACGGTTGGCGCAGGCGGTGCTCGAAGGCGTGGCGTTCGCGCTCGCCGATGGGCTCGACGCGCTGAGCGATGCGGGCACCCATGTGGAGCGGCTGTCGGTGATCGGCGGCGGCGCGCGCTCGCGCTATTGGGGGGAAACCCTGTCCGCCGTGCTCGGCGTCGAACTGGTCTATCTCAAGGGCGGCGAAGTCGGCCCGGCGCTGGGCGCAGCGCGGCTGGCGCAGCTCGCCGTCGATGGCGGATCGCCCGCAGACATCTGCGCCGCCCCGCCGGTCGCGCATACACTCCACCCCGATGCGGACATCGCCGACCGGCTCGCACCCAAGCATGCCGCCTTTCGCGCTGCCTATCCGCGCATCACCCCCCGCAATCATGAGTTCCCCGTTAAACTGACTGGACCTGTCCCATGACCGACTATTTCGCCGACATTCCCACCATCCGCTTCGAAGGCACCGAGACCGACAACGAACTGGCCTATCGCTATTACGACAAGGACCGGGTGGTGCTCGGCAAGCGGATGGAAGACCATCTGCGTTTTGCCGCCTGCTTCTGGCACACCTTCTGCTGGCCGGGCTCGGACGTGTTCGGCGCGGGCACGTTCGATCGGCCATGGCATCGCGGTGCCAATGATGGCCCGGCGTCTGCCGCCAAGCGCGCGGCAGCGTTCGACTTCTTCACCCGGCTCGATATCCCCTATTACTGCTTCCACGATGTCGACGTGATGGCCGACGCGCACAATATCGCCGAGCATCGCGCCAATTTCGCCGAGGCCGTGGATGATCTCGAACGCCTGCAGGCGAGCTCTGGCCGCAAACTGCTCTGGGGCACCGCCAACCTGTTCGGCAACCCGCGCTTTGCTGCCGGCGGCGCGACCAATCCCGATCCGGAGGTGTTCGCCTTCGGTGCGATGCAGGTGCGCGATGCGCTCGAAGCGACCCACCGGCTGGGCGGCGCGAACTATGTGCTGTGGGGCGGGCGCGAAGGCTATGAGACGCTGCTCAACACCAATCTGGGCCGCGAGCTCGACAATCTGGGCCGGTTCCTCAACCTGGTGGTCGACCACAAGCACAAGATCGGCTTTGGCGGCACCATCCTGATCGAGCCCAAGCCGCACGAGCCGACCAAGCATCAATATGATTTCGACAGCGCGACCGTCTACGGCTTCCTCAAGCGCTATGGGTTGGAGAACGAGGTCAAGGTCAATATCGAGGCCAACCACGCGACGCTCGCCGGGCATACGTTCGAGCACGAGATCGCGATGGCGAGCGCGCTCGGCATTTTCGGGTCGATCGACGCCAACCGCGGCGATCACCAGAATGGCTGGGATACCGACCAGTTCCCCAATTCGGTCGAGGAACTGACCCTGGCGATGGTCGAGATCCTGCGCGCGGGCGGCTTCACCACTGGCGGCTTCAATTTCGATGCCAAGGTTCGCCGCCAGTCGATGGACGCGGTCGACCTGTTCTATGGCCATATCGGCGGCATCGACACCGTGGCGCGCGGGCTGCTCAATGCCGCCGCGTTGATCGAGGATGGCCGGATCGATGCGATCAAGGCCGAGCGTTATGCCGGATGGGACGGCGACTTCGGACAGGCAATCGCCGGGCTGGACCTGGCTGGAATCGCCGATCTGGCGGTCAGCAGCAACCTCGATCCCAAGCCGCGCTCGGGCCGGCAGGAGCGGATCGAGAACCTGATCAACCGCTTCATCTGAGCCGATGGCGCTCGAAAAGGGACCGAACCCGCGCTTGAGAACAGGCGCGGGACGCCCTATTATGTCTGAGTAATTAATTTTTCGGAGATGTGGTGATGATTGATGGTGCGATGCTTGTCGGCAGCGAGGCACGCCAGGCGGCAGCCCGATTCCAGAGCCAGGATCCGGTCAGCGGGCAGGCGCTGTCGCCCGATTTTTCGTCCGCCACCGCCGAGGATGTGGCCGAGGCCTGCGCGCTGGCAGCTGGGGCGGCGCCCGTCTTTGGCGCCAGCGATCCGGAGAGCCGCGCCAGCTTCCTCGAAGCGATCGCCAGCGAAATCGAAGGCATCAGCGATGACCTGATCGTCCGCGCGATGCAGGAAAGCGGGCTGCCGCGTGCCCGGCTCGAAGGCGAGCGCGGGCGCACCACCGGGCAGCTTCGCCTGTTCGCCAAGGTCGTCCGCCAGGGCGACTGGCTTGATGCGACGATCGACCCGGCGATGCCTGACCGCGCGCCGCTGCCCCGGCCAGACCTGCGCCGGATGAACATCGCGGTCGGTCCGGTCGCGGTGTTCGGAGCCTCGAATTTCCCGCTCGCCTTCTCGGTCGCTGGTGGTGACACCGCCTCGGCATTAGCCGCAGGCTGCCCGGTGGTGGTCAAGGGCCACCCGGCGCATCCTGGCACCGGCGAACTGGTCGCGCGCGCCATCCAGCGTGCAGTGGCTGCCTGCGGTCTGCCCGAAGGTGTATTCTCATATCTGCCGGGCGAGACCAACGCATTGGGCGA
The DNA here is from genome assembly GCA_026625625.1 of Blastomonas sp. SL216. NCBI lineage: Bacteria > Pseudomonadati > Pseudomonadota > Alphaproteobacteria > Sphingomonadales > Blastomonadaceae > Blastomonas > Blastomonas sp. SL216. Next base: position 3,611,346 of record CP113055.1, read on the forward strand.
GGCGCTGGTCGCCGATCCGCGCATCAAGGCGGTGGGCTTTACCGGATCGCGAGGCGGCGGGCTGGCGCTGATGCGGATTGCCGCAGCCCGCAGCGAGCCGATACCGGTCTATGCCGAGATGTCGAGCATCAACCCCGTCATCCTGATGCCCGCAGCGCTGGCGGCACGCGGCCGGGCGCTGGCCGAAGGCTTCGTCCAGTCGCTGACCATGGGCGCCGGGCAATTCTGCACCAATCCCGGGCTGGTGGTTGCGGTCGAGGGTGCCGATCTGGACGCCTTTATGGCCGCCGCAGCCGAAGTGATGCAGGGCAGCGCGCCGCAGACCATGCTGTCACCGTCGATCCACGACAATTTTGCCAAGGGCGTGTCTGCGCTGGCAAGCCATGCGGCAGTGGAGACCATCGCGCGCGGCCAGAGCGAGACCGGTGCCAACCAGGCGGTCGCCGCTCTGTTCCAGACCAGCGCGCAACAGTTTCTCGCCGATGTCGCGCTGAGCCATGAGGTGTTCGGTTCCTCATCGGTCATTGTGCGCTGCCGGGATCTGGGCGAGGTGGCGAAGGTCATCGCCAGCCTGGAAGGCCAGCTGACCGCCACGCTGCAGCTCGACGACGGAGATGTCGAAGCGGCACGTACGCTGCTGCCGTTGCTGGCCGACAGGGTCGGGCGGGTGCTCGCCAACGGCTGGCCGACCGGGGTCGAGGTGGCGCATGCGATGGTGCATGGCGGGCCGTTCCCCGCGACCAGCGATGGCCGCACGACATCGGTGGGCACGCTCGCGATCTACCGGTTCCTGCGCCCCGTGGCGTTCCAGAACCTGCCCGCTGCGCTGCTGCCTGGCGGGATTGCCGATGAGAACCCGTGGGGCGTCGCTCGGCGGGTCGATGGTCTGCGCGAAGGCTCGCCGCGGTGATCGCCAGCCTCGTCCAGTTCGACGACGGCGCGCGCGGGGTCGCCGCGTTCCGCGATGGCACCGCTTATCGGGTGACGGGCGCAGACACCTCTCTGGCGCTCGCGCAAGCGGCGCTGGCGGCAGGGTCCAGCCTGGCCGACTATGCCGCCGACCGGCTGGGCGATCCGATCGATCTGGCGACCGTCCGCCTGCTGTGCCCGATCGACCATCTTGACGATGCGCATCTGCTGGTCAGCGGAACGGGCCTGACCCATCTGGGCTCGGCCGAGGGGCGCGACGCGATGCACCGCGCGGTGCAGGACAATCCCGACCCCACCGATTCGATGAAGATGTTTCTGATGGGCGTCGAGGGCGGCAAGCCTGCCGATGGCCAGCCGGGTGTCCAGCCCGAATGGTTCTACAAGGGGGACGGGTCGATCCTGGCGGTCCCCGGCGCGCCGCTCGAAATGCCGGGCTTCGCGCTCGACGGCGGCGAGGAGCCCGAGATCGCCGGGATCTACCTTATCGCTCCCGATGGAACGCCGACGCGGATCGGTTTTGCCCTGGGCAACGAGTTTTCCGACCATATCACCGAGCGCGGCAACTATCTGTGGCTGGCACATTCCAAGCTGCGCGCGGCGGCGCTGGGGCCTGAGCTGCTGCTGGGCGATCTGCCCGCCGATATCCGCGGCACCAGCACGATCTGGCGCGACGGGCAGGCGGTTTGGCAGAAACCATTCGTCTCGGGTGAAGCCAACATGTCGCACAGCATTGCCAATCTGGAGCACCACCACTTCAAATATGCGGGCTTCCGCCGCCCGGGCGACGTCCATGTCCACTTTTTCGGTACCGCGACGCTGTCTTTCGCCGATGGGTTCATGACTCGCCCAGGCGACCGGTTCGAGATCGCGGCAGCCCCGTTCGCGCTTCCGGTGAGCAACACTCTTGCTCAGGCCGTGGATGCACCGGTGAGGATCGCCGCGCTGTGATCCGGATCGGCATCGTCGGGCTGGGCAAGATCGCGCGCGACCAGCATCTGCCAGCGATCGCCGAAAGCGCCGATTTCGTGCTGGCCGCGACCGCCAGCCGCAACGCCCGGGCCGAGGATGTCGCAGCCTATGCCGATCTGGACGCGATGCTGGCGGCCGAGCCAGACCTGCATGCGGTCGCCTTGTGCCAGCCGCCTCAGGTCCGCCACGCGGCCGCGCGCGCTGCGATTGCAGCGGGCAAGCATGTCTTTCTGGAAAAGCCACCCGGCGCGACCTTGTCCGAGGTCGAGGATCTGGCGGACGCTGCGGCGCAGGCGCGGGTGACGCTGTTCGCCAGCTGGCACTCGCGCTTTGCCGCAGGTGTCGAGCCTGCGCGCGCCTGGCTCGCAGACAAGGCGATTGAACGCATCGCCATCGAGTGGAAAGAGGATGTCCGCCAATGGCATCCGGGGCAGGACTGGATCTGGCAGCCAGGTGGCCTGGGCGTATTCGATCCCGGCATCAATGCGCTGTCCATCCTCACCCGGCTGGTGCCCGGTCCGGTCCGGCTGGAAGAGGCGCAGCTCGCATTCCCTGAAAACCGTGAGGCGCCGATCGCGGCGACATTGGCGATGCGGACGTCAGCTGGCGCGCCGATCTGCGCCACGTTCGACTGGCGACAGACCGGGCGGCAGAGCTGGAACATCGAGGTGAAGACCGATGCCGGGGTACTGCTGCTGGCGGACGGCGGCAACACGCTGCTGATCGATGGCGCAGCGCAGGCCTTGCCAGGCGAAGCGGAATATCCGTCGCTCTATGCGCATTTTGCCCGACTGATCGCCGAGCGGCGCAGCGATGTCGATGTCAGCCCGCTACGGCTTGTGGCCGATGCCTTCCTAACCGGGCGTCGTTCGTCTACGGATGCGTTTCACGACTGAACGAAAGGCAGGCGGATCATGGAGGACGCGCGCAGCGCATCGCCTCGCATCCACGGGGCAATCGCCCATGACATCGGCGTGGAGATCGTCGGCGGTATCCGCAAGCCCGGCGACGTCTTCGGCGGAGAGATCGAGGCCAGCGAGGCGCTGGGCATCTCGCGCACCGCCTATCGCGAGGCGATCCGCATTCTGGCCGCCAAGGGGCTTGTCGAAAGCCGCCCCAAGGCAGGCACGCGGGTCACCGCGCGGCACCGCTGGAACCTGCTCGACCCCGATGTTCTGGCGTGGACGTTCGAGGGCGAGCCCGACCCCGAGTTCATCCTCGACCTGTTCGAGCTGCGCGGCGTGATCGAACCGGCTGCCGCCGCCTTTGCCGCCCGCCGCCGCAGCCAGGAGCAGCTCGATGCCATGCAGGCGGCACTCGACGACATGGGCCGGCTGGGGCTGGCAGTGAGCGAAGGGCGCGCCGCCGACCAGCGCTTCCACCGCGTCATTCTGGCTGCAGCAGGCAACGAGGCGCTGGCCGCGCTGGCCAGCTCGGTGGGAGCTGCGGTCAGCTGGACCACCAAGTACAAGCAGCGTACCCGCGCGCTGCCGCGCGACCCCTTGCCCGACCATATCCTGGTGTACCAGGCGATTGCCGCCAGCGACCCCGACGGCGCACACCGGGCAATGGCGCAGCTGCTGCATCTGGCGCTGGCTGACATGGACCTGCCGCCCCGCGCCTGATCCAGCCCGCGACCGCGTGCCTCAATGGTTGTCGCGCGGCAGGCCCATCGTCTGGGCAATCCGCTGATATTTCTCAGCCCCTTCCAGGATCGCACCGCTGCTCATCTGGCCGACGACCGAGCGCTGGATTTCCTGCCACGGCGTCTGCGATGCGGGATAGGCAAAGCCGCCTGCCGCCTCCAGCGCGGCACGGCGTTCGGCCAGTTCCTCGTCGCTGACCAGCACATTGGCGGTGGCGTTGCGCAGGTCGATCCGCACCCGGTCACCGGTACGGATCAGCGCCAGCCCGCCCATGGCAGCGGCTTCGGGGCTGGCGTTGAGGATCGAGGGCGAACCCGATGTCCCCGATTGCCGCCCATCACCGATGCAGGGCAGGGCATGGACGCCTTCAATGATGAGATAGGATGGCGGACGCATATTCACGACTTCGGCCGCACCCGGATAGCCGATCGGCCCCGCGCCGCGCATGAACAGCAGGGTTTCAGGGGTGATCCCGGTGGCAGGATCGTCGATCCGCGCATGATAATCCTCCGGCCCGTCGAACACCACGGCAGGGCCCTCGAAGGCATCGGGATCGTCCGGGTTGGACAGATAGCGCGCGCGAAATTCGGGCGAGATGACGCTGGTCTTCATCACCGCCGCGTCGAAGAGATTGCCCGACAGGACGAGAAAGCCTGCATCCTGCACAAGAGGCTGCGCGAACGGGCGGATGACCTTCTCGTCCTCGATAGCGACACCGCGGCAGTTCTCGCCGATGGTCCGGCCATTCGCGGTGACGGCATCCTCGTGGATCAGGCCTTGTTCGATCAGCTGGTTGACCACGGCCGGCACGCCGCCGGCGCGATAGAAATCCTCGCCCAGATATTCACCGGCCGGTTGCAGATTGACCAGCAGCGGGATCTTGTGCCCCTCGCGCTCCCAGTCCTTGATCGGCAGATCGACGCCCATATGGCGGGCGATGGCGCTGAGATGGATCGGGGCGTTGGTCGAGCCGCCAATGGCGCTGTTGACGCGGATGGCATTGCTGAAGGCCTGGCGAGTCAGGATATCCGAAGGTTTCAGGTCCTCCCTGACCATGTCGACGATACGCCTGCCGGTTCGCCAGGCAACCTCCTGCCGGTCGCGATAGGGCGCGGGAATGGCGGCCGAGCCGGGCAGCGACATGCCGAGCGCTTCGCACAGCGAGTTCATCGTCGTCGCGGTACCCATCGTGTTGCAATAGCCGGTCGAGGGGGCCGAGGAAGCGACCAGCTTGATAAACTGCGCATCGTCGATCTCGCCCGCCGCCAGCATCTGCCGCGCCTTCCACACGATCGTGCCCGATCCGGTGCGTTCGCCCTTGTGCCAGCCGTTGAGCATCGGCCCCACCGACAGCGCAATGGCGGGGATGTTGACCGTCGCCGCCGCCATCAGGGCGGCAGGGGTGGTCTTGTCGCAACCGATGGTCAGGACGACGCCATCAAGCGGATAGCCATAGAGTATCTCGACCAGGCCGATATAGGCGAGGTTGCGATCCAGTGCGGCGGTCGGCCGCTTGCCCGTTTCTTGGATGGGATGAACCGGAAACTCGATGACGATTCCGCCCGCTTCGCGCACGCCTTCACGCACCCGCTCGGCGAGCACCAGATGATGCCGGTTGCACGGGCTGAGGTCGCTGCCGGTCTGCGCGATGCCGATGATCGGCTTGCCCGATTGCAGTTCTTCAAGGCTGAGCCCGAAATTGAGATAGCGCTCCAGATAGAGTGCGGTCATGTCGATATTGTCGGGATTGTCGAACCAGGCGCGGCTGCGCAGCTTCGGGCGTTGCGTATCGGACATTGGGACAGGAAGCTCCGGTAAGGGCAGGCAGCGCAGGGTCAGGGCGCAACCGACAGGCGATAGATCATGACATGCGAATAGGGGCGGCCGGGATCGACCCGGGCTGAAGCGAAGTCGGGCCGGTTGGGGGCATCGGGGAATTTCTGCGGTTCCAGCGCGATGCCGTCGCCCATGCGGTAGACATGACCGCGCTTGCCGATCACCGAGCCGTCGAGGAAATTGCCAGTGTAGAGCTGCACGCCCGGCTCGGTCGAAAGGACCTCCAGAATGCGGCCCGATTGCGGATCTTCCAGCCGCGCGGCCAGTTGCGGCAGGGGGGTGAGCCCCTTGTCGAGCGCGAAATTATGGTCATAGCCGCGCGCCCGCACGATCTGCGGATCGCGTCCATCGCGTATCCCCTGATCGAGCGACCTTGCGGTGCGAAAATCGAACACGGTTCCCTGCACGGGGCGCAGCGCCCCGGTGGGGATGAGCGTCTCATCGACCGGCGTAATGGCCGCCGCGGGAATGGTCAGCCGGTGCCCCAGCGCGCCGCCCGGCGCACCTTCGCCGGCCAGGTTGAAGATCGCATGATTGGTCATGTTGATCACCGTCGGGCGATCCGTACTGGCATCGAAGCGGATGGTCAGCGCGCCATGGTCGTCCAGGCTATAGGTGACCACAGCCTCGACTTTGCCCGGATAGCCCTGATCGCCATCGGCACTGGTCAATGCCAGCGTGACCGATGCCTGGCGGCCCTGGGTGACGCGCACGATCCGCCATGGACGCTTGTCGAAGCCGACCGCGCCGCCGTGCAGCGAATTGCCCTTGTCGTTCTGAGAGACCTGATAGCTCTTGCCGTCGATGGCAAAGCGTCCGCCAGCGATCCGGTTGGCATAACGGCCCACCGTCACGCCGAAATAGCTGGGTAGGCGGGCATAATCGGCGGCATCGTCGAACCCCAGCAGCACATCGGCAAGCTCGCCCGCGCTATCGGGTGCAGTGAGCGATTGCAGCGTCGCGCCATAGCTGATGATCCGCGCCGATACGCGGTTGGTGCCGGTCAGCGTCACGGCTTCGATCACCGTGCCGTCCTCCAGCGTTGCTGCAGTGCTGCGCTCGGCGGTCGCAGCTGAGGCCTGACTGCAGGGCAACAGGGCCATGCAGATCAGGCCGGATCGCCTCAGCATATGTGTCGCCACGATTGCATCCCCCTTGCAGCGCCTCTGATTGACGCCTCGTGGGCAAGTATATACTCAGACAATTACACCTGCACAAGAGCAAGGCTGGGGGAGAGAGCGTTACCATGGAAGCCAATCACCGCGCGGCGCCGATCGCAGCTGACGCCAGCGACCAACGGCGCGGTTACAGGCCCGCACTGACGCTACTGGCCAGCTTGTTTTTCATCTGGGGCTTCGTCACGGTGATCAACAACACGTTGCTGCCGCACCTGCGTAACGTGTTTGATCTCAGCTACACACAGACGACGCTGATCGAATCGGTCTGGTTCATCGCCTATTTTCTCGCCTCGATTCCCTCGGCCAGACTGATCGCGCGGATCGGCTATCAGCGCGCGATGGTCACCGGCCTGCTGGTGATGGCGATCGGTGCGCTGGGGATGATGCTGGCGGCGAGCCTGCCATCCTATGGTGTGACGCTGGTCATGCTGTTCGTCATCGCCGCCGGCATCACCCTGCTGCAGGTGGCGGCGAATCCCTATGTCGCTGTCATCGGCCCTGCCGAGTCGGCACCATCGCGTCTCAACCTTGTGCAGGCAATGACTTCGGCCGGGACCATGCTGGCGCCGCTTTTCGGGGCGTATCTTATTCTCGGGCGATCAAAGGGAGGAACCGCTGAGGCGGGGACGATCCTTACCGAGGCGGAACGGCTGGCGGATGCGCATTCGGTCATCCTTCCATATGGGCTTGTGGCGCTCGCATTGTTTGCGCTCGCTGCGATCGTTGCCCGTTTTCCCTTGCCGGCTTTAGGGTCGTCAACCGCCCGCGCATCGCGCGAGGAGCGCAAGGCGCTGTCGCTGTGGAAGCATCGCAACCTCGTCTGGGGCATTCCTGCGATCCTCGTCTATCTGATTGCCGAAATCGGGGTAGCCAACCTGTTCGTGAACTTCGTTAGCCAGCCTCAGATCGTGGGCCTGACCCAGGCCGAGGCCGGTCGCTATCTGACGCTGCTCTGGGCTGGGATGATGATCGGCCGGTTCGCGGGGTCTGCCCTGATGCAGCGCTTTGCCGCTGAGTCGGTGCTGGCGATATTCGCGGTCATTGCCTTCATGCTGATGCTGGCGACGGTGTTCCTGTCGGGGCCGGCAGCCATGTGGACGCTGATCCTTGTCGGCCTGTTCCATTCGATCATGTTTCCGACGATTTTCACATTGGGAATCCGGGAGCTGGGGCCGTTGACCGAAGAAGGATCGGGTCTGCTGATCATGGCGATTGCTGGCGGAGCACTGGTCGTCGTTCAGGGCTGGCTTGCCGATATTCATGGTCTCCAGGCTTCGTTCATGCTGACGGCAGCCTGCGAACTGTTCATCCTCTTCTATGCGATTTGGGGGAGCCGTCCGTCGGCATATGCGACAGGCTCTTGACAGCAATAACTCTGAGTATTATCAGTACGAGTGATAGCGCTACCATAGCGTGGACCGTGGCACGAAGCCAAGGCCGAACAAGGGGAGGATAAGATGGTTGCTCGCATCCAATCAGTGCGTGTAGGTCTTTTGAACGCGGTGGCCGCGTCTGCGCTTGCCATGCCCGGTATCGCGTTGGCGCAAAGCGCCGAGGACAATACGCCGGCTGCAAACGCTCCTGAAAGTGCCGTGGAAAGCACAGAAGGTGACGTTTCCGAGGGCGACATTGTCGTCACCGGTTTCCGTGCATCGCTCGAAAGCCAGACATTGGCCAAGCGCAACTCGGTCGGCTTCACCGACTCCATCTTCGCCGAAGATATCGGCAAGTTCCCCGATACCAACATCGCCGAATCACTGAACCGCATTCCTGGTATCACGATCGCGCGCGAAGTGACCGGCGAAGGTTCGTCGGTGGCCATTCGCGGCCTCGGAACGAACTTCACCCGCGTGCTGCTGAACGGTGCGCCTGTGGCCATTGCTTCGGTGCGTTTCGATGCGCAAAGCACCAATCGCGAGGTCGATCTGGACCTCATTCCGACCGAATTGTTCACTCAGTTGACCGTTAGCAAGTCGCCCACGGCGAGCCTGCTGGAAGGCGGCGCGGCTGGCACCATCAATCTGCGGGCTGCGCGCCCGTTCGATAATCCCAAGCCCTATATCAGCTATGGCCTGCAGGGTTCGAAGGTGGATATCGCGGACAAATGGGGCTATCGCGGCCATCTCGTCGCAAGCGCCACGTTTGGCGATTTCGGCATTCTCGTCGGCGGGGCCGCTGTCCGCAACAATTTCCGCGTTGACGGCTTCGAGACCATCGGCTGGACCAATCCCAATCTCACCGCGGCGCAGCGGACCAGCGGCACGCGCAACGCCACCGGCGGCGGCAATTTCACCATACCTGCGACCGTGCCGTCACGGGCAGGCAACGGACTGACGCCTGGGGCGACCATCGATCAGGCGCTGCTGCTTGCTCTCAACCCTGGCGCGACGATTGATCAGATCGACAACGGCATCATCCCGCGCCTCGGGCGTCCGCGCACCGAAATCGGCTTCCGCGAGCGCTATAACGGTCTCGTGTCGATCGAATGGCGCCCCAGCGACAATTTCAATTTCTATCTCGATGGCATGTACGCCCAGCGCGACACCGAATTCACGCGCACGGCAATGAACTGGGTCGGTCGCAACGGCGCGGTGATCCCGATCAACACGACTTATGACAAGGCCGACTGTGCTGCCGGTTGTACGGTGACCGGCGGTACCTTTGCGAACTCGCAGTTCTTCCTCGAATACCGTCCCTACAAGGACACGCAGGATTATTTCGGCATCAACCCCGGCATCGAGTTCAAGCTCAACGACTGGATCAGGGGCGACCTGCAGGCCAATTACACGAAGAGCAACTTTCGCCGTGAAAGCCCGACCTTCCTGGTCATCACCCCGCCCAACAGCGGCCTGACCGTCACCTACAAGAATGATGGCGGCATTCCCCAGATCCAGTCCAGCTTCGATCTGAACAATCCGGCGAATTTCGGCTGGGATGGCGGCGGCCGCGTCAATCTGAACGGCGAGGAGCGTGAGACCGAAACCAAGGGTGTTCGGGGCAGCCTGCTGTTCGGCGACGAGTCCCGCTTCAGCGTCCGTATCGGCGGTGCCTATGACGATACCAAGCGCCGCATCACGCCGTTCGACAATACGGCGGCGTGGCAGAACCTCATTTGCGGCAATGGCATCAACATCAACCTGCTGTCGCCCAATACCAGCGCTACCCCCTGTACCGGCCTCAATCAGCCGGGAACGGCGGCACCAGCCGGCTTCCCGACCTTCCCCGGCTATGGCACCAACGCCACGGCAGGTGCACCGCCGATCCGCTATGCCGGATCGCTCATCCCGACTGCGCTCGTGCCCAGCTATCTGCGGCCCGGCGATAACGGCTATATCACGGTCGATTGGGACAAGGTCCGGCGTGACACAAATTATGATGCCCTGCTCGCTGGCGCTACCGAAGTAGGTTCGGGCAGCAGCGGCGCCAATGGTGGTCTGATCCGCGAAAAGGTGACCGGCGCGTTCGTCGAGGCCAATGGCGTGTTCGATATTGGCGATAACCGCCTGCGCCTCAACGGCGGTGTCCGCTATGTCCATACCGAGCAGATCGTCGGCGGACGGGTCAGCGTTCCCGACCCGCGCAACAATCCCGTCGGTGCACCGCCCATTGCCGATGGCGGACGCTTCCCCAACATCATCACGTTCCCGCGCAGCAACAACAAATATTCGAACTTCCTGCCATCGGCGAGCGCTGCCTTCGACATCGGCGACACGGCAGTGGTGCGTGCCTCGATCTCGCGGACCATGACCAGGCCGGACCCGAATGCGCTGCTGCCCGGAGCCAGCTTCATCCAGCCATCGGCCGATATCGGCAACGTGGGTAATGCCGATCTTGATCCGTTCATTTCGGATAACATCGATCTGGGTGTCGAAATCTACACGGGCGGTGAGGGCGTGATCGCCTTTGCAGCTTTCCGCAAGTCGATTACCGGATTCACGGTGAACGGGATTACCAACGTCCCGTTCTCTTTCTTCGAACAATTCGGCATCAACGTAGACTCGCTGACCCAGACCCAGCGTGAAGCCCTGGCAGCCCGGGCGACACCTGGACAGGCCCTGCGTGATGTCATCGTCAGCGTGCAGCAGCAGGTCAATTCGGACGGCAAGCTCAAGGTCAATGGTCTGGAATTCCAGGTGACCCAGCCGCTTGATTTCCTGACCCGGCATATCGGCGTGACCGGCTTTGGCGTGCAAGGCAACCTGACCCTGATTGAGCAAAAGGGTGAGGGCGTGGGTGCTCCGGCGGTCGCTCTGGGGGTTGCGCCAACCACCTACACATTGACCGGCTATTACGACAAGAACGGTATCTCGGCCCGGTTGACCTATACGTATAACGAAGGTTCGCAGGTGTCGAACCCGAACCAAAACGGCATTGCTCAGGCGGCTATCTTTGGCCGCAGCTTTGGTCAGCTCGATTTTTCGGGCAATGTCGATCTGGCGCAAGTCTTTGGCAACGATTACCTTCCGACGCTGGTCCTGAACGTGATCAACATCACCAAGGAAGCGCAAAGCACTTTCTTCCAGTTCCCGAACGCGACCTTCAACCAGTATAATCCGGGTATGCAGGTTCTGGTCGGAGTTCGCGGCCGCTTCTGAGGGCGCGCACGGCAGGCATTTCTCCCCATCGGGCCGGTCGCAACGCGACCGGCCCTTTTTTGGCCAGGCTGCAGCGCGCGGACGCGGCAAGCCGGTCGCGCTGACGCGGGTCAGGAAATGCTAGCCGATAGGCTGCTTACTGGAATATCGAGAGAGGCACGGCCTCTGCCATTGCGCGGAAGCCAGCAGGGTTGGGGTGCAGGCCATCGCCCGTGTCATAGGCGGGGTTGAGATATCCCGGCCGCAGCGGATCGCGCATGATCGCATCGAAATCAATCACGCTGTCAAATGCCCCGGAGGTGCGGATCCACTGGTTGATCGCCTGGCGGTCTGCCTCGCTGGCTGCATCCGGCTTGTAGAAATCATTGCCCTTGAAGGGCAACAGGGTGGCACCATGAACGCGAATGCCCCGGGCATGGGCGCGTGCAATGATCTGCGCATAGGCGCCGGTCACCTGCGAGATCAGCGCGGCGTGCTCATCTGCGCTGACCGGGCGACCGCGCGCCAGATTGCCGATATCGTTGATCCCTTCCAGCACGATCAGGTGGCCGATACCTGGCTGCGCGAGAACGTCGCGGTCCAACCGCGCCATGGCACTGGGGCCAAGCCCGTCGAGCAGCACCCGATTGCCGCCGATGCCCTGATTGATCACTGCTGCGCGGCCAGCAAGCCTTCGCGCCAGAAAATCGGTCCAGCGGTCATTACCATTGGTGGTCGATCCGCGCCCGTCGGTAATGGAATCGCCCAGCACCACGATGCCATCTCGCGCTTCGCAGCTTTGCACTTCGAGCCCTGACAGCAGGTACCAGTGGTCGGTCGGAACGGCTCCGGGAAGACTGGCCATGCGGGTCGCATCGCCCTGCACCACATAGGATGTCGCGCGCGACCCGGGATGCGAGGTCTGGCGCTCGGGATGCTGCACGACATGAAAGGTAATGGCCAAATCCTGGAAAGCGCTGTCGTTCCACGGAACCGGATCGCTCAACCATTCGCCACCGGGCGGGATCACCGCGCCATCGGTTCCTCCAAAACGCAGCGGCACGAGCGTTTCGACCAGGATATCGGCGCTGGCATTGCTGGCCGATCGGGCCAGGGTTGCAGCCGCAATGCGGAGTGGTGTGGTACCGAACGCGTTGGACAGTCGTACCCGCAAATGGGTACCTGACAGGCTCGGGCGGATGATCTGGCGCAGCGAGGCGTTGGCGAGCGCGCCATCGGGCAGCGCATTTGCGGCGTCCGGCAGCATCTGGGCCGACGCCCAAGCCGCTTTCCACGGGCAGCTATGCCTGGCAGGGCTCGATCGAACAGGCGCAGGCGGGGTCTTGGCAGCGGCGGCGGGCGGCACGATTGCCAACGCGAGTGCGAGAAAGGACACGGCCCGTCCTGTCATCTTTCCTGTCTCCATTTTCCCTACAAGCGAACCGGTCGACAGACCGGAATATCAGGCGGAGCCGGTCATCCGCACCGCCTCGTAGCGCGGATTGAGCAGGTGGAACATGCCCAGCGCGACCAGATAGGCCATGCCGCAGGCGATGAAGAAGGGCTCGTAGCTTCCGACGCGATCCAGCAGCGCTCCCAGCGATTTCGAGGCAATGAATCCGCCGCATGCCCCGGCAAACCCGCCCAGGCCGATCAGTGTCCCTTGGGCAAAGCGCGGGAACTGATCCCCGGGAAGCGCGAAAAGGTTGGTGGAGAAACCCTGATGCGCTGCGCAGGCAAGCCCGATGCAGAGCACGGCGATCCAGATATTGTCCGCCTCGATTGCGAACATCACCGGCAGCGCGAACAACGCGCAGGCGAGCATGGCCTGCTTGCGGGCGCGTCCTGTCGCCACACCCTTTTTCAGCAGGTGCGAACTGTACCAGCCGCCGATAATGGCCCCGACATCGGCGAGGATGTAGATCGCCACCAGCGGCGGGCCGAAATTCTTGAGGTCATAGCCATATTGCTTGTTGAAGAAGTCCGGCAGCCAGAAGAGGAAGGTCCACCAGACCGGATCGATGAGAAACCGTCCGGTCATATAGGCCCAGGCCTCGCGATGCCGCAGCACGTTCAGGAAACCCGTGCGCCCGGCATCGTCTGCCGGTTCCGCTTCGATCCAGGCGCGTTCTTCCGTCGTGATTTTGGGGTGCTGGGCGGGATTGCGGTAGAACCGCCACCAGGCGAACAGCCAGATCAGGTTGAACAGGCCGGTGACGATGAACGCCCAGCGCCAGTCGAACGCCAGCCCCACGACGATGAACGAGACGAGCAGCGGGGTGATGATCGCGCCGACATTGGCACCGGCATTGAAGATGCCGATCGCCAGCGCGCGCTCCTTCTTGGGGAACCATTGCGAAGCGGCGGCGAGCGCGGAGGGGAAGGTGCCCGCTTCCCCCAAGGCCAGCGGTATGCGGGCGATCACGAAGCCGGTGGTCGATGTGACCAGCACCTGCGCAAAGTGGCCAAGCGTCCACATGCTCATCGCAAGCATATAGCCGGCGCGCGGCCCGATCCGGTCGATCAGCCACCCGAATGCGAGAAAACCGAGGCCATAACAGACCTGGAAATAGCCGCTGATGTCGCCATAGCCCGAATTGGTCCACCCATAGAGCGTTTCGAGCTGTGGCTTGAGCACGCCCAGCACCAGCCGGTCGACATAGGACAGGACTACGGCCGCAAACAGCAGCGCGCAGATGGCCCAGCGGATGCGTCCGCGCGGCTTGGGGGGCGGGCTATGCGGGGCGGCGGTCAAGGGACCGGTTACCAGTTGTACATCGTGCCGTCTTCCAGCCGGTTCACCGGCAGGAAGGCGCGTTTGTACTCAAAGCCTGCGGCCAGTTCCTCATCGATATCGACCCCGAGCCCGGGGGCATCGCCGGGATGCATCGCGCCATCTTCGAATGTATAGGCATGCGGGAAGACCGCATCGGTTTCGTCTGTATGCCGCATATATTCCTGCACGCCGAAATTGGGCACCGACAGGTCGAAATGCAGCGCAGCCGCCATGCAGACGGGGGACAGATCGGTCGCGCCGTGGCAGCCGGTGCGGATCTGGTAGAGATCGGCCAGCGAGGCAATGCGGCGAAGATGGGTGATTCCGCCAGCATGGACCACGGTGGTGCGGATATAGTCGATCAGCTGGTTCTGGATCAGCTCACGGCAATCATGGATCGAATTGAAGATTTCGCCGACGGCCAGCGGCGTGGTCGTGTGCTGCCGGATCAGCCTGAACGCTTCTTGGTTTTCCGCCGGGGTGGCGTCCTCGATCCAGAACGGCCTGTAGGGTTCGAGATCCTTGCCCAGCCGTCCGGCCTCGATCGGGGTCAGGCGATGATGAATGTCGTGCAGCAGGTGCACGTCCCAGCCCAGCGCTTCGCGCGCGGCCTTGAACAGTTCGGGCACGACCCGCAGATATTTGCTGGTGTTCCAGACATTCTCGGTCGGCAGGTCGGCATCGGCGGGTTCGTAGAAATAGCGATCCTTGCTGACGCCATAGGTCGATGCCATGCCCGGCACGCCGCATTGCAGGCGGATCGCCTTGTAGCCCTGACGCTGGTAATCGAGCGCGACCGCAATGGTGTCCTCGATTGTCGTGCCATTGGCATGGCCATAGACCATCACATTCTCGCGCGAGGCGCCGCCTAGAAGCTGATAGACCGGCAGCCCGGCGATCTTGCCCTTGATGTCCCATAGGGCGGTATCCACTGCGGCGATCGCGCTCATGGTCACCGGCCCGCGCCGCCAATAGGCGCCCTTGTAGAGATACTGCCAGATGTCCTCGATCCGGTGGGCATCGCGGCCGATCAGGCAGGGTATGACATGATCGGTGAGATAGCTGGCCACCGAAAGCTCTCGGCCGTTGAGTGTCGCATCGCCGAGCCCGGTGGTGCCATCGTCGCAGATGATCTTGAGCGTGACAAAGTTTCGGCCGGGGCAGGTGATGATAACGCGGGCATCGGCAATCTTGGGCATGGTGATCCTCAGACGATTTCGAGAGTGACGGTTTGCAGGTTGCGGCTGTCCGGTCCGGTCATGATGTCGAACAGGCCGGGCTCGACCACCTCGCGCATTTCGTCGTTCCAGATTGAGAAGGTGTCGGCATCGAGCGCGATCTCGACGGTGTGGCGCTCGCCGGGCCTCAGCGTCACGCGCTGGAAGCCCTTGAGCACCTTGAGCGGTTGGGTCACCGAGGCGACCTGATCGCGGATATAGAGCTGGACGACCTCGTCGCCCTCGCGGTTGCCAACATTCGTGACATCGACTGAAACGGTGACGTCTGCGCCCTTTCCGATCCGGGCGGCGGACAGCCGAGGTGGGCTGAGCTCGAACCGGGTGTAACTGAGCCCATGGCCGAAGGGGAAAAGCGGGTCGGTGGTGTCGAACAGATAGCCGCGCCGCGCCGAGGGCTTGGCATCATAGAAAACCGGAAGCTGGCCGACATGCCGGGCCACGGTGACTGGCAGCTTGCCGCCGGGATTGACGTCGCCGAACAGCGCCGCCGCCATCGCGTGTCCGCCCTGCTGGCCCATATACCAGCATTCCAGCAGCGCATTGGCCTGCTCGGCCACGGTCGGCCAGGAGGGCGGGCGACCATTGATCGCGACCACGACGACAGGCTTGCCGGTTGCCTTCATCGCCTGGAACAGCGCGTTCTGTTCGCCGACAAGGTCCAGGCTGGTGCGATCGCCCAAATGGTTCCTGGCAAAGCCTTCGCGGCTCGTCTGCTCGGTATCGCCGATGGCGAGCAGGATGACGTCGCAGGTTTTGGCGACCTCGGCGGCCTCGGCGATGAGCTGGCGGTTCTTCACCGGGTCGGCGAGCAGGATTTCGTTTGCGGAACGGTCCTCGCTCTGGGTGATGAATACGCCCTGAGCGAACAGGACCTCGGCCTTGCCCTCCAGCCGCGTCTTCACGCCTTCGAGCAGTGACACCGGATTGGTCGGTAACGAGGAATAGCCGCCGAGCCGGGCAATCGCTGCATTGGGGCCGATAACCGCGACACGCTTTTGGGCACCGGGCTTCAGCGGCAGCGTGCCGTCGTTGGTAAGCAGGGTGATGGCCTTTTCGGCAGAACGGCGTGCCAGGGCCAGCGCCTCGGCATTTGCGGTGAGCGTGGCTGCCGCGCGGGCATCGACCGGTCCGGCCTCGAACAGCCCGGCCCGGAACTTCAAGGCGAGCATCCGTTGGCAGGCAAGATCGACCAGCGCCATTGGAACCTTGCCCGCACGCACTTGATCCGCCAGCGAGCGGTATGCCTCGCCATCGGGCAAGTCGCTGTCCACGCCGGCGATCAGCGCCAGCCGAGCGGCCGCCGCCAGATCGGGCGCGACATGGTGCAGCGTAGCAAGCTCGCCAATGGCGGCATAATCGCTGACGATCAGGCCATCAAAACCCCATTCGCCGCGCAGGATGTCGTTCAGCAGCCAGCGATTGGCATGGCTCGGCACGCCATCGATCTCGTTATAGGACGGCATGACCGCCGCAATGCCGGTGCGCCGGACAATCTTGCGGAAGGGCGGGAAGAACCGTTCACGCAGCTCACGCTCGGCGAGCGGGGCAGGGGCGACATTCTCGCCGCTCTCGGGCTGGCCATGCCCGGTCATGTGCTTGAGCGTCGCAAAAACCTTGCCAGGGCCCAGAATCTTGCTGCGTCCCTGAAGCCCAAGCACCGCGGCTATGCCCATTTCCCCGCACAGATACGGGTCTTCGCCAAAGGTCTCCTCGATCCGGCCCCAGCGTGGATCACGCGCGATATCGACCACGGGCGACAGCGCCAAGAGACTGCCATGCGCGCGCATTTCGCGGCCGATCACGGCGCTGACCTTCTGCATCAGGTTGCGGTCAAATGTGCTGGCCAGACCGATCGCCTGCGGAAAGCTGGTGGCGGTCGGCGCCATATAGCCGTGCAGGCATTCCTCGTGGAACAGGATCGGAATGCCCAGCCGCGTCGATCGCGCCCAGCTCTGCGCGGCATTGATGAAGGCGATCGTGTTGGCGGGCGCGCGCCAGCGACCCGTGTTTTCCGCCGGGTTGTTGTTGGCCGTTGCCGCACCACCCTTGTCCGAAGGGCGGGCGATCTGGCCGATGCCGTGCGGATAGGCGGCGGATGCCTTTGCCGGGTCGAAGGCAAGGTCTGCGTCCATGACATCGCGCTTGGTCCGCGACAGCGTGATCAGCTGCGCGACCTTTTCGTCCAGCGTCATGCGCGACAAAAGATCGTCTACCCGCAGGTCGATGGGGGCCGTGGGGTCGCGATAGATGGGGGTGGCCGCCCGGGCCGCCACCGGCATCATCGCCAGCAGCGATACCGAGCCGCTCCACAGGAACAGGTCGCGACGGGTTGCGCTGACTCCCTTGTTCGTTGTCCGCTTCATCCGTCTCTCCCGTCCCGCAAGCTGCAACATTCTTGTTGATGTTGCTGTCGTGATACCGCTACCATGCACGGCACAACAAAGGCTTGTCAATGCCATTGCAAACCGCCAGCGCATCGGTGCGGCGACAGGGAGAGAGGAAATGAAGCTCATTCGACGCCTGAGTTCGCTCTGGGCCTGCGCAGCGCTCGCCCTGGCTTCGCCCGCGCTTGCGGATGATGGCTATCGGCTCTGGCTGGGCAGTGCGCGCGAGCAGACCAGCCCGGTCCCGGTCGAGCTGTCGGACGATTCTCCCACCCTTCGCATTGCGGCCGAGGAGTTGCGCCGCGCCTTGCCCGCCGGATCGCGTCCGGTGTTGCTGGCGCGCGCCGACGATCCGGCGCTGGCGGGTCTGGGCATCGAGCGACAGGCGCTGGGCCTTGAGGGGTATCGCGTGCAGCGTGCCATGATCGGCGGGCGCGAGATGACCCTGGTGACCGGCGCCACGGACATCGCGATCCTCTACGGTGCGTTCGCGGTGCTGCGGCACATGAACAGCGGGGGCGATGCGGCGGATCTCGCGCTGATCTCGGTCCCGAAGACGCGCCTACGAATCCTCAATCACTGGGACAATCTCGATGGCGCCGTGGAACGGGGCTATGCGGGCCAATCGCTCTGGGACTGGTGGACGCTGCCCGACTTCAAGCATCCGCGCTATGCCGATTATGCCCGCGCCAATGCCTCGATCGGCATCAACGGCACGGTGCTCAACAATGTCAACGCCAAGGCACAGAGCCTGACCGCGCCTTACATCGCCAAGGCGGCGGCGCTGGCGGAAGTCTTCCGGCCTTATGGCATCAAGATCTATCTGTCGGCGCGCTTTTCTGCCCCGATCGAGATCGGGGGGCTGAAGACCGCCGATCCGCGCGATCCGGCCGTGGCGGCCTGGTGGAAGGCCAAGGCGGGCGAGATTTACCGGGCCATCCCGGACTTTGGCGGGTTTCTGGTCAAGGCCAACAGCGAAGGGCAGCCCGGCCCGCGCGATTACGGGGCCAGCCATGCCGATGGGGCCAACATGCTCGCTGCGGCGGTCAAGCCGCATGGCGGGATCGTCATGTGGCGCGCCTTTGTCTATGCCGACACGGACCCGGAGGACCGCGCCAAACAGGCCTATACCGAATTCAAGCCGCTAGACGGCCAGTTCGCCGACAATGTGCTGGTGCAGGTCAAGAACGGCGCGATCGACTTTCAGCCACGCGAACCCTTTCACCCGCTGTTCGGCGCGATGCCGAAGACACCGCTGATTGCCGAATTCCAGATCACCAAGGAATATCTCGGCTTTGCCACGCATCTGGCCTATCTGGGGCCGCTGTTCGAGGAGGTGCTGGATGCACCGACCGGCGTCAGGCGCGGCGAAACGGTGGCGTCGGTGATCACCGACAAGGCCGATGGCCAGGCGCTCAGCGGCATGGCCGGGGTCGCGAATATCGGTCGCGACCGCGACTGGTCAGGCAGCACGTTCAACCAGGCCAACTGGTATGTGTTCGGTCGTCTCGCCTGGGACCCTGCGCTTTCGTCTCAAGCGCTTGCGCGCGAATGGGCGGCACAGACCTTTGGCGATGACCCGGTCG
Source organism: Blastomonas sp. SL216 (assembly GCA_026625625.1). NCBI lineage: Bacteria > Pseudomonadati > Pseudomonadota > Alphaproteobacteria > Sphingomonadales > Blastomonadaceae > Blastomonas > Blastomonas sp. SL216. The sequence goes on from CP113055.1 coordinate 3,630,463, forward strand.
TCATCGACACGGTGGTCGCCATGATGATGCGCTCGCGCGAGGCGGTGGTCGACTATACCGGCCCGCTGGGCCTGGCCCATCTGTTTGCCACCGGCCACCATTATGGCCCTGGCCCCTGGGTGTCCGATCTGGCGCGACCCGAATGGAACCCGGTCTATTACCACCGCGCCGACAAGCAGGGCATCGGCTTCGACCGCACCCGCACGGGCAGCAATGCGATCGCCCAATATGCCCCGTCCATTGCAAGGCGCTACGCCGATCCGCGCAGCACGCCGCCAGAGGAGTTGTTGTGGTTCCATCATCTGCCCTGGGATTACCGAATGGCCGACGGCAAGACCCTGTGGGAGGAACTGGTGCGCCGCTATGATCGCGGAGTGGCCGAGGTCGCAGCGATGCGCGAACAATGGGCAACGCTCAAGCCCAGGATCGACGCCGAACGGTGGACCAAGACTGACGTGTTTCTGGCCGTGCAGCACAGAGAGGCGCAGTGGTGGCGCGATGCGAGCCTGGCTTACTGGAGGTCGATCAACGGTCTTGCCCTGCCAGCGGGATCAAAAGCGCCGGAACACAGCCTGGAACATTACAAGCAGATGCGCTTTCCGTTCGCTCCGGGCAATCCGCATTGAACCGTCAGCAGCGCTTGCCCGCCGCCCATTCGATCGCGTTCCCGATGAGCCTGCGATGCAGCGGTTCGGCATAGCTTTGCGCTTGATGGCCCAGCGCCGAGAAGATCGATCGCCCCCGCGCCACGCACCGGGTCCAGACGATGGGATGGCTTGCGCCCATCCGCTGCTCGGGTGCGGGACGATAGCTGGCCTCGTCAAGCGTCGCCACAATGCGGGTGTTCTGGCCCGTCGGCACCCTGTCAAAGGCGTACCATTCTTCGGTGCGCGTCCATTTTGCCGGGATACCGCGCATGACCTTGTGCCGCGGCGTGGTGACATGGATGTCGCCTTGCTGGAACTGGTCGGGCTTGGATGTGTGCCCGATGAATTGGACGCCCAGCAGCGCGTTGCGATACCAGGGCCAGTCGTAATGATGGTCGCCGCCCGCTCCGTGCAGCAAAACCACGCCGCCGCCACCTTCCACCCATTGCCGAAAGGCGGTGCGCTGGCTCTCGGTAAAGATGTTGCCGCTGGTCGAATTGAGCACCACCACCTTGAACTGCGCCAGGTCGCGCGGGTTCATGACGGCAGCATTCTCCGTGGCGAAGACATCCCGCCCGCCGTCCTTGACAATCTCCTGGATCGCAATGGTGGCTGCCACGATCTGCTCGTCATCCCGGTAGCCGTTCGTCTTGGACAGCACCAGTACGGCACCACGCTTCAACGGTGGCAGCGGGGGAGAGGCTTCGTCCATCACCGGGGTCGGCCAGTATTTCGGATTCTTGACATAGGGGACAGGTTGCAGCGCGAGCGCCAGCAGCAGTTCGATCATATCTCGCCTTTCAAGAGCACCGGGGTTATTGCGCGCAGAACGGCCCGCCAGCCCAGGGGCCGTTTCGATCCGAAGGACCAAGCATGAGAGCAAGTCGCGGCCCGCGCCGCCAGCGCAACGTTCCCACGATCAGCGATGTGGCGGCGCATGCGGGTGTGTCGCCCATGACGGTAAGCCGCGTCATCAATGGCGAAACCAATGTTCGGGCAGAGACCAGACGCAAGGTGGAAGAGGCGATCGCGGCTCTCAATTATGCTCCCAATGCTGCAGCACGGACCTTGGCGGGCGGGGATGACATCCGCATCGGATTGCTCCACTCGAACCCGTCGTTCGCCTATCTGAGCGAGTTTCTGGTCGGCAGTCTCGATCAGGCCAGCCGCAGCAACGTCCATCTCGTTGTCGAGAAATGTGATGAGGACCGGGGCGGCGAGGCGGCCGTGGACCATCTGTTGCGCGGTCGCATCGACGGCGTGGTCCTGCCACCACCGCTCAGCGATTCCATGCCGATTCTGACCGCGCTGGAAGACCGGGGCATCCCGGTGGTGGCGGTCGCCACCGGCCGGGCGCCGGATTGGGCGATGTCGGTGAGGATCGACGATCGCCGCGCGGCGGAGGACATGACCCGGCATCTGGTGCAGCTTGGCCATGTGCGCATCGGCTTTATCTCCGGCAATCCGAACCAGACCGCCAGTGCCGAACGGCTGGAAGGCTATCGTGCCGCGATGCTGGAAGCTGGACTCGCGTTCGCGGATGAACTGGTGGCAGAGGGCATGTTCACCTATCGCTCTGGCCTGGATGCAGCAGAACAGCTCTTGTCTCTGGAAAACCCGCCGACAGCGATATTTGCGGCCAACGACGACATGGCAGCGGCGACGGTCGCCATCGCGCACCGTCAAGGCCTGGATGTGCCGGGCGACCTGACGGTTTGCGGGTTTGACGACACCGCGCTGGCGACCACCATCTGGCCCGAACTGACCACCATCCGCCAGCCGGTGCTGGAAATGTCGCGCCAGGCCATCGAACTGCTGGTCCGCAAGATCCGCGAGAGCCAGGCGAGCAGCGTGGACTGTCCCAACATCCTTGCAGATTACGAGCTGATCCGCAGACAGTCGGACGCGGCCCCGCGCCGCCGTCCGACGGTGCGCAAGCCGCGCTGACCGCAAGGCCATCAGCCGGCCATGTCTTCCAGCTCGATGCCACGGGTTTCGACCACCATCTTGCGGACGAAGAAGAACGAAATCCCCGCAAAAAGGGCATAGCCCATATAGGTGACGGCAAGCCCGGGTGAGGCGGCCAGCGACGGGAAACTCACCGATATGGCGGCATTGGCGATCCACTGCGCAAAACCGGCCACTGCCAGGCCCGACCCGCGGATCTGGTTGGGGAACATTTCACCCAGCATGACCCACATGATCGGTCCCCAGCTGAGGTTGAAGAAGATCACGTAAAGATTGGCTGAAACCAGCGCGACGACGCCATTGTTGCCAGGCAGCGAAACGCTGCCATCCGCACCGGTGACGGCGGTCGAAAACGCATAGGCGACAACGGCGAGCGTCACCGCCATGCCGGCAGAGCCGATCAGCAGCAATGGCTTGCGACCGATGCGGTCTACCAGCAAGATGGTGGCCAGACACGCGCCGATCGAAAGGACGCCCGAAAGAATGTTGGTCTGCAGCGCATAGTCTTCGGAGAATCCGACCGCCTCCCACAGCGCCGCCCCGTAATAGAACACCACGTTGATGCCGACAAACTGCTGGAAGATCGCCAGGCCGATACCGGTCCAGACGATGGGACGGACTTTGCCAGACGCTTTGTCGACCAGGTCGGACAGGCGCGCGCGGTGCTGGTCGGCGGCAAGGCTGTTGCGGATCTCGACGACCTTGCGATCCGCTTCTGCCGCTCCGAACAGCCGTGCCAGCACCGCATGCGCGTCCGTCTCACGGCCGCGCGCAACCAGATATCGCGGGCTTTCCGGAATGACCAGAAGCGCAGCACCGTAGATTGCGGCAGGTACTGCCTGCAGCCAGAACATCCAGCGCCAGGCCGGATAGCCCATCCAGAATTCTGCTGTCGAACCGCCTGCATATCGGGCCAGGGCAAAGTTGGCGACAAAGGCACCGGTCAGTCCGGTAATGATCATCACCTGCTGCACGCTCGACAGCCGGCCGCGGATGTTCGCAGGCGTTACCTCGGAAATGTAGACCGGCGAGATGACGCTCGCTGCGCCAACCCCCAGACCGCCGATGATGCGTGCAATGATGAAGATGATCGACGACGATGCGGCACCGGCGAGCAGCGCGCTCGCCAGGAACAGCAGTGCCGACAGCAGCATCACGCCACGCCGACCGATGCGGTCTGCCATCCGCCCCGCTCCGAACGCGCCGATGGCCGAGCCGACCAGGATCGCGCCGACATTCACTCCGATGCCGAACTTGCCCAGGTCGAACGCGCTTTCAAGCCCCTTCTGGGTCCCGTTGATGACGCCTGAATCATAGCCGAACATGAAGCCGCCGATCGTTGCCACGGCGACGATTGCGATGATGAACCCGATATTGACCTGCCCCTCGCGTGGCTGCGCTACAGTCGCCATTCTTACCTGCTCCTTGAAATTCTCTTGTTCTTATATGCCTGCGGGCACCACCGGCAGCCCCGTCACTCTCGGGTCGAATGCAAACAGATTGCCCGCCAGCGGCTGTGCCTCGAGCGCGCTTCGGTCAAGCCCCTTTCGCGCCGTCGTTGCATAGGCGGTCGCCAGATTGTCGCCGCCGAATGCGATCTTGGTGACATTGGCCACGGGAAAGCGCTCCACATGCATCAACCGGCCCGACGGGTCATAACGTCGCACGCCCCAGCCGCTGAAAAGTGCGACCCACAGGCAGTTTTCCGCGTCGATCACCGATCCGTCGGGATAGCCCGCACCGTCCTCGATGACGATATGCCGGACCGGCTCACCCAGCGTGCCATCCGGGTGGATCGGCACCGTCCAGATGGTCTTGCCCAGGGTGTCGGTGTGGTACAGGGTTTGCCCGTCTGCCGTGACGGCGGGGCCATTGGTGATGGTAACGGGGGGCAATCCGGTATCGCGGCACGCGCCCGCTTCACAGCGGTACAGCCTGCCTGTCATCCGGGTTTCACCGTCATCCATGCTGCCGAACCAAAGCCTGCCGGCTTTGTCGGTAGCGGCATCGTTCAGCCGATTGCCGGGCAAGCGTGGCTCCGGATCGTGCAGAAGCGAAAACTGCCCGCTTGCGGGGTCAAACCGGTGCAACCCTGACTTTACCCCGGCGATCATGTCTCCGCGGACGGAAGGCAGCACCCACCCGATCTGGTCGGGCGCGTCCCAATGCCGACTGCTGCCATCCTCAGGGCAGAAGCAATGCACCCGCGCCGCCTTGATGTCGACAAACCACAGCCTGCCATCGCTCCAGACTGGCCCTTCGCCGAGTGTGGCAGCGACAGGCAGGACGGAGGACAAGGTCATCTCAGCGCCATCCGGCATCGACAAAATACTCGTGCCCGGTGCACATCCGTCCGTCATCCGATGCGAGGAAGAGCGCCAGCGCTGCCACATCGGCCGGTTGAATGCGCTGGTTGAGACACTGGGCTGCGACGATCTCCGCTTCGGCTTGCGGCGAATACCATTTCTGCTGACGAGGAGTCTGCACATTGCCCGGTACGATTGTCGTCACGCGGATATTGTCGCGCCCCAGCTCGCGAGCCAGGCCGCGCGTCATGCCCTCGATGGCTGCCTTGGCGGTCTGGTACAGCACAAGCTCCGAAAGACCGAGATGCCAGCTGATGGATCCGAAATTGATGATCGCGCCGCCCCCCGCCTTGCGCATGGATGGCACCACAGCCTGGGCGGCGAAGAACAGGTGGCGCAAGTTGGTCGCCATCCGTTCCTCCCAATATTCCGGCGTGACATCCATTATGCTGTGGCGGTCATCATTGGCGGCATTGTTCAGCAAGATGTCGATCCCGCCGAGCTGGCTCTGCACATCGGCCAGACAGGCCCGAAGCGGCCCGATCTCGCGCAGGTCGCAATGGTGGTAGGATGCCTCCGGCAGCTGCGCGGCCAATGCTTCGCCGGCAGCATTGTCGACATCCAGAAAAACGATCCTTGCACCCTGTTCAGCAAACCGTTCGACCAGCGCCGCGCCAATTCCGCTGGCGCCGCCAGTCACAAGCACTCGCTTGCCGGCAAGGCTTGGATAGATTGCGGTGCGGCTTTGCGCGCTGATGCATGCCTGGACCGTCATGCCGGCCCCCGCAACAGGCCACGACCCGCCAAGTTTGCCATCAGCGCACCGATGCCCATGCGCCACGGCTCGGCGTCCCTCGATGTCACCACGCGGTTGACGAGCCGCCCAAGCTTCATGTTCTCGATGGCAACCACATCGCCAACTTTGTGGGTAAAGCCCCGGCCTGGCTCGTCGCGATCCTGAACCGGTGCGAACAGTGTGCCCAGAAAAAGGGCAAAGCCGTCCGGATACTGGTGTTCGCTCAACGTCTGGTCAACCAGATCAAGTGGATCCCGACTGATCTCGCGCATGTTGCTCTCACCCTTGAGCACATAGCCATCGGTGCCTGCGATGGTCAGGCGTATGTCTGCTTCGCGAACGTCATCGATAGAAAAGCTGTCGTCGAAAATGCGGACACAAGGGCCCAGCGCGCACGAGGCGTTGTTGTCCTTGGCCTTGCCGAGCAACAGGGCAGAACGCCCTTCAAAGTCGCGAAGGTTCACATCATTGCCGAGCGTCGCGCCTATGGCCGTACCGCCACTGTTCACCAGCAGGGCAATCTCTGGCTCAGGATTGTTCCAGTTGGAATCGGAGCGGATGCCGATTTCAGCGTCGCCGCCTACCGATGCCAGCACCGGCGCTTTGGTGAAGACCTCGGCATCCGGACCGATCGCGACCTCCAGATATTGCGACCACAGCCCATCCTCGATCAGCGCCTGCTTGAGCGCAGCTGCTTCGGCGCTCGCCGGAACAACCGCAAGGATCGACCCACCGACGGAGGCTTCCAGACGCTCGCGAATGGCAGCCGCCACGCTCCAGTCACCGCGCGCGCGTTCCTCGATGACGCGCTCGATCGCCGAGACCGCGAAGGTGACGCCGCAGGCCTTGATGCACTGCAAGTCAAGCGGGCTAAGCAGCCTTGTCTCGTCGGGAATATAGCGGCCGAGATGGCGGCCGCCCGATGCGGTAAAATCGCCGCGTTCGACCAGGGCGGCGCAGGTGGGGGCCACTTGCGCCATGTCGTACAATTCGCCCCGCACGATAAGGATGGGGCTTGGTCCTGCTTCACCGAGCATCCGCCCCAAGAAGACACCCGTCTCCCAATCGTCAGGCAGCGCCGAACGAAGTTCCTGCAAATTCCCCTCCATAGAATAGCCTTATAGCGACTGATAGCGCTACCATGTCAGTTTTCCATGGCTTGTCAAGCATGCAACTGGGAGCGTGTTGGAATGATGCGGCAGCACTCGCTTTGCCTCCGTAGCGCAGGGGTCGGCAGCGATCGCGACAACAGCGATTGCGAGTGCTACCTCCTCTGACCGAGCGCGGGGATCATTGACCGTCGTCGACGGGCCGCAGCCGGGCGGGCGCGCCACGCCGCAAGCTGCCACAGGCCTCCCCCGGCAAGCGCGCCCGCGCCCATTTGGCGAAGGCCGACGCCGTCAATATGGGGTCCGCTTGAGGTGGCTGGCGGAAATTTCGACCTTCCCGAAAACGTCCGGCAAATCGCTTGCGTGATCGACCGAGAAAAAGCCCTGTATCTCGCGAGGCAAGTCCTGCAGTGGGAGCGCGGCGGGCACCGTTGCAAGTCCGGCTGGGTCTACATTCCCAAGCGCCTACGGTCGAACCACCGGCTGATGGAAATCCTTGGCTGGGACAACGCCGCCGCGCTCGTTCAGGAGTTTTCAGGAATGGCGCTGCCCATTTCGTCTTGCAAGCTCGCGGTGCCGCGCTGGCGAGACAGTGAGGTTCGGCTTTTTGCCGCCGCTGGCATCGCGATCGACAACATTGCGGAAATTTGCGGTTCCATGGTGCGCATCCACTGCCCATGGTGCTTTCCATTGCGTCAGGTCTTCGAACGAATGTCGAAAACCTTCTGCGCCGCGTCCTTGAAGTTGGGCGCCGCTTCGACCTTGCGCCGCTCGAACTGCGGGTCATAGCCCTGTTCGACCTGACGGCGCACAACCAGCGCCCGCTCGCGCGTTTCCTCCAGCCCGACCGTCTTGCAGCTGCCCAGGCCGAAATCTCTCAGGTGGCCCTTGTGCTGCACCCGGCAGACCCAGCTGCTGGTTCCTCCCGGCCTATCGCAGCGAAAGAGGCCGTCGCCAAAACTGACACGGCGGCTGGGCTGACCCTGAGCCTTCGGGCCAGTGTTCGAAGTCGTGCCCATGGAGCTGATCATAAAATTTGTTCCCACATTGGCAAAAATGTCGGTCTGGACGACGTGGGAAACGTGAGGATCCGAATCTCTAGCGAACCCCGCAGGAAAGCTGGACTGTCGGAGCTGATCAGCGATGTTGTGGGATTAGTAGGTGGCGGAGACGGAGGTTTGACGAAGTTAAGTATATGTATTTGATAGCAAAATTTAATATTCTTCCGCTATTCATATTCCCACGCCCGGTTCCCTGCGCATCAAAACGACGATCTCGGACCGTGCCTTTACTATGCCAAAATGCGCTATTGCTGTCGATGATTTTCTTCTCGCTACAATGCGGCTTCTGACCTCGGAGTTATCATGCGGATCGCCTTAGGCGATCAATGACTGACCTTGCTCTCACGAGTTACCATTGAGGCTGACCCTCAAGCTGGAGAAGCCAGCGAGTTGGATTGAAGAGAAGGGGCCGGTCGCTCTTGGCGCACCGCCCGTGAATGCGGGCGATACTGGTCGCGGTCCAAGTCTCGTCGATGAAGACCAGGCGCTCGGGATCGAGATCGAGCTGACCGTCGAACCACGCCTGACGGTGCCTCAAGATGTCGGGACGGTCTTGCTCGATCGCATGCGCGGTCTTTTTTGCGCGCGATGCCGCGGCGATCAAAGAACCGCCACAGTGTGCCGATCCCGATGTGAACGCCTTGCGCGGCGTGGCCCGACTGATTCTCCGCCAGCGTGATATCGCCGTTCTCGACCAGCATCGCCATAATCCGGTCAGCGTGAATATCGGTCTTCGACGAGCATTGATCGCCGCTCGGCTTGCCCACAATCGCCTGACCATGCTCGCGCGCCATTCGCCGCCGGCGAACCGCCGTAGCAACGCCAACCCCCAAAAGAGCCGCTGCTGCTCGGCAACTCATATCATCGTCAGTCGCCGCAACGACCCGGTCACGCAAATCTTGAGATAAAGCTCTGGCCATCCATGCTGGCCTCCAACCCAGCCAGCAGGATGAATAAGAGTCCGTTTGGAAAATCAGGGATGAGCGTTTCGTCGTAGGAGATTTCCGCCCATGGCGACGAGGATCATGGCCTGTGAGACATCGATGCGCTTCTCGTAGTCGCGGACCAATCGGCGCCACCGGATCATCCAGCCAAAAGTCCGCTCGACGACCCATCGTCGTGGCAGCACCTTGAAGCCTTGCTGCTGATCGCTGCGGCGGATGACCTCGATGACGAAATCCAGATAGCTGGCCTTGTCCATGAGCTTGAGACGGTCATAGGCGCCATCGGCAAACAGATGCTTGATCCATGGCCATCGCCTCCGAATGCCATCGAGGATGGTCTGGGCACCTGCGCTGTCCGAAATGTCTGCGGTGGTGAGGTTGACCATAAGCAACCGGCCGTCAGTATCCACGGCGAGCCGAGGGCGGATGGCCCGGATTGCCAAGAAGACAAAACGCTACCCCAGTGACCTGACCGATGAGGAATGGGATCGCCTGGCACCGTTGATGCCCAAGCCGGGGCGCAGGGGCCGTCCACGCGAGGTGGACTTTCGCGAAGTGATCAACGCGGTGCGCTATCTTGTTCGATCGGGCTGTGGCTGGCGCATGCTGCCGATCCATTTCGGGGCGCGGCAAACGGTCTATGGCTGGTTTCGTGAATTGGCGCGCAGATTCCTGTTCCAGACGATCCATGACATCGAGTTGATGCTGGATCGTGAGCGTCAAGGGCGCGAGGCAAGTCCGAACGCTGCGGTGATCGGCAGCCAGTCGGTCAAGGCGCCATCGGCAGATACGCGCGGGTTTGACGCGGCAAAGGAGGTTGTCGGACGCAAGCGGCACATCTGCTGCGTCCACATACAGAGCATGAATCAGACTGCTAACCTCAGCGCAACCCCTTCAGGCGATTTTCCAAACAGCCTCTTAGAAACGCTCTATACTCCGATAACTTTGCAGAACAGCCAACACGAATGGAGAAAATTTACCGATCAATTCAAAATGGATGTTTTTGATGATAGACTACTTGCTGGTTCTGTGTTGTGCTTCCAAGGTTGAATTCGTCGAAAGCAGCATTCAGCATAATGGCTCGATTCTTGCAAATGCGGGGCTCTAACAATAAATCTGAGCGTTATGGGGGCAATATGCTGAGAAGCGGCTTGGGACTTGGGCGCGCAAGCATGTTGGCGGGGGGGGTATCAACGCGAGGCCAGCTGAGTGACGGGGTGGCCAACATTTGCAATGCGATGGGACTGATGGCGCAGGCGTGGCGCACCTCAGCGGCGAATGGTGGTGTCCCTTCGAGTTGCAACCAGGATGCGGTCGGCGACCGCGCGAATGTGGCTATATCTGGCTCCAGCATTTTTAATGGTGAGCAACGTGGGTTCGGCAGCTCTCTTGGCGAAGTCAATTGAGCTCGGGTTTTTCATCTATTTTTCGCGAGATTTCGAATGTTAACAGGGGTTTTTAGGCGTTTCGCTTCAGGGGACATGGTTGAATCCTACCCATCTTCGTTAGATGCGGTCTTTCAAGCTCAGAGATATTGCGCAGAGAAGAATAGGTGGCATAGAATTTTGTGCAATTGCCTGTTTATTGCTATATTTTATTGTGCAATCTCTTCAGGTTGTGATCTTATGGCTCAGGACGCGTCTGGAGCCAATGTGCCAGTGATCAATCCTAAGCCAGATATAAACGGTGTCGATGTTGCGTCGGGTCAGTATTCGGTCGTCTCACCTTTTGGCTTTAACGCGCCTGGCGCTAGCGCATTGAACATCAAAACGGTCTTCAACGGTCGACGATTTACCAGTACCCTCAACACCTACTTAGATGATCAGACTCTGACTCGGCCCGATATCGGAGACCCTAATGAGCGCCACATTCGGGTGCACTTTGGTGGCGCTGACCAGCTCTTTATTTGCCAAGGCATTGGTGCCTGCAGCCAGGTTGGCAACATAGACGGATCGCAACTGATGCGCACCGATTCAACTTCATATGTTTATCGAGATGGGCAAGGTACTGAGGTGGCATTTTTTCCGATGTCTATTCAGTCACTTGATTACTGTGAGGACGTTGAAACTGGATGTAATGCGGCGCAATATAACGGCTACTCTTATGCAAGGTCGATTCGCTTCAGTAGCGGGGAAACTTTAAAGTTTGCTGATTTTCCGATCGTGGTTTCAGGAAATTTCGTTGATACGATTGAAAGCAATCTTGGATATTCGCTGGATATCGTGACTCCATGCAGCCCATGCTCGGTTAACTTTAGCTTCGCTGGAGCTTACTGGTTAACGCACAGGACCGGTATGTCTTCATCTACGTTTCGACTTAGAAGGGGTGGGAGCGTTTTAGGCAGTATATCTTCTAGTCGGTCGGTTACGCCCGGAGGAAGCTCCGTGTACGAGACAGTTGTAATCACTGATCAGCTTTCTCGTCAATTTACAATTGAATCACGATCTGATGAAATACTGGCCTGCGGCTCTTTTGATCGAACATTGATTGTGCCCCGGACGATCACAAGTGCGAGTGGTAGGATTACCACTATTGGATACAAGCAAATTCCAGGGGTTAGGCTAGTTCCGGTTACTTCCGTGGCGCGGGGCGGGTTTGTCTGGACATATGACTATTTCAACCCCGGTGCGGGGCCGGATGCAACATTGACATCAACAGATCCTAGCGGGGGCACGCGCTCGGCAAGATCGCGTGGCAATGAGGTTCCCTGGCAAACTGAATGGGGTGGCTCTGCAAGATGTATCTTTCCGTTGACTGGCTCGGACGTTGTTGAGTCAACTAATGAGCTTGGTAAAAAAATGTTCTTCGAATATATAATGCCTGCGGTTCTTGGTTCTGTAAATTTGCCTGAGTCGAACGGATTTACCTATGAGAGCGATTATCGCGGCAATATTACGCGCGTTATTTCTAGGGCTAAGCCTAATTTTGGATCGTCAAATATTATTTATGAAGCGAATTATGATTCAAATTGTTTCAATCCACTAACGTGCAATAAACCAAACTGGACTCGTGACGCTAGGGCAGTTCAGTCAGGACTTGTCGAGCATCGTACGGACTACGTTTATGATCCAATCCATGGTGGTCTGATTCAACTGACTGGGCCTGCGGATTCTAACGGGGTCCGAGCACAAAAGCGTTTAACGTATGAATCAGTCTGGACGCCCACCGGAACTTTGTATCGCCTGCTGCGCACGTCCGAGTGTCAAAGCGTGGCCAGCTGTGTCGGAACAGCCGATGAGGTCGTTCATTCCTATACCTACTGGGAAAATACACTCCTCCAGTCGACAAGTTCGGTTAGCGCTAACGGTACAACCCTAACTACAAGCTTCAACTATGATGCCGCAGGCCGATTAATTCTGACTACGGAACCCGGCGGGGCTACCTCACATGTTCTTTATGATGTCGCTGGCAGGAGGGTGGGACTCATAGGCGAGGATCCAGACGGAGCGGGCCCAGCCATGAGGTCGGCAACGCGTTTCACGTACAATCTTGAGGACGAAATTGTCCGAACGGATGAGGGAACTGCATCGGGTGTAACCGCACAAGCGCTGGCAGACATGACTGTGAATCGGTCCACAATCATCACCTTCGATGATTTGGGACAAAAGACAAAAGAAGTGATTATAGGGAACGCTGAGGTCGCGGTCACTCAATTTAGCTACGACGCAGCAGGTCGTCTCGAATGCACGGCTATTCGGATGAACCCTGCAGCATTTGGTTCACTACCTCAGACAGCTTGCTTACTCGGTGCTGAAGGAGGATATGGCCCAGACCGTATCACGAGGAACATCTACGACGCGGCGGGTCAACTTGTTCAGATACGCAAGGCTGTTGGTACGTCCGTCGAACAGGCTTACGTCAGCCACACTTACACTGACAATGGCAAGCGGGCCAGTGTAACTGATGCCAATGGCAATCCGGCGGCCTTCCAATATGATGGGTATGACCGGCTGTCGGTGCATTATTTCCCGACCGCCAATCGCACTGGCGTAAACTGGGGCGACTACGAGGCTTATGGCTACGACGCCAACGGCAATCGCACCTCTCTGCGCAAGCGGGACGGCTCAACGATCACCTATCAATATGATGCGCTGAACCGAATGACAGCGAAGTTCGTTCCCGAGCGCGCAGGCCTGTCATCGATCCATACACGCGATGTTTATTATGGCTATGACCTGCGAGGACTGCAGACCTACGCTCGCTTTGATGCGCCATGGGGTGAAGGAATAACCAATGTCTATAATGGCTTTGGTCAGCTTACCACCAGCATCACAAACATGGGCGGCACACCGCGGACGCTGAGCCATCAATACAATCCTTCTGGCAACAGAACTGTGATCACCTATCCTGATAGCGTCAGCGTGATTTCATCCTATGATTTAGCTGATCGATTTATCCAAAGCCAGATCGCGGGCGGGGACGCGCTTGTCCATCAGACCTACAATTCGGCTGGTCGGCCTGCAAATCTGTATCGCGGAGTTCCGGGTGGTTGGGGTTTGACCCCTGGCTATGGATGGGGGCCTTATTCGGCAGTTGGCTATGACGCTGCCTTGCGCCCTAACGTTCTCGCGCTGGCGTTTATGAACGGGGTGAACAATGTCTCGACCAGCTACAGCTACAACCCCGCCAACCAGTTGGTGAGCCTATCGAGCAACACCAGTGCCTATGCGTTCAGTAATTATTACAATGTGGATCGCCCTTACGCGACAAACGGGCTGAACCAATACAGCAACGCAGGCGCTGCCGCTTTTGCTTATGATCCCAACGGCAATCTGACATCGGATGGCAGCACCAGCTTAACCTATGATGTGGAGAACCGTCTTGTCTCGGCGTCGGGTGCGCGCAATGTGAACCTGGCCTATGATCCACTGGGCCGGTTGTGGCAGGTGAGCGGTGGTCCGAGCGGGACGAGGCGGTTCCTCTATGATGGCGATGCCTTGGTCGCGGAGTACGACCAGTGGGGCAATATGCTCAAGCGCTATGTCCATGGCGATGGCGCAGATACGCCGCAGGTGTGGTTTGAGGGTGCGGGCACCTCCGCCTCCGTCCGGCGCTATCTGTTCACCAACCATCAGGGCTCGGTCACCGCGATCGCCGATGGCTGGGGCAACACCATCGCGATCAACCGTTATGACGAATATGGCATCCCCGGCGCGGGCAATATCGGGCGGTTCCAGTATACGGGACAGGCCTGGCTTGAGGATCTGGGCATGTACCATTACAAGGCCCGCATCTACTCGCCGACATTGGGCCGGTTCCTGCAGACCGATCCGATCGGCTATGAGGACCAGATCAATCTTTACGCTTATGTCGGCAATGATCCGGTTAACAAGCGTGATCCGACTGGAATGTGCCAGTATGACGAAAACGGAAAGCCCACGGGGGGATTTTGTTCGGCAGGTGCCCAAGGAGACGCCGCTGACAACTTTATAAACAGCCGATTGTCCGATCCGACCAGTTCATGGAGTGATATTGAAAAGGCGGCAGTTGATTCCGGTAATATCGTGAGCGTTTCTCTAGTCGATGGTGGGGCAGCGGAGGTGTCCATTTATCGTCAATTTGAAACTGTGGAAGGTGAATACTATCCAGCGGAAATGAAAATTGGAATGCAAGATTCTGTTGTGCCTGGTCAAGGGATAGACGGATCTAGCTATACAATGACACCAGAGGGAGCAGCCGAGCATGAAGGAACTCATTTTTGGGATCAAATGAGAGGGGTGTCAGGGGTCACCGGTACGATTGATGTTAGTGGATTCACTGTAAGACAAACAATTGGCATGGGCGGTCGATCGGAAGCAAACGCAGTTAACGCTGAAAATAGAAGAAACGAGCGTTTAGGAATAGGGCAGCGGCGCACTAGATATTGATTGGAATAATCATGATATTTTTGGTTTTAGCTGGCTTGACTGGACATCAAGCGGAGAAAATACCAGAGCTGGATCTCAGGGTGCGTCCGGAGCATTTTGAGAATGCTATTCCTATTAATCCAGAGAAATGGATCACATCTAAAGACTATCCGGAAGGCATAGTTCAAAGAAGTGATAGTGGTATAGTAAGCGTGAGTTTAGAGATAAATAGAAGTGGAAGGATTTCCGACTGTAAAGTTACGTCTTATAGTGGATGTTCCGTTCTTGATAATATTCCTTGTCGCTTATTGGAGCGTAGGGCTCGTTTTTTTATACCTAACGATATGACTCCTGCGAGTGCACGGATGACATTTTATTTTCCAGAGCCAAAGATGGAATTACGGTGACAGGTTCAACAACCCCAAAATCGCCCATGCTCTCAGCGGGGTAGTCATCGCTGGCTGATGGCGCGTATGTCCCACCCCGTTCAGTCGGAAACCCCATCGCATGATCCGGTGGCTTGATGCTGAATTACGGTGACACGTGCATAGAATTACGGTGACACGTGCATAAACCCCTAAATACCTCTCCCCTTCAGACGGAGCGAAGCTGATCGCATCATCGTCCGCCTTCCTCGCCTTGTCCGGCCGGGCATCCCGCATCACATCACGCAGCGTGGCAACCGGCGGGAGCGGACGTTTTTTGAAGGTGGCGATTATGCGCTGTTTCTCGATCTGCTGGCGCAGGCTGCGGGGCAGGCGCGCGTGGCGATCTGGGCCTATTGCCTGATGCCCAACCATGTCCACATCATCGCCGTGCCTGAAGATGTGGACGGATTGCGGCGGACCTTCCGGTTCGTGCATCGCCATTATACGGGCTATATCAACGCGCGCCTGCGTACGACCGGTCATCTGTGGCAGGGCCGGTTTTCATCGGTGGCGATGGATGAGGAGCATCTGCATCACGCTTTCCGTTATATCGCGTTTAATCCGGTCCGGGCGCGGCTGGTGGAGCGGGCGGAAGACTGGCGCTGGTCCAGCACCTCGGCGCATCTGGCAGGAGCGGACGATCATGTCGTCAAGGTCGCGCCCGCACTCGAACCGGTCGGTGATTTAGCGGCGTTTCCGGGCGAACCCTTCGATGAAGCGATGAGCTATGCGGCATTGCGCAAGGCGGAGTCCATCGGGCGACCAATTGGCTCACAAGCCTGGCTCGCCGCGATGGAGGCGAAGACCGGCCTCAGCCTCATGCCGCAGAAGCGCGGGCCGAAGCCTGCAAGCGGGCCGTAAGAACGCGGAGCTGCTAAATAGACTGCAAAAAATTGCATCCATTATGGAGTTATATTTTCTTCATAATGAATTCATTTCGTCGCATCGCTGAGTGACGTAGTTGGTGATGCCAAGGCTAGTGTCTCAATCACTGCCAATATTCTTTGGGTTGGCAAAGTCTTGGCGCACCTGCATATTCGCCGCCGAATCTGATTTCATACGGGGTGCAGGGTGAGGGCGATCGTTTCGCGATTTTCTTTGGGTTTGACAGGCTTGCTGGTCGCCGCATCCGATGCGGCGCTGGCGCAGGATGCGCTGGGCGATCCGGCGGGATCGGGCGTGCTGGTCTCTGCCGTGCAGTGGCTGCAAGGCACGCTGCTCGGCACCATCGCGACGGTGGTGGCGGTGATAGCGGTGGCGGCGGTCGGCTTCATGATGCTCACCGGGCGGATCAACTGGCGCTATGGCGCGACGGTGATCCTGGGCTGCTTCATCCTGTTCGGCGCGGCGAGCATCGTCGCGGGAATCCAGTCGACCGCGACGCTGGGGAATTGACGCGGTGGAGAGCATCGAGCGGACATCGGTGTTCATCGCGCTCACGCGGCCGCAGATGTTCGCCGGGGTGACCTATAGCTATTTCGTCGCCAATGCGGTGGTGGCGACCGAATTGTTCCTGATCTTCCGCTCGGGCTGGATCGTCGCGGTGGCGCTGCTGATCCATCTCGCCGGCATGCTTTTGTGCCTGCGCGAGCCGCGCTTTTTCGACCTGTGGCTGGTGCGCCTGGGGCGCTGCCCGCGCATCCGCAATCACGCGATCTGGCAATGCAACTCCTATCAGCCCTGATGCTGCCAGCGCTGACGAATGATCCCAAGGTCATTGCGCGCGAGAAGCAGGCGGGCGAGCATCTGCCTTATGCGCGGCATGTCAACGATCACACCATCGAGACGCGCGATGGCATGCTGATGCAGGTACTGCACCTGCGCGGCCTGCATTTCGAGACGGCGGACAGCGAGGAGATCAACTATCGCGCCCGGCTGCGCGATGCGATGCTGCAGGCGATCGGCAGCCCGAGCTTTGCCATCTATCACCATATCGTCCGGCGGCGGGTGGACATGGCGCTGGAGGCCGAGTTTCCCGACCGTTTCTCGCAGCGGCTCGATGCGGCCTGGCGCACGCGGCTGCAATCGCGCCAGCTCTATATCAACGACCTGTTCCTGACGCTGGTGCGCAGGCCCCTGCGCGGCCAGATCGGCGCGCTCGACCGGGTGCGCGCGCTGCTCGGGCGCACGACGCTCGACCGCGAGGCGGAAGCCGCGCAGGACCTGCGGCAGCTCGACAATGCGCGCGACGCTCTGGTCTCGGCGCTGGGCAGCTATGGGCCGCACCTGCTCGGCGTCTATGATATGCCGCAGGGGCCGTGTTCGGAGCCGCTGGAGTTCCTCTCCTCGCTCTTTCACGGCGAGATGCGCCCGGTGCTGCTGCCGCGCCAGGATATCGGACGCTATCTGCCCTATCGCCGTATCAGCTTCGGGCAGGAGACGGTCGAGCTGGGCAAGGCGGGGCTTTCGCCGCCCAGTTTCGTCGGCATCGTGTCGATCAAGGATTATCCCGCGCAGACCGCGCCGGGCATGTTCGACGAGCTGTTGCGACTGCCGTTCGAGATGGTGCTCTCGCAGAGCTTCGGCTTTGTGGATCGCTCGGCGGCGCTGTCGCGGATGAACCTTGCGCTGCGGCGGATGCGCTCGGCCGAGGATGAGGCCTTGAGTCTTCGCGACGAACTCGCCACCGCCAAGGATGATGTCGCGGCGGGCCGCGCCGGTTTTGGCGAGCATCACATGACGCTTGCGATCCGGGGCAGCAGCCTGGGCGAGGTCGATCAGGGCGTGGCCGAAGCGCAGGCGATGCTCGCGGACCTGGGCGCGATTGCGGTGCGCGAGGAGATTGCGCTGGAACCCGCATTCTGGGCGCAGTTTCCGGGCAATTTTCGCTATATCGCGCGGCGGGGCCTCGTCTCGACGAAGAACTTTGCGGGGCTTGCGAGCTGTCACAATTTCCCGCTCGGGCAGCCCCAGGGCAACCATTGGGGCGATGCGGTCAGCCTGTTGGAGACCACAGCAGCGGGACCGTATTATTTCAACTTCCACCAGAGCGATCTTGGCAATTTCACCGTCATCGGTCCTTCGGGGTCGGGCAAGACGGTGGTGCTCAATTTCCTGCTCGCGCAGGCGCGAAAGTTTTCGCCCCGGATCGTGTTCTTCGACAAGGATCGCGGCGCGGAGCTGTTCATCCGTGCCATCGGCGGCAGCTATGATGTGCTGCGCCCCGGCCAGCCTTCGGGGCTCAACCCGTTGCAGATCGAGGACACGCCCGGCAACCGGCAGTTTCTGATCGAATGGCTGAGCCTGCTGGCGGGCAGCGTCGATGTCGAGGAAGCGGCGCAGATCAAGGATTCGATCGACGCCAATTTCCAGCAGCCTGCCGAGCATCGGCGGCTGCGCTATTTGGTCGAG
Source organism: Blastomonas sp. SL216 (assembly GCA_026625625.1). Taxonomy (NCBI): domain Bacteria; kingdom Pseudomonadati; phylum Pseudomonadota; class Alphaproteobacteria; order Sphingomonadales; family Blastomonadaceae; genus Blastomonas; species Blastomonas sp. SL216. The sequence goes on from CP113055.1 coordinate 3,648,919, forward strand.
CTGTTCCGCGGCGGCCATCGTCCGCGCAGCGATGATCTGTGGTCGCGCCTCCGACCCTGGTGGGGCGAGGGCGAGCATGGCTGGCTGTTCGACAACCCACATGACCTGACCGATCTCGATGCCGAAACGGTCGGGTTCGACATGACGCAAATCCTCGACAATGCGGCGTTGCGCAGCCCGGCGATGCTGTACCTGTTCCACCGGGTCGAGCAGCGGCTGGACGGGACGCCCGCGATCATCGTCGTCGACGAAGGCTGGAAGGCGCTCGACGACGACGTGTTCGTGCGGCGGATCAAGGATTGGGAAAAGACCATCCGCAAGCGCAACGGCATAGTTGGCTTTGCCACCCAGAGCGCGCAGGATGCGCTCGAAAGCCGGATCGCGAGCGCGATTATCGAACAGGCCGCAACACAGATTTTCATGGCCAATCCCAAGGCGCGCGCGGCCGACTATATCGACGGGTTCGGACTGACCGCGCATGAGTTTGATCTGGTCCGCACGCTGCCGGACAGCGCGCATTGCTTCCTGATCAAGCACGGCTCGCATAGCGTGGTCGCGCGGCTCAACCTGTCGGGTGAGCGCGAGATTCTGACCATTCTGTCCGGGCGCGAGAGCAGCGTGCGGGCGCTCGATGAACTGCGCGGACGGGTGGGCGACGATCCGGATGTGTGGATTCCGGCGCTGATGGAGGCGCTGTGATGGCGTGCCCGGTTCCCACCCCTGGCGGCAATTTCCTGGGCGACACGCTGCGCTTCCTCGATTGTCAGGCGCTGACCATCGGGGCGTCGGGCTATCAGGCGCTGGCAAGCCCCGGATCGATCCTGTGGACGCTGCTGACAGGGTTGCTCACCATCTTCGTCGCGATCTTCGGCTATCGCATGATCCTGGGCGAAGTCCCCAGCGTGCGCGAGGGCGTGCTGGCCTTTGTGAAGATCGGGATCGTGCTGACCCTGGCGACCAGTTGGCCAGCCTATCGCACCCTGGTGTTTGATGTCGCTGTCAGGGCACCTGCGGAGCTCAGCGCGAACATAGGCCGCGCGTCGGGTCTGCCGGGTAGCGAAGGTGGCATGGTTTCGCGGCTGGAGGCGACCGATGCCGCGATGGTGACGCTGGCGATCGAGGGGACGGGCCTGAGGTCCGCCAATCTCAACACCATGCCGCCACTTTTTGCCGGATTTGAGCCGTTCGCCCTGGGCGGGGCACGGATGCTGTTCCTGCTCGGCGTGCTGGGCGCATTCGGAGCGGTGCGATTGGTCGCCGGGTTGCTGCTGGCAATTGCGCCCTTGTTCATCGCCTTCCTGCTGTTCGATGCGACGCGCGGGCTGTTTGCCGGCTGGTTGAGGGTGCTGCTCGGCGCAGCTCTGGGAAGCCTCGGCACCGCGATCTTGCTCGGCGTGCAGCTCGCGCTTTACGAGCCCTGGCTTACCAGCCTCCTCAGCGCGCGTGCCGCCGGGATCGCCGTGCCTTCCGCGCCGGTCGAGCTGCTGACCCTGGGGCTTTTGTTCGTGATCCTGTTGATCGTGACGATTGTGGCATTGGCGCGGCTGGCCTGGGGCTTCAGCTTCGCGCCGTCAGCACCGATCTGGCCCTTGGTCGGCCTGCCGACAGGACGTTCGCATGCACCGGAGCGCGTCGCAACGACCTTGTCCGCACCTTCCGGACCGGACCGGTCGCGCGCAGCTATGGTCGCCGACGCCGTGGCCTCGGAACAGCGGCGCGAAGCGAATGCAGCGGTGCTGGCCCTAGCGGGGCCACAGCGCGTTCCCGTGCAGGCGGTGACCCGCCAAGCAGGCTCGGCAGCGATCACCCCCCTCGGCCAATCGCACCGCCGCAGGACGGTGCGCCACGTCTCGCGCAGCGCCAGCACAAGGGATGCCCGCGCGTGAAGCAGGATAGCAAGGCCGAACGCGAAGCCTATTATCGCGAAGCCGCCAGCTGGGCGCAGGACCAGCAACAGGCGCTGCGCTCCTCCCGGCGGATCGCGTGGATCGTCGCCAGCATCGCGACCGGCGTTGCGGTCATGCTGGCGCTCACGATCATGCTGCTTACGCCGCTCAAGACCGTGGTGCCATACACCCTGCTTGTCGATCGCCAGACCGGCTTCGTCCAGGCGGTCGATCCGCTGGAGCCGCAGCGCATCTCGGGCGATGCGGCACTGACCCAGTCGTTCCTCGTGCAATATGTGATCGCGCGCGAGAGTTTCGATATTGATGCGGTCCAGGCCAATTATCGCAAAGTCTCGCTCTGGTCGGCAGACAGCGCGCGCACGCGCTATGTCGCGATGATGCAGGCGACCAATCCGGAAAGCCCCCTCTCGCGCTATCCGCGATCGACCGTCATTGATACTCTGGTCAAGAGCGTGTCGCCCATGGGCAGCGGCAAGGCGATGGTGCGCTTCGAGACCCGTCGCTCGGACAGAGGTGCGGCGCCGCGCGTCACCGGCACTTGGGTCGCGCTCGTCAGCTATCGTTTTGCGGGCGAGCCATTGCGGGTCGAGGACCGGTTCCTTAATCCGCTCGGCTTTCAGGTGGTACGCTATCAGCGCGATCCTGAGGCGCTGCCTCCGCCTGAGCCGGTGATAGTGCAGCCCGCAACGCGCTCGCCATTGGATCCGCTGCGTCCTGCTGGGCCGCCAACTGGCCTGCGGCGGCTTTCAGACAGGCCCGTGCTATGATGCTGACGGGCTTATTCGCCACGTTGCTACTGCAGGTAGCGTATCCCGGCTCGAACATGTCGCCGCCATTTCGTGCGCCAGGCGATCCTCGATTACGTGAAATTGTCTATCAGGCTGACCAGATTGTTCGCCTTGACGTGGCAGCAGGATATCAGCTCAGCGTCGAGTTCGCGCCAGACGAGCGGATTGAGACGGTGGCAGTGGGCGATAGCAGCGCCTGGCTGGTAACGACCAACCAGCGCGGTTCTCACCTGTTCGTCAAAACGTCGGGCGGGCAAACCGACAGCAATATGACCGTGATTACGGATACGCGGGTCTATCTGTTCGATTTGCACGCCCTCGACAGTCCGGGCGGCGCCATGCCCTACACGGTGCGGTTCGTTTTTCCACCGCCTCGACCAGGGATCATGACGAGTAGCCTGGGCCCCGACCGCGAGGAGGGCGAGTACAGGATGAGTGGTGACCGCCGGCTCTACCCTAGCAAAATGGGGGATGATGGCGTGCATACCTACATCGTCTGGCCCGAAGAGGCTGCGCTTCCCGCGATATATAGTGTGGACGATCGCGGTGAGGAACGGCTGGTAAACGGTGCCATGCGCGATGGCATGTATGTCATCGATACGGTGGTCCCAAAGCTTACGTTCCGGATCGATAATCGCACGGCGCGTGCTCGCCGCATCCTGCCAAAGGAGGAACGCTGATGGTGAGCCTGCCTGAGAAGGACAGCGCAGTTGAGCTCGATATCCGCCCCAGCGTTGCTCGCGCTAGCCGACCGCTTCCCCCATGGGTATTTGGTGCAGGCCTGACGTTACTGGCAGTTTCATTGTTCGTCATACTCGATGGGCGCCGCCGCGCGCTGCAGGCACCAGCCGTTGCGACCAGACAGATCGACCTTTCTGGCGGGAGTTCGGCTCCGACCCTTTATGTGCCACCGGAGCTGGAGCAGCCATCGCCGCCGCCACCTCAGGGCACTCCAGTGCAGGTGATTACAGACCGACCAGCACAGACGATACGCCCGGTAGCGGCTCCCACTCAGCCTGTGCAGTCGCCACCATCTCCCGTTCAAGCTTATTACCCATCGTCGCCGCCCGTGGTGCAGCCAGCGCAACCGCAACGGACGACCAATACATCGCCAGTGGTCGTGATCGATAACGGCAATCCCAACCGTGCGCAGTCGCCCGCAAAACAGGAAGGTGACGATCAACAGGCGACAGCAGGCACAAGAGCAGTGCGCGATACCGGCCGCAGGCGCGCCGGGGCGTTTGCAAATCGAAGCACATCGGTTGTTCAGGGAACGCTTATACCAGCAGTGCTCGAGTCAGCGCTGGATTCAACGCGGCCGGGATTTGTCCGTGCAATAGTGTCACGCGATGTCCGAGGATATGATGGGACGCGTGTGCTTATTCCTCGCGGGAGTCGTCTGATCGGGGAATATGATTCCGATACGCGCTCCGGCGAGAGCCGCGCTCTGATCAATTGGACCCGCTTGATCAGGCCCGATGGCGCGACAGTCGCCATTGATTCACCGGCTGCTGATCCGCTGGGCCGGAATGGTGTTCGCGCTCGGGTAGACACGCATTTTTTTGAGCGTTTCGGCGGAGCCATTCTCCAGTCGATCCTGGATATCGGGGTCAATGCTGCAGCCCGCGCTGTGGATTCGCCGACAGTGATTGCGCTCCCTGGATCATTTGGCGGTGTCGCAAGTCAGCGCATCCAGCCGCAACAGGTAACGCCGACCCTCGTTGTTAAACGCGGAACCAGCATTAGCGTATTTGTAGCACGTGATCTCGATTTTACAGGCGTAGAGCAGGGGCGGTGACAGGGCTCCGTTCAATCCCTGCTGGTCAGCTATACCTCACCAGTTATCTGGCACCACTCGGCGCAGCGCTTAGCAGGCCCGATGTCACCGACATCTATGTCAATCGACCTCATCAGATATGGCTTGAGACGACGGGAGGACAAAGCGAGGTTTTGCCTGCGCCGGAGCTTGATGCCGTGACATTGGAGAGACTGGTCCGACAGGTGGCAGCGCTTTCCCATCAGGGGATCAGCCGCGAGCACCCCCTGCTGTCAGCCGCTTTGCCGGATGGCTCGCGCATTCAGGTGGTTATGCCGCCCGCAACACGCGGGCACATAGCGTTAGCTATACGCAAGCATGTTTCGTCGGATTTGACCTTGGCGGATTATGCAGCGTCCGGCGCGTTCGGAGCGACGCAGCGCGGCATTCAACGCACAGACACCAGGCGCAACATTTTGGAAGCATTGCTTGCCTCTGGCGATATGGCAGGGCTCTTGGGCGGAGCGGTGCGTCAGCGCAGAAACATCCTCGTCTCGGGCGGAACTTCGACTGGCAAGACGACATTCCTCAATGCTTTGCTGAGGGAGATACCAAATGATGAGCGGCTGATACTGATTGAAGATACGCCTGAGCTCCAGATCACGCACGCGAACGCAATAGGGCTGTTGGCCGCGCGCAGCGAACTGGGAGAAGCGCAGGTGACCGCCAATGACCTTGTTGCGGCATCGCTGCGCCTGCGTCCGGACCGGATGATCTTGGGTGAGTTGCGCGGAACCGAGGCCCTAGCCTTTCTGCGGGCCGTCAACACAGGGCATCCGGGATCGATGACAACAGTACATGCCGATAGCCCCCAAGGTGCGATCGAACAGATTACCCTGCTGGCTCTCCAGGCCGGCACACAACTCAGCAGGGAAGACATCCACCATTATGTGCGTTCGACCATCGATGTGTTTGTGCAATTGTCGCGAGACAAGGGGCGTCGCTACGTGTCGACAATCGCATTTGCCTGGCAACTCCTAGAAGCGTGATGGGAATGGTCGATCCCTTGTCCGGTGACCCGAGAGCCATCTCGATCGGTTCAGCCGTCGTCTGGTTGCAGTCTGCCATGCTAGGCCAGCTGGCAACTGCAATTGCTGTGACTGCAATTGCTGCGGTTGGCCTGGCACTGATGTCAGGTCGTCTCGACTTGCGGCGTGGAATAGTGACGGTGATCGGTTGCTTTGTAGTGTTTGGCGCCTCGGGCATTGCAGCAGGGATAGTGGCTGCAGCGACGTCAGCTTCCATGTCAACTGCTGGGCTGGATGGTAGCGGTAGGACCCCGCGGCCACCTATTCCTGTCGTCAGGCCGCCTGCCGATTATGACCCCTATGCAGGGGCGGCCATGCCGGCCCAGTGATTACATTATAGCGGAAATGTGGGTCTGCGTTTCTGTATCCGCCACCGCCAATGAGCTGGCCCGAATCAAGACATGACACGTTGAAATGCCACTTGGTGGACGGCATCCACCACACAGCGTTCAGGTAGTTCCAATACTGACTAATAAGCCTAGTTATAAAAGCTCGAATACAACTAGAAATTTGCATCAAAGTGAAGGTATAATTCGTCCATTTTGGACCAATAATTTCCGCTAGGCTTTTGGGGGGAGGTGAAGTTAGTATGTGTGCCGTAAAGAATAAGGGGGCGAATCATGAGGTCAAGGTTAGCTGCAGCAATTGGGCTCGTTTTGTCTGTGGGTGCAAGTGCCCCCGTTATCGCTCAGGAAGGCGAGGCTACGACGATCACCTATGACGCGTTAGGTCGGGTCGTCAAAGTTCAGAAGTCTGGAGGCCCCTCCAATGGTGTCGAGACGAATTATGAATTCGACGCTGCTGGAAATCGCACGAGGGTGAAGGTCGAGGGATCGGCCGATGGAGGTGGCGGCACCGGTGGCGGCGGAGCTACCACACCTTCCAAAGTCTATATTGTAGTTCCGTTAAACGGGTTCACCATTATCCCTATATCCAAATAACATATAAGTTTTATTCGTAATTTCAATAAATATCTTATTGGTTGATTTTGGAGAAATGATCAATGCTTGTCAAAGCTTATAAATTAATGGCTTTGTTAGTGAGCCTGTGGATGCTGGCAAATTCACCCGTATCAGCTGCTGGAGCTAGTGGTTCTTTCAATATCACCAGAATCACCGTCGAAGGCGACCGAGTGTACATATTCGGTACCGGGATACAGAATCCAGATCAATGTTCAACTGCCAATTATGCTGTCATCTTGCCCTCGGCGGCGAATGTTGATCGCTTTCTGAGCGTGGCTATGACGGCAATGACCAGCCAACGCCGCATTTCACTTTGGTTCGTCGGGTGCGTCGCTAGCAATTGGGATGCATCGGCGCCGTATGCAGTTTCGATATTTCTTGAATAAGGAAGTAAGATGGCCATGTATTTCAGATGGAGCATAAAGATCGCTGCCTTCTTAACGGGTGTCAGTCTTGCGATTGTAAGCACATCTGGCGCTGCCCAAACGGTACAGTACGCAACCGGAAGAGTTACCCTCACTGAAGGGCATGAAAGCCCTAGCTGTCGTCGGGTGAGGTTGGAGCGGATAGGGGCTCCAGTCCTCTGGTTTCGCATTCCCGATGGGGAAGGGAGCGGTATTTTGGCTGTTGCGCTCACTGCCTTGACGACAGGCAAGATAGTCCACGTCGCCTACCAAGACGGTGTTGGATCGGGTTGTGGTTCCGAGCCAAGAATAATTTACTTATCTATAACAAATGAATAGTGAGTTGATGGTAGTATGATCTAGCGTTAAATTTTTGTTTTAAAAAACTTGTGGGCGATGCCTGCAATTCGGATTTGAAAGTCTTGGTGGTTAAAATGCGAATAAAAATTGGTTTTCCCAGATTAATTACGTTATTGCTGTTATTGATGAGTTCGACAGCCGCGTTTGCAGGGCAAACGGGAGCAACAAAAATAGTTGGGCTAGAGAACGGCTTCTGTGGACGCCCCTTTGGATGCAAGCATTAAATTGGGGTATTTTGGCACGTAGTCGGATGCTGTCATCTGTCCGGCCTCGATGAGCAGCGCCATAGCTGCGGGCCAGTATGGGAGTTCGCGGACCGGATCCATTACAGGTTTACGCGCTTGGCTAGCGCCCTGCCATTCCCTGGTTCTTCCAGCCCCGTCTCGCCGACTGTTGTGCCATACCCTCCTTCGACCGCCTACGTCCCCGACGTCTCTGACTGCTGCCTTGGCTTACACCACGACCACTGCCGGAGCTTTGTAGTCTTCCTTCCTGGTGAGCAGCGCCCACACCATGCGCGCCATCTTATTGGCGAGCGCGACCGAGACGAGCATGCGCGGTTTGCGCGCCAGCATGCTTTCCAGCCATGAGCCACGCGGTGCACCGCGCCTGTTGGCCTGCAGCACCACCGAGCTTGCGCCGATGATGAGCAGCCGCCTGATCGTCCGCTCGCCCATCTTGGTTATACCGCCAAGCCGTTGCTTGCCTCCGGTTGAGTGCTGTCGGGGTGCAAGCCCGAGCCAGGCCGCAAAATCGCGGCCTTTGCGGAAGGTCTCGATCGGCGGGGCCAGCGCGATGATGGCGGTCGCCACGATAGGACCGATCCCTGGGATGGTCATCAGCCGCCGGGCTGCTTCGTCTTCCTTGGCGCGCCGCGCGATCTCGCGGTCGAGCACAGCAACCTGCTTGTCGAGCTCGGCTAGCATGTCGATCATGAGCTTGAACATCGGCTGTGCCGCCGCTGGTAAAGTGGAGGTCATCTCACCTTCTTCCAGGAGTTCGGTCAGCAACGTCATGTGCGCGGTGCCGCGTGGCGCGACCCAGCCATATTCCGCCAAGTGGCCTCGGATCGCGTTGATCAACTGGGTGCGTTGACGTACCACAAGGTCGCGCGCTCGAAACACAAGACCTGCGGCCTGCTGTTCCTCGCTCTTCACCGTCACGTAGCGCATGCCCGGGCGCTGTGCCGCCTCGCAGATTGCCTCCGCATCGATCGCATCGTTCTTGTTTCGCTTCACGAACGGCTTCACGTAGGCGGGCGGAATGAGCCGCACATCGTGCCCCATCGCCTTCAGCTGCCGCGCCCAATGATGCGCGCCCCCGCACGCTTCAAGTGCAACAGTGCACCCCGGCTGACTTGCAAAGAAGTCGAGCAGTTTGTTCCTGGTAAGCTTGCGACTGAAAACCATCGCACCGCGTTCATCGGCACCGTGCGCATGAAAAACGTTCTTGGCGATATCCAGACCTATTGTGCTAACTTGCGACACGGACGCCTCCCTCAGTGGTGAATCAACACCTCCACTTTGGCACATAGATGCCGTCGGGGGGCGTCCACCCCATCAGGTTTGGTGAGGGGCTTGTTATCACTGCCACTGCATCCACTCCGGGTTGTGGTTCATACCCCAATGACTATGGGGTCGACGCCAGTCATCCGAACTTTGACACAATAGTCGCAATGGCGTTAAGTGCATTTCTAGCAGAAGCTAATGTTGTATTAATCACGGATGATACTGGTTGCGCATTTGCCAATCGTAAAAAAATCCTAGCTATAAGATTAATCAAGTAGATTTCTGATTCTGAGCTTTAAATCTCAATTTAGTATTAAAAGCGTTGTTGATATATCGACGCGGAAAATTTGCAAGTCTAAGGTTTCTTTAATTCAGTAAAAATCTATGAGTTCTCGGGTTAACTACCGCGCTGCGGTCCGTATTGAGAGGTGCTGTCCGAGGTCGACTGAGAGCGATGGGGCGAAATGGAGGGGTGTATGCGTAAAATGAAGTGGTTGTTCGCTGCTGCCGTTGCGTTTGTGTCGATATCTGCAAATGCAGCGCCTCATTGGTGCGCAGGTCGAGTGACTAGAATAATTGTTGATCAGGGCGGTAATGTGTATGTGTATCCGATGTTTAAAGAGGATTTTGTTCAGATCTGCAATTTAAGTTCATCGTGGAAAGGTGTAAGTACCGAAACATGTGGTTCATGGCAAGCTCTTGTCATGTCATCAGATTTGGCAGGTAGGGCAATGATAATGTTCTATGATGATATTTCGAGCTGTAGCGCGCTCGCTACATATTCAAATGCACCCGCTCCGGGTTTTTTAATGATGGAGATTGAGTAATGGGTGCTATCCGTTTTGCCGCTTGCGTAATTGTACTATTTGCTGATGGATTCTTGTTTACTGCACGTGCTGAATCATGTTTGCCGTCATATAAGCAAATGGGAATCATTAAAAATAAAGCTGAAAAAGGTGGAGGCAGCGCTAGTGCGCGCCAGGCACCGTTTGTATTTGGTTATGCGACCCGGCCGCCACTCCAGCGGAAAATTGAGTCAAGCAAAAGGGCCCCTCAGGCACTGGTCCCTTGTAAGGGTGAAGACCTGGATTCAAGCAAAAAGTAGATCAATTTTTCATAGCATATAGATTTCTGTATGATTGGGATCTAGAGGTGGTATGATTAAGTTAAGTGTATGTAATTGATAACAAAATTCAATATTCTTCTGCTATTTCTATTCCCACGCCCTGTTCCCTGCGCATCAAAACGACGTTCTCAGACCGTCCCTTTACTATGCCAAAATACGCTATTGCTGTCGATGATTTTCTTCTGCCGACGGTCCGGGTTCCAACTTCGGAATCAACTTGTGGATCGCTTTTGGCGATCAGTGGTTGAACTTGCTCTTTGCTATGCTGACCGGTGGCCATCGAGTGCGTTGGCAGACATGCGAACCTGCGTTTGGGTTAGCACAGGATGCCGTATCTGATGTGCCGCAACAACATCATACAGCCCCGCCAAGGGCGGCTGAGGGTGGGCAATGGCGCTGGCCGTCCCAATGGGGCGGCCTCTACTGATCGGGGCTGTGCCCGGTCAGAACGCAAATGCGCCCTGACCGGTGGCAGTCGTGAAGGTGTCAGCTTCTCCGGCAGTATATCGCTCGCGGCCTTGCTCGGTCCAATGCAGGAAACCGGAACGATCATGGGCGAACCACCCATCTTCGATGCCGTAGACCATTGCCCATGCGACATCGTTGGCGGGAAGGCCAGGGTGATTGACTGGCCAATGGAGGGTACCTGTGTCGGGCTTGCAGGCGCACGGAGTGCTGAATGCCAGCATGCCGCGTCGACTGGCAGGCTCGGGAGCGCCGATCGCGGCCATGATGGTGCGGGCCTCAAACGGCGAGAGATGGCCGGTCGGCTTTCCGTCATGCCGCGAATAGGTGAGGCCGTATGCCACGGCGCGGGCAATGTCCTCTGCCGTGGTGTACTCACGGGTATCGAGCAAGGCGCGCCATTGCCCGGCACTGACAAGATCCACCGCATGCCACCACTGGCCATTGCGGGCCTTGCTGACGCCATAGGCATTGGGTGCGCCGTGCGCGTCCAGCGTGAGGCCAAGGCCGGCTTCCACATGCTGAACGAAAGGATGAGCAGCCAGCAGCGGGTGCATCAGGCCAAGGCGGGTACCGTCGCCTTCGGCTGCGCTCACCTCGATCGGAAACTGAAACAGCCGGGAGGGCAGATTCCATGGATAGGACAGCGGGAAGTCGCGCGGCATGGTGAAACTGCGGTTGATGTCCAGAAGGAAGGTGGAGGCGGCAAGGCCGCGCTCCACGATCTGCGTTGCAAGACTGTCCATTATGCGGCCTCCTGTATGTCAGCAGGGGCTGCCAGCTGGTGGAGATAGGCCACTGCTCGCTCTGCATGGGCTGCGGCCTGCACGATGGCGCGTTTGTCGTTCCTGAGCACTTCCAGCCAGCTGGCGATGTAGCTGGCGTGGTCTGCGCGCGGTTCCAGTGCTAGCCCTAGGTCGGCAGCAAGAAATGCTGCCCCGATCTCGGCCACCAACTCCTCACGGGCATAGCCTTCGTCGCCCCATGATTTGCGACCGAAGGAACGATCAAGGCGGGTGGGATGGCGCGTCCAGTGGACCGTCTCATGGCCGCGAGTGGTGTAATAGCCGTGACTGTCCTCGAATGCTTCAAAGGGCGGAAGCTGGATGCGGTCCTCGCCGATCATGTAATAGGCGCGATCGCCACCATGCCGCACCTCTGCCGGGATGCTGGCAAAGAACGCCTCGGCGCGGGCATCGCGCTCCATGCCGGGAAGGACCGGGGCAGGGGCCTCGATGGCGGCAAAGCGCTCGGGCAAACCCTCGATCTGCTCCGCGTTGAACACGGTGTAGGATTCCAGGAAACGAAAGCCTTCCTCACGCTCTTCGCCGCTCTGCTCGTCGGTACGGGTTTTGCTGCTGCTGCCGTAATAGACGATCGGCGCGCCTTTCTCGCCCTTGCGCACCTGAGCACCCAAAGCCTTCGCCTGCCGGTAGGTCATCCATGTAGGGCTGCCATAGCCGGAGGCGACGGCCTCCAGCCACAGCAACAGGACGTTTATGCCGCGATAGGGTTCGCCCGTCGCCCGCAAGGGACGCGTGACGCGTCCGCCGAGCCTGTCGATGCTCCATGGTTTGACCCAAGGGCGGATGCCCTGCTCCAGCTCGGCGATGATGCGCTCGGTGATCCGGCTATGAGGGTCGATGGTGGTGGTCTTGGTCATGATGATTTCTCCTTCCTGATCCGCGCAGCGGGTCATGCGCCGCGCATGACCCCTGCCGACCCGGCGAGGGGCGGAGAGGGAGGGGGGCAAGTTCTGCCGCCGGGGGTGGTGCGGGCGCAGCCAAAGGCGAGCCTCGGCCCCAAGGCAGGACTTGCGGGGGAGGGAGAGGCAGAGCCCCTTCCTCCCCGCTCATCATCAAGGAAAAGCTGCGCCGACATTGCCGGCGCTCATCAGAGGGCAGGGAGCAGCCCTGCCCTGGACCGGTCAGGGATCGTCACCTGCATGGGCGTAAACCGGAGCAGCCGGGTTACGGGCGTAAGCCTAGAGCCTGGTCCGAAGGGGACCGCAACGGATAGCTTCATCCCAAGCAAAAGGGGCTGGCAGCTTATGGCCCCAGGCTTTTCCGTCCAACAATGCAGGGGCTTCCTGTTACCCGACGCCTACCCAGTGATTCTACCGAGCCTCAGGCAAATCTCCAAAACCAAATAGAACCGGGAGCGGTGCCATTGCCAACCCCGTTTTATCGCGCAACAGTTCGCCGCTATGCTACGCGATGACGACTCCGAATTGGCAACGATCAACGAAGCAATTCGGCTCAGGGGCCTATTCATTCATCGATATAGCGGCATTGAATTCTCAGTCAGCGAATTGATCGTGCGGGCCCGGGAACACCCGACTTACCGCGCTTTGGGTGACCTTCCGAAACCCTGGGCGAGGAAAGTGAAGCGCTTAAAGACGCTGTTTAAAATGGATGGCCCAATCAAAGCCTATGCGGCCGATATGCGGTCAACGTTTGAAGGTTTCCGCAGCTTCGAGACCAATCGGCATTTTCTCGTCCATGCCATGATGACGATACCCCGAGACGCCGTCGATCGAACCATGCTGGGTTTCTCGATGTACGATCATCGCCCCATTAGGGATGACGGCGAATCGATATCCGTGGTGCATGCGGGACGCCTGGAGATGAACCTCAACGCGCTCGACCAATTCGTGGCCAGTCTGCAGCCCATCTCCACGAACTTCACTGCACTGGTCGCGCGGATATGCCGCGAGATTCCACTGCCGGTGTTATACCTCCGGGAAAGTGTGGAAAATCAAACTGAGGAAAATCCATGACTGCGATTCTGGACAGCTGGCCCTGGTATGATCGCGCAGTTGTCGGCGCGGCGGTGGTCGGTGGACTGCTGTTTTGCGCTGCCATCCTGCGAAAGCTCGACCGCATCGTTCAACTGCTGGAAGGGCAACAGAAGCAGTAGCGTTAGGGCTTCCATTTTTACGACGTTAGCGGTCAGCTCGGGCTCAACAAATTCACGCACGCCATTTCTGCATGCTCGGCGTTGCCATTCGCTTCCTGAGCACGAACACAGACTTGGTGCGGTGAAAAATAGACATAGATAGCCACTGCCAGAATGATGGCCGATCCCAGAATAATCGCCGCTTTGATGTTACTGTGCATGAATTTGCCATAGCCAGTGGGGGCTGACTTCAACCTGTTTCAGAACGCGTCGGCGGTCGCCTTCGCCGAGCACGATTTCCCTTTTCAAAAAGGCAAGCCGACTAGAATGCAGCCTCTGCCCATGTCTGTAAAGATCGCCGAACGCGTTGTTCGCACGCTCAGCATTCGCGCGAGTCGCAAAGTAGGGTCCTTACACAAGCTTATGGTGGGATTGAAAGAGCTAAACATTAAGTGGCAATATGGATTGCGCGGTGACTTGATGCCGATCGAAAGCCCGAATTGCACTGGCTGGGCAGCCCGCAGAATGCCAGATCTTTCCAATTAATTTACAGCATTGTAGGATGTGGAAGGTCATGACATGGAGCGCGGGGAGGTGCTGACTGGTGGATAAAATTCAGGCAATTCGGTTCAAGCAGTGGCTCCCGGAGTGGGACCATTTTGATTTCGATCCGGTCCAGCATCGTCGCAAACCAGACGAGCATATCTTGCTCTTCTCGATGTCAGCGGTACAATTGCGGGCGCTGAGTGGCGTGTATCGCCGCACCCGTGGGCAAGCAGGCGGTGAAGGCCTGCAGCGCTTGCACGATCCGAGGCGGTCAGCCGCGATCCGGGATTTTGTGCGCTTTGGGCACCCCTACAGTGGCCTACCTTCAGTCGCGCGCGATGCTGCATCTGCTGCTATGCGCAAGCCTGGCTGGTTGCCGACTGCAATCGTCGTTAACATCCTGACCGACAGTGACGAACGTCGAGGCCGAAAGGTTGCCGCAACAGACCTTGTGACGATCGACAACGATGGGGATAGTCGCGCCGAACTTACCCTTCCATATTCCGATCGCTTCGAACACTGGATGCCTTCCGACCTTGAACCCTTTGAGGTGATCGATGGACAGCATCGCCTCTGGGCGTTTGACGAAGCGTTGCAGGATGGGAGCCTCCCTGGCGACTTCGAGCTCCCGGTCGTCGCCTTCACGGGCTTGGATGTCGGCTGGCAGGCATATCTATTTTGGTCTATTAACGTTTCGCCGAAGCGCATCAACCCGAGCCATGCATTCGATCTTTTTCCTCTTCTACGCTCGGCGGAGTGGCTTGAGACACTGTCCGATCTTCGCATCTATAGACAAGCACGAGCGCAAGAATTGACAGAAATCTTGTACACTCAACCAGAAAGCCCATTCCACAACCGTATCAATATGCTTGGGGAGTCTTCGAAAACCGCACCGCCAGGGGCTGGAGTTACCCAAGCGGGCTGGGTTCAGGCTATTACAACTAGTTTCCTGTCAACAGGCAGTGGACGTTCAGCCTCTGGACTATTTGCCGCTGACATTACTCCAGCATCGGGTCCGCTTCCATGGTCTCGCCCGCAGCAGGCCGCCTTCCTCATTATGTTGTGGGATCGAATTCGTGCGTCGATAATGAACGATAATCACCAATGGGTTGAGCAGCTTTCACGTCCTGACGGACAGGCCACTCTGGCACCCGACCCCGGTTACGCCTTTATCGGAAACCGTACTATGCTAAATCAAGAGCAGGGCGTTCGTGGCGTGCTGGCCGTTGCAAACGAGATATTTTTTAGCATAGCTCAGCTGAAGCCCGAGTTGTTCGACCTTGAAACTAGAATCGTGGCGGGCGCTGCAACCACTCAGGATGATGTGACTGTCGCTATTGGCGAGCTTGGCCGTTCAAATCTCAGTAAATATATCTCAGATTTTTGTGATGCGATCTCCGGATTTGATTGGCGATCTGCGGATGCCCCAGGACTTGGAGATGATTTGCGAATGCTGAAGCGAGCTTTTCGAGGAAGCAGCGGCTATGTCGCTCTCCGAGAACAATTGTTCCGCCATTTAGCGGCAAATGCGAACGAGATTGCTAAAGTTGCCGACGAAGCACTGAAGCGGTTTTCTTGAGGTGACTGCTCAGCTAAGTGCGAACGACAAGGCAATCTTGTCCCTTGCGGATCCTGCAACTGTGGTTGCCGCGCTGGGTCGGTTTCGTGCTCAAAACGGGACTCCTTGGCTTCCGCCGACGCATCCTTATCAGGATGGCGCATTGCCCCGTGGCGAAGCCGCCTTCGCCTCCGTATCTGGAGCAAATTTGCTTGAAGTTATTGCTGTACGGGGTCCACTTCATGCGATTGATGGTTGGAGTTATCTTGGCCGGGCGTTTTCTTCGCTGGTAAGCGGCCAAGCCCATGCTGCACGTCACTTAGCTTACTATGCCGAACTCCGGGCGGCTCTCTCTATTCTCGCTAGTTCGGGCATAGGGGTATTCAATTGGCGAAACGCCGTCGTGGATGCGAGCGGAAACGCACATATCATGTCCGCGTTTGGCACCCACGATATGGCTTGGCTTGCGCTGGCTGAATGGTCTGCAAGCCCACTGAGCTTAGACCGCCTCATTGCGCCACTCCGGCTGGCTGGGGCTTCCCTACTGGATCCGTTCCGAGAGTTTTTTCCTGGTCAAATATCTACTGCGGCGGGCCAGTTGATGACCGAGTGGGGGTTCGACCTCCAACAAGGATCAGCTGATCGGAATGAACGAAACTGGTCCAGCTATCAACCGACAGCGCTTGGTCCAATCATTACCACGCCTGCATCGGATGCTGAATTTCTAAGGATGTTCTGGAATTCGTGCCGACCGAATGGCGTAGAGCTTGAGCGTCATCTTTTGCGCATATTGCTCGAAACAGAGGCACGTTCGTGTAATTCTCAGATATCAGAATATCCTCATCGTTATGATCGGCTACAAGAAAGCACAAAGGCAACCGTCTCCTTTGATTTCTTGAGCCGAATAGATGATCCTGTCGACCATGAATTTCTAATCCAGCTTTCAAGGCGGACGTTGCCTGCCCCTCCATACGCCATGATTTGCAGGGCTGGCTTACTGCTCAGGTTGGCAACTGGCATGGCTGAGGAAAATTTGCGTGCGGCAGGTGTTCAACCAGCCGTGCATTTCAATGATTGGTGGCAAGATTTTGGCGTAAGTCATGGGCTGTGGGATCCCAATTTTCCACCCGGCGCAAGCGGGGAGCTTTGGGACGACATCGACTTGGCACTGGAAGAATGCGCTATGGCCCCTACAGGCCATCGACACGAGTGGATCACAGGCCTAGCAGGCAACGCCATGCGCATGTGTCAGGCTGAGCGGGCAGCGCTATGGGGGCTGTTCCAATGAAGTATATGGGGTCGAAGCGAGCTATGCTCGGTAATGGCCTGGGCGAGGCACTAGGTCGCTCCCTAGGCCAAGCAAATCGTGTGCTCGACCTTTTTACCGGATCAGCAGCTGTTGCGTGGTACGTCGCAGAACGTTGTGGCAAAGAAGTGATCGCCAGCGATTTGCAAATGTATTCCACCGTCCTCGCCGCCGCAGTGATTGAACGCACTGAGACTGTCACCCAGGGAGACTGGATAGAGGTCTGGATGAGAAGCGCCCGTGCTCGTGTCGCAGCGCACAAATCTTGGCGTGATATCAAGGAACTTCAGGCTTCACTTTCAGTAATTCCGGTATCTGAAGCAGCTTCGCGAGCGCGTGCATTTGAGTTCAGCCGCAGATTTCCGCTCAGTAGGGCGTATGGCGGTTACTACTTCTCGCCAATGCAGTCACTGTGGCTCGATGCTCTGAGGTCGTGCCTGCCGGAAACCGTGGTCCACCGGAACGTCGCACTCGCGGCGTTAATTCAAGCAGCCAGTCGTTGCGCCGCCTCTCCAGGGCACACGGCCCAGCCATTCAAGCCGAACGAAACCGCAGGCCCCTACCTTATCGAGGCATGGGAACGGGATCTTCCTGCCATTGTCCGAGCGCGAGTCGCGGATATAGCGCCTCGGGTGGCTCAGAAGACAGGTAAGGCTCACTGCGTGGACGCGAACGAACTCGCAAATGAGGCGCGCGAGGGAGATCTTGTTTTTCTCGACCCACCTTATTCTGGCGTCCATTACAGCCGCTTTTATCATGTACTTGAGGGTGTCGCGCGAGGAGCTGTCGGTGATGTATCGGGCTCAGGCCGCTACCCCCAGTTAAGTGAACGGCCATCTTCTGACTTCTCAATGTTAACCACTTCTAAGCGTGCTTTCGACGACCTTCTAGCTATCCTTGCTCGGAATAAAGCCAGTGTTATTATCACATTCCCGGCAGGTAAGGCATCGAACGGCCTTAGCGGTGATGATGTAAAGGCCATTGCTGCTGAACATTTTCGGATCGAAGAGGCTAAGATTTCATCGCGTTTTTCTACACTTGGAGGGGATTTAAAACATCGCGCTGCTCGGCATCAAGCGGATGAGTTGATACTGACTCTATCTGCAGGTCGGTGATTTTATTTGTCATCTATTTGAATGCATTGGTGTAATTGCTTCCTAGTCTGTATAGGTTGATTTATTTTTGGAGGTTAGGCGAATGGCGATGCCACCAATCGATCTGAAAAATCGTCAGTTCGCAATTCACTTTGAAACAAATCAAGCAATCCGCGTGGAGCGTCTTGGAGCATTTCTAACTGCTCTCGGCATGTTCGCCGATGAGCATCTAGGGCCTGACGCTGAGTTTGAGCTGACCCACTTATCCAAGGGTAGCGTGATTGCAATATTTGATGCGTGGGGCTCAGTTATTGGCGGGTTGGGCGGGTTTGGTTCCTTCGTCTTAGCGGTCTCAATGTGTATTGAAAGCAACCGACAGCGTCGGCTTTCCAAACGTGCTGCGGAGCTGGTGGTCGATGACGGTGTGGTGGCTATTACGATCGACTCGGCGACAACGGGGAGGATTGTTATCGAGGGTGCGTCTACGGCTGCGGTCCAAGCCCTCTTGGCCGTTCGACAAAACGAAGCGAGGCTGTCAGCGCGATGGTATGCGAATCGGCGAGAATTGGGTGGGGACGCGAAATACTTGCCTGATAGTTTTGATGGTGGGCGCATCTCTTCTGAAAATTTAGTCACGCAGGATGGCCGGTCTATAGTTACAGAATCGGGATTGCCGATTCTTCCGGAGGCGGTTTATTCAGATGGACCGAACTCCCTCGAATACTCTGAATTCATTCAAGCGGTTAATCGCAATCCAAAGTCTTACAGCGATGACCCCCGCAACTTCGGTGTTTTTGTTGGGCGCATTGAGCTAGTGAATTCAAGGCGGTATCTTGTAACTCAATCTGGCCGTAGATTTAGACTCGTCGGGGTATCAGATATCGCCTACTCGCCGCATCAGATCTACGTGGTGCGCGGTCCTGTGGTAGAGGATGTCGTTGGAGGTCATCATTGGCTGGAGGCAAAGGATCTGTTCATAGCGACCGAATGAGTGAATTGATTGTCGGCGAATGGCCTGTTCTGGCTGCGTTAGATTGTCCCATCTGGCCCTATCCGATGGCTTTTTTTACATGTGCGGTGCTGTTCCACTAGGCTCCGGAGGCTCTCGGTCAGCACAAGCGTGGAAGCTCCCATTTTTACAACCTCGACTTCGCCTCGCGCAATAAGCAGGTACAAGGTGCTGCGGCTGATGCCAGTATACCGGCAAGCATCGGGAACCCGCATACTGATCGGCTCGATCGATAACGGAGAAGACGGGGGGATGCGCGTTCCGGGCATAGCGGGACCAACTGTTTGAGAACCAGCGACTGAATGAGCCGAGTGCGCCATCCGCCGTGCACTGGATTATCCCTTCTCGGCTCTATAAGCGCCACAAGACATTCTCACGCCAGGATATCCGTTTGCACGATTGCTGAAGCGGCATCCATCAAACCTCACCTCGGCGAACGGATTAGAATTTGTGCACAGCTGCCGGGGCAGCTCCATCATGCCTTGGCCGGTCGGCGGCTTGCTACCTGCCCCGAAAAAGGGGGGTAACATTGGCTCTCGATAGGGCCAAGTCCGGTCCAGCCGCCAGTCGATTTTGTCCGCCATCATCCCGTCCGACGAGGCAGCGATGCGCCGCCGCGAAACCCCGCAGAAAACCGCCATTCTCGAGAGGGGTGGCGTCACGAGGCAGCGGATTGGCACCTCGAAAAGTGGCAGAAATCCTGCATGCACCCGTGCGTAAGGTGTGTGACTATAAAATGTGGGTCCGATGCGAAGCATCGCGGCCCTGCAACCCAGCCGGATTTGATGCCGGTGCGGTGGCAGAAAATGGGTGCGGCTGGGGCTGCCGAACGGACGGCTCGAATGGTCTTCAAAGGGTGAGATTTGAGAGTAGGTGGCGGCAGAAGGACAGTGCGAGGCCGTCGTCCAGGTCCGGCTCACGAATCTGCGCTCTCAACCCGATGCTGAAGCCTTTGCCTCAAGATCGGCAATCCGTTCCGAGCAGATAGCGTGGACAGCCCGTCCAAGCTCCTCCACGCACCCGCCAAGCCACAAAAGCTCATCTTCGGTAATCCGATAGTGCTTGGAGTATCTTGCCTTCACATAAGCCTCTTTCAGCTTCTCGAACCGCGCCCGATCAAGCCGGCTGTCACGAGGCCAAGCATCGACCAGACGCATGTCGATCCGCTCGGCCTGGGTGCGCAGGAGACCAAGGTTGTGCACGTGCGGCGTGTAGAAGGTGCAGACAAGCAGAACGCAGTGGTACAAGAACTCAGCTGACTGATGGGTATCAAAGGCTGCCTCACGAAGGCGACCCTGGCCGCGAGTATATTTCGCGGTATCGAGGCGACCTGCCGCCGCAGGAAACCACTCGTCAAAATACTCGCGCGCCATGGCTAGCGCCTGCTGAGGCGTCTTTGGCTTCGGCGTATGCAGCTCCCGCTCATCGGCCTCGTGCAAGGCGATGCCGTCTTTCGCCACATCCATGAAGAAATACCGGCCATGCGCCAGCCCGTCGTTCACCTCCTGAAGCGTGTGGACGATGAAGTTGACCGGCGTGTGCAGCGTCCGGTCGATGGCAAGCTCGCGGATCAGGCGATCCTCTAGCTTGAGCCAGTAATCGACGCGCTCGGTCAGCCGCTTGTCGTTGACGATGATCAGCAGATCGAAGTCGGAGCGATAGCCCTTGGCCGTGTGCGGCTCATCGACCCAGCCGCCGCGTGCGTAGCTTCCATAGAGGATCAGCTTCTCGATCCGGCCCTTCTTCTTCCACTTGTTCGTCGCGAGCGAAAGGGCGTCCTCGAACTCCTCGAAGATGATCTGCTTCACGCGCTCAAGCTCGCGCTGCTTGTTGGCAGGAAGATGGTCGAGGTCGGTTCTCATGGGCAGCGGCACCCTGTAGAGATGACAGACGATTGGCAAGCTGGAAGCCGCATCACCAGCGCCAGAACTGCCACCAGTCTGGCGGCTTCTCGGTCGGCATCTGCATCAGCACAAACAGGGCATTGGCAAAATGCTGTTCGACTTGTTGCAGGGTCATGCCGTGCTTCGTGGCTAGCTGGCGGTAGCTAAGTTCATCGACGCGGATGCCAAGGAAGATTTCTCGGTCGAGCGGCTCCATCCGCTCGACCGCCCGCTCGAACCTGCGCAAGCGCCTGCGCTCTGCGCGCGACAGGCGGGGCACCTCAACTTTCCTTGTCGCAGTATGCGGCCCATTCGGCCATCATCACCCGACGCTTCTCCAGCAGGTTGCCTCGCCGGTAGGCGGCTTCGGTCTTGTTGCCCACTGTGTGCGCCAATGCTGCCTCTGCAACATCGCTCGGATGGTTCGTCTCTTCACTTACCCAGTCGCGGAACGATGAGCGGAACCCGTGGGGCGTGTAAGGCTGGTTCATCTCCTTCATGAGCTTGGACAGCGTCATGTCGGACAGAGGGCGATTGTTCTTGAAGCCAGGAAACACATAGGGCGATTCCCGCAGGCGCAGCTGGGCACAGCGACGGATGATCCGCAGCGGTCGCGGGCTGAGCGGTACGACATGCTCGCGAAACGCCTTCATACGCTCCCTGGGAAGCGTCCAGAGGCCGCTTTCGAGGTCAACCTCATCCCAGGTCATCCCGCGCACCTCGCCCGATCTGGCGGCGGTGAAAATGGCAAATTCAAGGGCCAAGCGACTGAACGATTCCCGCGCCCGCAGCTTCTGGATGAACTTGGGCACCTTCTCATAGGGCATGGCCGGGAAATGGCCATCACGGCGTGGCTGGCGGGGCAGGCCCTTGGTGATCGCCCGCATCGGAGCCTCGCTCTCCCGATAGCCGGATGCATAGGCCCAATCGAGCACCATACCGATCCGCTGCCGGACCCGGCGCGCAGTTTCGGGCTTGGCCAGCCAGATTTCCATCAGCACGTCGCGGATCATTGGGCCGGTGATCCGATCGACCCTCATCTTGCCCAGCTGTGGAAAAGCATACATTTCCATGGTGCGCATCCACTGGCCATGGTGCTTGCCGTTGCGCCAGGTCTTCGAATGAATGTCGAACACCTTCTGCGCCGCATCCTTGAAGTTGGGCACGGCCTCGACCTTGCGCCGCTCGAACTGCGGATCGTAGCCCTGCTCGACCTGTTTGCGCACAACCAGCGCCCGTTCGCGCGCTTCCTCCAAGCCAACCGTCTTGCAGCTGCCCAGGCCGAAATCTCTGCGGTGGCCCTTGTGCTGCACCCGGCAGACCCAACTGCTGGTCCCTCCCGGCCTCTCATAGCGAAAAAGGCCGTCACCAAAACTGACACGGCGGCTGGACTGCCCCTCGGTCTTCGGGCCGGTGTTTGAAGTCGTTTCCATGGACCTGATCATAAAATTTGTTCCCACATTGGCAAAAATGTCGGTCTGGACGACGTGGGACACACAGGGATCCGAATCACCAGCGAACCCCGCAGGGAAGCTGGACTTTCGGAGCTGATCAGGGATCGTGTGGGATTAGTAGGTGGCGGAGACGGAGGGATTCGAACCCTCGGTACCGGATTTACCAGTACGACGGTTTAGCAAACCGTTGGTTTCAGCCACTCACCCACGTCTCCGCATGGCGCGCATTTCGATGCTTGCTTGCCCCTGCTAGGGGGCCGGTCGATTGGCCAGAGCGCGCTATAGCGGCGGGTGCAGCGGGGATCAACCGGTTAAGTGCGCTTTTGTTTGCGCGCCGCGATCAGCGCGGTGCCATCGGGCGATTTGCGGCTGTTCGCTCGATTTGTCGCAACCGGGACTCGGGTCATCGCGTGCGCGACTCGGGTCATCGCCCATTCATTGTCACTCGCGCACAAATCCGGGATTCGTGGTTAATCGTGCAGAAGCGGGAGGCAAGGCATGCAGATGGGCTGGTTCGGACGAGGTCTGGCGGTTGTCGCGCTGACCGTGGCAGGTCTTGGTGGCCCGCTGGCGCCATCGGCCTTCGCGCAGGTGCAGACGGTCGATCCCAATGAGGCGATCGATGCCGATCTGGCGCGCCCGTCGCGTGCTGCCCCATCGGAGCCCGTCACCGAAGCGCCGCTCGATCAGGGCTATGATTACGGCACGCCCGACAGCGGCACGACCAGCAGCGCCGATCCGCTTCCCCCCGTGGCCAGCGATACGGTGCCTGCCGCTCCTGCCGGGCCTGGCGTCGCCGGCAACGGCTATCAGAAGGACGACCTGATCGGCGCGGCAGAAGGCGTGTTCGGCAAGGGGGCCGAAGGGCTGGCCGGGCTGATCGAGGACATCTTGCGCAAGCAGGGCGAGCCCAATGGCTATATCGTCGGGCGCGAGGCATCGGGCGCGTTCGTTGTCGGCCTGCGTTATGGATCGGGCACGCTGCACCACAAGGTCGAGGGCGATCGCCCGGTCTACTGGACCGGCCCCTCGATCGGCTTCGATGCCGGGGCCAATGCCGGTAATACCTTCGTGCTGGTCTACAATCTCTATGACAGCGAAGAGCTCTACAAGCGCTTCGGCGCGGGCGAGGGCGCGGCCTATCTGGTCGGCGGTTTCCACACCAGCTATCTGCGCCGCGGCGATGTCGTGCTGATCCCGGTGCGCATGGGGCTGGGCCTGCGCCTGGGCGTCAACGCCGGTTACATGAAATTCACCCGCAAGCGCAGCTTCGTCCCGTTCTGACGAGGTGCCGAGCGGCACGCCATAGCCCGCAGGGTCGCAACTGCCACATAAGGGCATGGAAAGGCCGGTCGCAGCCAAAGCGCTTCGACCGGCCTTTTTACCTTGCCCCGGCGCGCATCGGTCGGCATGGAGGCTCGCGCATTTTCCTGACGCCGGAAGGGGTGTTTCCGGCAATATTCAAAGCTGAAATGGGGGATTGACCCGTGCTGGAACTATTGAAGGCGCAACCGGCGGATGCGCTGCTCGCGCTGATCAAGCTTTACGCTGCCGATGAACGTTCGACCAAGATCGACCTGGGCGTGGGCGTTTACCGCACCGCCGATGGCGCAACGCCGGTGTTCAAGGCGATCAAGGCGGCAGAAGCGCGCCTGCTCGATGGGCAAGACAGCAAGAGCTATCTCGGCCCCGAGGGCGATATGGGCTTTGTCCGCGCGATCATGCCTTGGATGCTGGGCGATTTCGACCCGGCTGGCCGGATCGATGGCTTGCAGACACCCGGCGGTACCGGCGCGGTGCGGCTGGCGGCGGATTTGCTGCTGAAGGCCGGCGTCAAGCGCATCTGGATGGGCACGCCCAGCTGGCCGAATCACGCCCAGATCCTGAGCGCGGTGGGCCTGGCCTGCGAAACCTTCCGGCATATGGATGTTGCCACGCAGAAGCTTGACTTCACTTCGCTGGAAGCCGCACTCGACAAGGCGGATGCGGGCGATGCGGTGCTGCTGCACGGCTGCTGCCACAACCCGACCGGCGCGGATTACAGCGAGCAGCAATGGCAGCAGATTGCCGAAACGGTCGCCGCCAAGCGGCTGTTCCCGCTGATCGACCTCGCCTATCACGGCCTGGGCCATGGGTTCGAGGCGGACGGCTATGGCCTGCGCACCGTGCTGTCGCAGGTGCCCGAGGCGCTGATCGCCTATAGCTGCGACAAGAATTTCGGCCTGTATCGCGAGCGCGTCGGCGCGCTGTATGTGATGACCGAAAGCCCCGCGCAGCAGCCTGCGGTGCAATCAAACCTTGCCGCGCTCGCGCGCGCCAACTGGTCGATGCCGCCCGATCATGGCGCAGCTTCGGTGCGCATCGTGCTGGAAGACGAAGGGCTGACCAAGATCTGGCTGGACGAGCTGGATTCGATGCGGACCCGCATGCGCGGCGTGCGCGATGCGCTGGCGGCGCATCAGTCTATCGGTTCGGTCAATCTGGCCGCAGTCGGGCATCAGAACGGCCTGTTTTCGGTGCTGCAGCTGACGCCCGACCAGATCGCCGCGCTGCGCGCCGATTGGGGCGTGTACATGGCAGGATCGGGCCGGATCAACATTGCCGGGTTCACCGACGCCAACATCCCGCACTTCATCGAAGGCCTGCGCGCGGTCACCGCCTGATTTCTTTGAGTCCTGCGATCTGCCGCACAGCGCGCATACTGGCGTTGCTATAGGCAGATCGCATGACCTGGACTGCGACCCTTTTGAAACTGCGTGATCACCTGGCCGCCATGGCGGCATCGGTGCTGTGCGCCCATGTCATCGGGCTGATCCGGCTGAGCGATCATATTCCGCAAGGCACGCTGCTGATCGACGGGCGCGCGGGCCAGCTGATCGGCGTGGCGCTGTGCGCGCTGGTGCACGCGATCGTGCTGACGTTGCTGTATCGGCGGCGGCTGGTGGCAGGGCCGCTCTATCGCTGCGGCGAGACGCGGCCGCTCCATGCTTATGGCCAGCCGTATCGCCCGGGCACATCGTCGCTGCTCGAAAGCTGGCACTATCGTTGACCCGCGCGTGCGCAGCATTTACCGCTGGGCCCCATGAAACCACCCCATATCCTGCTCATCGTCGGCGGCGGCATTGCGGCGTACAAGGCGTGCGAGCTGATCCGGCTGATCCGCAAGGCGGGCATGAGCGTGCGCTGCGTGCTCACCGATGGCGGCGCGCAGTTCATCACGCCGATGACGCTGGCGGCCTTGAGCGAGAACGAGGTGTTCACGACGCTCTGGGATCTCAAGAACGAGACCGAGATGGGGCATATTCAGCTCAGCCGCGAGGCGGACCTCATCGTGGTCTGCCCTTCCACCGCCGACCTGCTGGCCAAGATGGCGGCGGGGATATCCGACAGCCTGGCCACCACCGTGCTGCTGGCGACCGACACGCCAGTGCTGGCGGTCCCGGCGATGAATGTGCGGATGTGGCAGCATGCCGCGACCCAGCGCAACGTGGCGCAGCTGCGCGGCGATGGCGTGATGGTGGTCGATCCCGACGATGGTGCGATGGCCTGCGGCGAATATGGACCGGGGCGCCTGCCCGAGCCGGTGGCGATCATGGAGCGGATCGAGGCGGCGCTGGCTGGCCATCCTGTCCCTGACGACATCCAGCGTCGGCCACTCGCAGGCAAGCGCATCCTCATCACCGCAGGGCCAACGCACGAGCCGATCGATCCTGTGCGCTATATCGCCAACCGGTCGAGCGGACGCCAGGGCTTTGCCATTGCCGAAGCCGCCGCGGCGATGGGCGCGGATGTGCAGCTGGTTGCAGGTCCCGTGCATCTGCCGACGCCGCCGGGCGTGACGCGAATCGAGGTCGAGACCGCGCGCGAGATGGCGGCAGCGGTCGAGGCGGCGTTGCCTGCCGATATCGCGATCCTGGTGGCGGCGGTAGCCGACTGGCGCACCGCGGATGCGGCGGACCAGAAGATCAAGAAGACAGGCGGTGCGCTTCCGGTGCTGCAGCTGGCCGAAAATCCCGACATTCTGGCAGGTCTGGCGCGCGACGCGCGGCGTCCGGCACTGCTCGTCGGCTTTGCCGCAGAGACCGAGAATGTGATCGATCACGCCAAGGCCAAGCTGGCGCGCAAGGGGTGCGACTGGATCGTTGCCAATGACGTGTCGGGAGACGTGATGGGGGGCAGCGAGAACGCGGTCCATATCGTCACCGCCCAGGGCGTCGAAAGCTGGTCCAACCTGCCCAAGGACCAGGTCGCGCGCAAATTGATGGAGAAGATTGCCGATGCCGTCCGCTGAACACCCGCTGCTGCCGATCACCATCCGGCTCAAGCGGCTGGCGCATGGCGAGGGGCTGCCGGTGCCCGCTTATGCGACGTCTGGCGCGGCGGGCATGGATGTCGTCGCGGCCGAAGAGCTCGACCTGATGCCGGGCCAGCGGCACGCGGTGGCGACCGGCTTTGCCATGGCGATTCCCGATGGATACGAGGTGCAGGTGCGCCCGCGCTCAGGTCTGGCGCTCAAGCACGGGATTACTGTGCCGAACACGCCCGGCACGATCGACAGCGATTATCGCGGTGAGCTCAAGGTCATCATGATCAACCATGGCGATGCGCCCTTCCCGATTCGCCGGGGCGATCGCATCGCGCAACTGGTTGCCGCACCGGTGCAGCGCGCGGACTTTGCCGAGGTCGACGATCTCGACGCGACGGCGCGCGGGGCAGGCGGCTTCGGCTCGACGGGGACATAAAAAATCCTCCCACAGCTTGCTGGGGGAGGGGGACCGCCCGCGAAGCGGGTGGTGGAGGGGCAGCGAATGTGCGCTGCGCATTTCAACCATATGCCATCTCGCTTCCCCTCCACCACCGACCTGCGGTCGGCGGTCCCCCTCCCCGAGACAAGCTCGGGGAGGATTTTGAGAGGTTCGCCCGAGGGAAGAGAACCGTCACCGCATTTCGCGGATGGGCTTCACCTTCTTGCCTTCGGGCGCAATCGAGATACGCACGGTCTCGCCCGAGCGGCCGGGGAAATCGGTGAAGATCGCGTCGACCAGGTTCGGCACCAGATATTGCAGGTTCTTGCTGCGCGACTGAGCCTCGGCCTTGCCTTCGAACAGCCGCTGGTTATCGGCAACGCGGTCGATCTTCAGGTCGAGCGCGCTGGTGTACACGGTGTAGCTGCGCACATCGTTGTTCCAGCCGGGGCCGAAGATGAACGGATCATAGAAGCCGAAGCCAAAGGCGCGGCGTCCGTAAAAGCCGCCCCACGGGCCGCCCCAGGGACCGAAGCCAGCGCCCCAGCCGCCGCCAAAGCCATCGGACACGACCTTTTCACGGCCATTGTCGACAGCATAGGCAAAGCTCACCACCATGTCGGCGCGTGAGGGATCATTGGCGGGCACATAGCCCATCTGCGTCATCTGGCGGGTAACGAGACCGGCATATTGGCCGAACTCCAGCCCACCCTGCAGGCGGGGATCGGAAGCGGTGACGACAAAGCTCTGGCCCTGGGGAGCGGGCAGAGCCTGGAAGCGCGCGACATCGGCCTTGAACGGGGTGGCGCAGGCCGACAACGCAAGCGCTAGGGCGGGCACCGCGAACAGCGCGGTGCGGCGGGTAAAGCGGCTGCGAGCAGTCATGTTGTTCTCTCCATCGCGAACCGGCGCGACCCTGCCCGGTCCGAATATGGATATAGGACTAATCCGCCGTGAATGAACCCCGTTTGAACGCAAATCCTGATGCGCGGCCTTTCGGCTCAGCGCATCAGGCCCAGCGCTTCATAGGCCCCGCTCAAGGTCGGTGCAGCCACGCTGCGCGCCTTTTCCGCGCCCTTGTCGAGGATCGCATCGAGCGCGGCCTCGTCTTCCTTCAGCGCGACAAAGCGCTCGCGGATCGGGCGCAGCGTCTCGACCAGGATCTCGGCGAGCGCGGGCTTGAACGCACCAAAGCCTTGTCCGGCAAACTGCGCGCATACCGCATCGGGCGTCGATTCGGTCAGCGTTGCATAGATGCCGACGAGATTTTGCGCCTCGGGCCGACCGGCCAGATCAGCCGCCAGCTCGGGCAGCGGTTCGGGGTCGGTCTTGGCCTTGCGGACCTTCTGCGCGATGCCGTCATCGTCATCGGTCAGGTTGATGCGGCTCATGTCCGAAGGGTCGGACTTGGACATCTTGGCGTTGCCGTCGCGCAGGCTCATGATCCGCGCCGATTCCTTGGGGATATAGGGATCGGGCAGGGTGAACAGCTCGACGCCGAAATCGGTGTTGAACTTCATCGCGATGTCGCGGGTCAGTTCCAGATGCTGCTTCTGGTCCTCGCCCACCGGAACGTGCGTCGCCTGATAGAGCAGGATGTCTGCCGCCTGCAGCACCGGATAGACGAACAGGCCGACGCTCGCGCCTTCGCGGTTCTTGCCGGCCTTGTCCTTGAACTGGGTCATGCGGTTCAGCCAGCCGATGCGCGCGGTGCCGTTGAGCAACCAGGCCATCTCGGCATGGGCAGGCACGCGGGCCTGGTTGAACAGCACGCTGCGGTCGGCATCGATGCCGCAGGCGATCAGCGCGGCGGCCATTTCGCGCACGTTGCGGATGCGCGTCTCGCGCTCCTCATGCACGGTGATCGAATGCAGGTCGGCGAGGAAGAAGAAGCACGCGCTGTCTGCGTCCATCTCGTCCTGCATCTTCACCCAGTTGCGGATCGCGCCCAGATAGTTGCCCAGGTGCAGATTGCCGGTCGGCTGGATGCCGGAAAGGACGCGCATGTGTGTTACTTTCTTGCCTGAAGCGGAGGGCAGCTTCACGCCTTGCGGCGCAACATGCCCTTGATCTCGCTGAGCCGGTAAGCGCCCAGCGCCAGCGTTGCGAGCCCATATACCGCTGCACCGCCACCGCACAAGACGGCGAGTGCTGCGATCCGATGCTCCAGCCGGCCTTCCATCCAGCTTTCGGCCAGATGCCCGCCCAGCCACAGCGCTAGGCCCATCAGCGCAGCGGCGGTAATGATCCGCCACAGCTTGCCCAGCAGCCGCTTGTCGGGCTGGATATGTCCGCGCCTGTACAGCACGCCGAACAGCAAGGCGACATTGACCCAGGCAGACAGCGCGGTTGCCACGCCGACGCCGACCGGGCCGAGCGGCCAGATCAGCACCAGATTGCCGACCAGGTTCACCAGCATCGCGGCCAGCGCCAGCCGCACCGGCGTCTTGGTATCGGCGCGCGCGTAGAAACCGGGGGTGAGCACCTTGATCAGCACATAGGCCGGAACCCCGCAGGCAAAGGCCGCGAGCACCTGTGCGGTGGCAAAGGTATCGGCAGCGGTGAACGCGCCATACTGGAACACGCCATGGATGATCGGCCCGGCGGCAATCACCAGCGCGACAGCGGCGGGCATCGCGAGCAGCAGCGCAAGCTCGAGCGCCCGGTTCTGCGTGTTGAGCGCGGCTTGGCTGTCGCCGCCGCCGATCTGGCGCGACAGCATCGGCAGGATCGCGGTGCCGACCCCGATGCCGATCAGCCCCAGCGGCAGCTGGTTCAGCCGGTCGGCATAATAGATCCACGATACCGCGCCTTCGCTCAGGTAACGGGCGGCGAGCGAGGTGGAGATCAGCAGGTTGAACTGGATCGCCCCCTGGCCGATCGCCGCCGGCGCGATCAGCAGCAGCATCGCCTTGACGTCGGGCGACAGGCGCGGGCGCGAGAGCTTGAGCGCGACGCCATTCGACCGGCATGCCAGGATCAGCCACAACAGCTGCAGCGCGCCCGAAATGGTGACGGCAATCGCCTGGGTCACGGCGGTCTCGACCTCGCTGTCGCCGCGGAAGAACAGCAGCGCGACGATCATGCAGATATTGAGCAGGATCGGCGCTGCCGCGTTGACCCAGAAACGGCCGATCGAGTTGAGAATGCCGCCGAGCAGCGACACCAGCGAGATCAGCGCGAGATAGGGGAAGGTGATGATCGTTAGGTGCCGGGCCAGCGCGAACTTTTCCGGCCCGCCATCGGGGAAGCCGCCGGTCATCGCATAGACCACGGGGCCTGCCGCCAGCATCATCAGCGCGGTGAAGACCACCAGGAACGGCACCAGCACCGACAGCACCTGCCCGGCAAAGGCCTTGGCGACCTCCATGCCGGTGCCGGGTGCGTCCTTGTCGGCTTCGGCCAGCTTGCGGTTGAACATCGGCACGAAGACGGCGGCAAACGCGCCCTCGGCGAACAAGGCGCGGAACAGGTTGGGCAGCCGCCAGGCGATCAGGAACGCGTCCGACGCCATGCCGGCGCCGACATAGCGCGCCATCAATATGTCGCGCACCATCCCCAGCACGCGGCTGACCAGCGTCAGCCCGCCAATGGTGGAGACGGCGCGAACAAGGTTCATGGAAGCAGGCTCATCGGGCGATGACCCGGTCTGCGAAGATCAGGCGTTGCCTTCCGCCGGCGGCATGGCTGCGCCGAAATTGGGGTCCTGGCTCTGCTGCTCGTACAGGCCGACAAAGTCGATCGGCTCCAGCACCAGCGGCGGATAGCCGGCATCGCGGATGACGTTGCCGATGATCAGGCGGATATTGGGGAACACCATGCGCGGCGTATCGGCAAACAGGAAGCGGCGGGTCTGTTCCTCGTCCATCCCGCGCAGGCCGACCAGCGCGCCATAAGCGAGCTCGACCAGATAGGCGGTGCCCTGTTCTGCCTTGGCGGCGATGGTATAGGTGCACAGCATTTCATGCACTTCTTCGTTCAGCTGGCGCGATTCGGCGCGGAACTGCACGTCGAAGCTGAGCTGGCCCGGCCACTGATAACTATCGGGCGCATTGGGATTTTCGACCGAAAGGTCCTTCACATATTGTGAAATCAGGCCAGCCTGCGGACCGGAAGCGCCATTCAGCGCCGGGTTTTGCGAGTTGACGGTGCCGTCTTCGGCCATGGATATTCCCTTTCACATCGTGCACGCGCGTCCCCGCGCTCCGGTCAGCGCTCTAATCCTGCCTTGGCGCATGCGCAAGCGCTGCGACAGCTGCCGATATCAGGCCCAACTATCGGGCCAAACCGATTTGCATATTGGCGGACATGTCCTATGTTGTGCGTTCAACCTGCTGCGTTGGCAGCATCACGTTCCACACGGGTGGGCAAACGGGAAGTCTTGTGACGGTAGAAATCATCATCCTGGCCATGGTTGCAGCCTTTCTGGGCCTCCGGCTCTATTCGGTGCTGGGCAAACGCACCGGGCACGAGCAGGAGCCGCTGACCCGTGGCATGGATAGCCCTGCCGCCAAACGGCCGACCGCCATCGAGCGCCCGCAGCTGGATGACAAGCCCGCAGCGCTGACGCCGGGCACCTCGACCGTGTTCGACATTGCCGCCGAACCCGGCATTCGCCAGATGCTCGCCGCCGATCGCACCTTTGACGTCGGCCGCTTCCGCGAAGGCGCCAAGGCAGCCTATGCGATGATCCTCGAAGCCTTCTGGTCGGGGGATCGCGAACAGCTGCGCAGCCTGTGCGACGACGAGGTTTACGAGAGCTTTGCCGAGTCGATCGAACAGCGCACCACCCGCGGCGAAACGCTGGAGAACCGGCTGGTGCGTATCGACGAGACGCGCATCATCGATGCCGAATATGACGCCCCGACCGCGCGGATCACGGTGCGGTTCGATTCCGATATTGCTGCCGTCGTGCGCGGCCCCGATGGCGAGCTGGTCGCCGGATCGCTGACCGATGCAGTCGAAACGCACGATGTTTGGACCTTTGCGCGCGACCTGCGCAGCAACGACCCCAACTGGATCCTGGTCGAAACCGACCAGGCCTGATGGCGGGCAAGCGGGGGAAGGCGATGCGGCGGCTTGCGCTTGCCCTGCTGCCGCTGGCACTGGCCGGATGCGCAGGCGTCGTTCCTTCGGGGCAAACCGAGTCCACTCCGCCCGCTTCGCGCCTGCCTTATGAGACGGTAACGCCTGCACCTGGCCGTCCGGCGGCTCCTGCGCCCGCGCCCGCCGGTGCACCCTTGTCCAGCTATGTCATCCCGCGCGCTACCCCGCTGCCGGCCATCACCGGCGCAGGGGTGATCGCCAGCGCCGATATCGCCCAGGCAGCGGGGCAGACGCTGCGACGCGGCCCGGATATCGCCAGCCTGCCGATCACGCGTGATGATGCGCGCGCCGCTCTGGCCGCCTTTCGCCTGAGCTGCCCCGCCGTCACCAGGCGGCAGGATGCGAGCGGCCTGACCCGCCCCGAGGACTGGCGCGCGCCTTGCGACGCCGCGGCGCAATGGGGCGACAAGGACCCTGCGCGGTTCTTTGCCGAACAGTTCGAAGCGGTGCAGGTGGGCGAAGGTGCGGCTTTCGCCACCGGCTATTTCGAGCCCGAAATCGCCGGAAGCCGCACCCGCCAGCCCGGCTTTGACGTGCCCGTCTATGGCCGCCCGTCCGATCTGGTCGATGTCGACCTGTCGCAATTCTCCCCCGAATGGGCAGGCAAGAAGATCCGCGGCAAGGTCAAGGGCAGCGACTTCGTGCCCTATGACGATCGCACCCAGATCGAGCAGGGATCGCTTCAGGGCCGCGCGCCGGTGATCGCCTGGGCAGCGGACGAGATCGAATTCTTCTTCCTGCAGGTGCAGGGCTCCGGCCGGTTGCGCGCGCCAGATGGATCGGTGGTCCGCATTGGCTATGCCAGTCAGAACGGCCGCGACTATACCGGCATCGGCGCACTGATGCGCGATCGTGGCCTGCTGGCACCCGGCCAGGCGAGCATGCAGGGGATTGTCGCCTATCTGCGCGCCAACCCGGAAGAGGGCCGCGCGATCATGCGCGAGAACAAGAGCTTCGTGTTCTTCCGCGAGCTGACCGGACCTGGCCCGCTGGGCGCGCTGGGCTATCAGGTCGAGGCGGGCAGCAGCGTTGCGGCCGATCCCAAGTTCATTCCGCTGGGCGCGCCGCTGTTCCTGTCGATGGACCGGGCCGAGCCCAATGGTCTGTGGATCGCGCAGGATACCGGCGGTGCGATCAAGGGCGCCAACCGCATCGACACCTTCTGGGGTGCGGGCGATCAGGCGCGGATCATTGCCGGGGGCATGTCGGCGCGCGGGCTGGCGCTGATCCTGTTGCCGCGCGGCAGCTACGACCGGCTTGCCCAGCAGGGGCGCTGAGCGATGAGCCGAAGGCCGCTGACCGATGCGGAAGCGGCCCTGTGGAAGCGGGTGATCGCGACCGTCGAGCCTTTCAAGGACAAACAACCATCTCCCCTCCCGGCCCCGGGAGGGGCAGGCATGCTCGGCAAGGCCGGGCAGGCCGGGGGTGGGGCTGCAAGGTCGCTGGCTCTGGACAGCCCCACCCCCGGCGCAAAGCCTGCGGCTTTGGCCGACCCCTCCCGCTGGCGGGAGGGGAGAGAAGATAGACCCGGCAAACCCACCCCCGCATGGACTTTCACGCCGGCACCCGTCCCGACCGTCAAGGGCAATCTCGACGGCCATTGGGATCGCCGCATGGCCAAGGGCGGGGTGCAGCCCGATGTCACGATCGACCTGCACGGCCATACGCTGGCCAGCGCATATGCGCGGCTGGACCTGGCATTGGGCCAGGCGATCGCGGCGGACATGCGGCTGATGCTGCTGATCACCGGCAAGGCGCGCGCGCGGGAAAGCGGGCGTGGTGCGATCCGCGCGGCGGTGTCCGACTGGCTGGCTTCCTCGCGTCATGCGGGCGACATCGCCGCAGTGCGCAACGCCCATCCCCGCCATGGCGGAGATGGGGCGCTGTATATCGTGTTGCGGCGGCGGAGGGGTTAGGGCCGTCCATATGAAGGCCTGGCGCAACGCTTAGCCGTCACCCCCGCGAACGCGAGGGTCCCGCTTTTTCTCCATTTCCCTGGCGCACAAGCGGGATTCCCGCGTTCGCGGGAATGACGAAGGCTTCAGTCTTGCTTGGCCTCGAAATCCAGCGAGGCGCTGTTCATGCAATAGCGCAGGCCTTCGGGCCCCGGTCCATCGGGGAAGACATGGCCCAGATGCCCGTCGCAGCGGGCGCAGCGCACTTCGGTGCGGACCATGCCATGGCTGGTATCGACGATCTCGCTGACCGCTTCATGTTCGACCGGGCTGGTGAAGCTGGGCCAGCCCGAGCCACTGTTGTACTTGGTGTCGGATTCGAACAAGGGCGCGCCGCATCCGGCGCAGCGGTACATGCCGCTGCCCTTGTGGTCGTTATACTTGCCGGTAAACGCCCGCTCGGTGCCGCCTTCGCGCAGCACGTGATACTGTTCGGGGCTAAGCTTGGCGCGCCACTCGGCGTCGCTGATCCTGGTGTCGCTCATGTGTCTCTCCTGGGGAGAGACTAACATGGACCGGGCGGGGCTGCAGTCAAGATGCGCGTGCGGCGACGCGGGCGATTTCCAGCAATTCCTGCTCCAGCAGCAAGGCCGGGCCCGGGCTGGCCTTCATCATCGCCTGTTGCAGCGCCAGCAGGCGTTCGGATAGCCGCGCCATAGCCTGCGGGCGGCCCCAGGCGCGCAACTGGCGCGTCCAGTCACTCGCGCTGCCGCCGCCCCACAGCCTGCGGCTCTGCATCTCCTGCCGCACCCAGGCGGATATGTCGCGGGCGTTGCCCATGCGCTGGGCGTGGCCGGCAAGCTGCATCACCTGGCGCTGCATCACGATGACCAGCCCGACCTCGGACACCGCCTGCTCGCGCATCCGCTTCAATTCCTCGGGCAGGCGCTTCAGGTCGCCAGACAGCGCCGCGTTGATGATCGGCTGCATCGCGTCATCCTCGGCATCGGCGCGCAGCGCAGCGATCGCCTCTCGGGTGACGGGTCTGGGTTCGTCAGGGCTGGCATCGAGATAGAGCGACAGCTTCTCGATCTCCTGCGCCGCCAGCCTGCGATCGGCGGCGGTGAAGCCGGCGATGACATGCGCCAGGTCATTGTCGATGGTCAGGCCCGATGCTCGGCCCAGATCGGCCACGATCCGCGCCATGTCGTCCGGCCCCGGCGTCTTGGTCTGCACCGCCATCGCATTGGGCGCGGCCAGCACGGCCTTGGCGATGCGCGACTTGTCGGTGACGCTGGTGGCCAGCATGACCACCGGGTTCACGGCCTTGTCCGCCGCCAAGAGGGCTTCGACCGCAGCCAGGCTCTCTTCGCCATTTGTGTGCACGCGAATGTAGCGCGCATCGCCGAACAGCGAGAGCGAAGCCGCCTCGGCAGCCAGCAGCGAAGGGTCCTTCGCGAGCTGGTGTCCGTCGATATCGGTCCGCTCGATGCCCTTGGGGAAGCTTGCGACGATATCGGCCATCAGCGCGGCATTACCGCCCTCATCGGTGCCGAAGATCAGATAGAGCCGGATATCAGGGCGCGGCTTGCGCGCCAGGCCGTGGATTGCGGCGGCGTCACCCTTCATGGGCAGGCGCCTTCATTGGGCCGCCGAAACCTCGCGCGCGAACAGCGACAGCCGCGTCACGATCTGGTCCGCGATTTCGAGCGACAGGTTCTCAAGCGCGCGGTTCTCCGCCGCGATGGTCGCATATTCGCTGCTGACGATGTCGATACCGGCATCAGAGGCGGCGGTTGCATCGAGCACCGTCTCACCGCTGGCGATATCGACCAGCTGGTAGCGCGCGCGCAGCGTCCGGCGCTCGCGGGTCACCTGATCGTTGGCGAGCAGGCCGAAACCGGTGATCTTGTCGTCGAGCACCACCTGGAGCTTGTAGCGCTGATTGCCGTTGCTGAGCGCATCGAGCTTGTCGTCGAGCGCGTTCTTGACCAGCCAGCCTGCGCGTCCCTGGATCGGGCCCACGGTGACATCACCCAGCGTGGTGGCGACCGCGCCCTGCGAGCCGTTGGAATAGAGCGGCTTCATGCCGCACGCCGACAGCGTTGCGAGCAGGGCGAGGGGGAGAAGGTGGCGCATCAAATCGCTCCGGTGCACAAAGGGGCCAGCACGCTATCAACCCCGTCACCCTGAACTTGTTTCAGGGCCCATTTCTCCTCAAGCGGCTTTGGCTGCTGGGGCAAGATGGGTGCTGAAACAAGTTCAGCATGACGGAAGTTGATACGTAAAGCCATCACACCACCAGATTGACCAGCCGGTCGGGCACCACGATCACCTTGCGGATGGGGGCGCCGTCCAGACTACGCTGCACCTTGTCCGATGCGAGCGCAAGCCGTTCGAGCTCCTCATTGGGCAGGCCCTTGGCCACCGTCAGCGTATCGCGCAGCTTGCCCTTGATCTGCACCGCGATGGTCACTTCGTCCTCGACCAGCAGTGCGGGATCGACCTCGGGCCAGGCGGCATCGGCGATCAGACCATGGCCTTCCAGGATTTCCCAGGCTTCTTCGGCAAGGTGCGGCACCATCGGCGCGACGAGCCGGGCGAGCGCGCGCACCGCGATGTTGCGGCTGGCGGATGTCTCGGCCTTCTCGATGGCATTGGTCAGTTCATAGAGACGCGCGACCGCCTTGTTGAAGGCCAGTGCCTCGATATCCTTGCCGATCAGGTCGATCGTCTGGTGCAGCTTGCGTTCGAGCGGCTTGTCCTGGCCCTCGGCGGCCTCGACCGAGTTGAACACGCGCCACAGCCGCTGGACGAAGCGCCAGCAGCCTTCGATGCCCGCCTCGCTCCACGGCAGATCGCGCTCGGGTGGACTGTCGGACAACATGAACCAGCGCACCGCGTCCGCGCCATAGCGGTTCACGATCTCGTCGGGATCGACCACGTTCTTCTTCGACTTGGACATCTTCTCGACGCGGCCCGCAATCGCGGTCTCGCCGGTTGCGGTGATGATCCAGTCTTCGCCGTTCTTCTCGACCTGCTCTGGGCCCAGCCACTTACCGTTCGTGTCCTGCCAGGTCTGGTGGGTCACCATGCCTTGCGTGAACAGGCTGGCGAACGGTTCGGTCACCTCCAGCTTGCTGATCCGCGCCAGCGCGCGCGTCCAGAAACGGGCATAGAGCAGGTGCAGGATCGCATGCTCGACCCCGCCGATATACTGGCCGACCGGCAGCCATTGGGCGATTTCCTGCGCGTCGAACGGCTTGTCCGACGGCTGGCTCGCAAAACGCAGGAAATACCAGCTCGAATCCACGAACGTATCGAGCGTGTCGGTCTCGCGCTGCGCCGGCTTGCCGCATTTCGGGCAGTCGACATGCTTCCATGTCGGGTGGCGCACGAGCGGGTTTCCGGGGATTTCGAAGCTGACATCCTCGGGCAGCGTGACCGGCAGCTGGTCCTTTGGCACGGGCACGACGCCGCAATCATCGCAATGGATGAACGGGATCGGCGTGCCCCAGTAACGCTGGCGCGAAACGCCCCAGTCGCGCAGCCGCCAGACGGTGGTGCCCTGGCCCCAGCCTTCGGATTCGGCGCGCGCGATCACGGTCGCCTTGGCCTCTTCGGCGGCCATGCCATCGAGGAAGCTCGAATTGATGATCCTGCCCGGCCCGGTATAGGCTTCGTCATGGATCGGCGCGGATTCGTCGCCCTCGGCTGCGACGACGCGGGTCACCGGCAGCATGTATTTGCGGGCAAAGTCCAGGTCGCGCTGGTCGTGCGCGGGCACGCCCATCACCGCGCCGGTGCCATAGTCCATCAGCACGAAATTGGCGATGAACACCGGCAATTCCCAGCTCGGGTCAAACGGGTGGATGGCCTTGAGCCCGGTGTCGAAGCCCAGCTTCTCCGCGGTTTCAAGTTCAGCAGCGGTGGTGCCGCCCGCCTTGCAGCGTTCGATGAACGCGGCAGCGTCTGCGTTCTCGGCCGCGATGCCCTGCGCGATCGGGTGATCGGCGGCGATGGCGACGAAGCTTGCGCCGAAGATCGTGTCGGGCCGGGTCGAATAGACGGGGATGGTGTCGAAGCCCTGGCCGCTGAAGCTGAACGTCAGCCCCTGCGACTTGCCGATCCAGTTCGCCTGCATCGAGCGCACCTTTTCGGGCCAGTCCTCCAGCGTATCCAGGCCTTCGAGCAGCTCATCGGCAAAGTCGGTGATCTTGAGGAACCACTGGCTCAGCTTGCGCCGCTCGACCTGCGCGCCCGAGCGCCAGCCCTTGCCGTCGATCACCTGTTCATTGGCCAGCACGGTCTGGTCGACCGGGTCCCAGTTGACCGCGCTTTCCTTGCGATAGACCAGCCCTGCGGCATACAGGTCCAGGAACAGAGCCTGTTCGTGGCCGTAATATTCGGGCTCGCAGGTGGCGAGTTCGCGGCTCCAGTCGAGCGCGAAGCCCAGGCGCTTCAGCTGCTTGCGCATCGCGGCAATATTGTCGCGGGTCCAGCCGCCGGGGTGGACGCCCTTTTCCATCGCGGCGTTCTCGGCGGGCATGCCGAATGCGTCCCAGCCCATCGGGTGGAGCACTTCAAAGCCCTGCATCCGGCGATAGCGCGCGATGACATCGCCCATCGTGTAGTTGCGGACATGGCCGATATGGATGCGCCCCGACGGATAGGGGAACATCTCCAGCACATACGCCTTTTTCTTGGGGCTGTTGCTGTCTGCCTTGAAGGACTGGCGCTCGTCCCACACCGATTGCCAACGGGAATCGGCGGCCAGCGGATTGAACCGCGTCTTGTCGTTCATTGTTTCCCTCTGAAACGTAGGGGCTTATTCGCGAATGGCGGACTGGCGCAGATCGCGGGCCTTGGTGAGGATGATCTCTTCCAGCTTCTGCACCGTGGCAGCGCGGACCGGGGCATCGACCCACTGGCCGTTCTGGTTGACCTGGCGGCTGGCAGCGACACGCAGCGCATCGGCACGCAGATCCTGGTCGAGGATCGATACCGTCACCTTCATCCGCTCAGCCGGCGTCTGCGGGTTGGCATACCAGTCGGTCACGATCACGCCGCCGGCGCTATCGGCCTGGAGCAGCGGCATAAACGACAGCGCATCGAGCGAGGCGCGCCACAGATAGCTGTTCACGCCGATCGTGGTCACCTGGCTGGCGGCAATGTCCGCCTCGGCGCGCTTCTCACCGCCACCGCATGCGGAAAGCAGCGCCAGCGTGCCGGCAGCGCAAAGGGCGGCACGGGCAAAACGAGGTACGGGCATGGCGGCTTCCTTATATCTTCGCAGCTTGAAACAGCGGCCTTCTATAGTGGCTTGGCAGGCTTGGGCAAGCACTTGCGCAAGGCGTTGCGTGTTCAGCCCTCAGCAACATTTGCGCGCATATTCTGGGATGTAAGGGGCGGCTCATGACATCATGACAAGGGCGTAGCTCACGCAACCGATTGTGGATTGTATGCAACGGTTACAGATTATTTTTCGGGAAAGGCGCTTTGGCCCCCCATCCAGGGTTTTTTGTGATAACCCGATGGTCAGGGATGCGGCGGGGTCGGAATAAGACAATGAAACCGGGAGTCGGAAAAAAGCTGGCAGTTTCAGGGCTTTTGCTCGGTGGCGCTGCATTGGTGCCGTCCATTGCGCTGGCATTTTCCTCGGGTTTCGACTCGCACGCCGTTTCGATTGATGCACGTGGCGGCATTGGATCGTTCACCCCGGCTTCGGTCGACCCGCGTCTGGCGGACAAGCTCAAATTCTCGGCACTGCGCGGCGACAAGATGTTTCGCTTCACGCCTGCTGCCTCTGCGGCCACCGATGGTCCGCGCGCACTGACGATTGCGGTGCGCATCCGGCCCGACTCGGCCAAGGCGATCAACATCCGTCCCGACATGGCGAGCGCCGCCGGCAAGGGTGATGGCCTGGTCCAGATCACACCGACTGCGTTCAGCCTGGGCGTTGCCAAGGGCTTCCAGAAGTTCGCACTGCCCACCACCATCCGCCAGCAGGATGAGGCGCTGCCCGATATTGGCGAGCTTGGCCGTGGCGCGGCTCAGCGCAAGAGCCGGTTCAGCCCGCGGATCGAGATGGACGATGTCCAGGCACCGACGACTCGCGCGGTGCGTCCGTTCAACGACCAGGGCAGCTATTCGCTCGACGTGGGCGGGGCCTATAAGGTCACCCGCAACCTCGACGTCACCGCCGGCATCCGCCTGCGCAGCGAACGCGACCGCCTAACCGGGCTCACCAACGAGCAATATGACAGCCAGGCTGTCTATGTCGGGACCGAATTCCGCTTCTGATTTGCCGGACAGGCTGAGATTGCCGAGCCCTCGCACGTGCGGGGCAGCTCTTGTCGACGAATTCCTTCGTGATCCCAAGGTTGCTGCTTGTTTGCGGGCGGCGGCATTGCGCCTGATCTGATCGGCTGGCGCACTGGCACCATCGCCTCAAGCCGTGGGGATCGTGCCGCCATCGATGACATGTTCGGTGCCGGTGATGCTGCCCGCGCGATCCGATGCCAGAAAGGCAATCAGGCTAGCGACCTCATCGGGCGTGCTCGGCCGACCCAGTGGAATGCCGCCCAGCGATCGCATGATCAGCTGCTTGCCGGCTTCGATGTCGCCGCCTGACTGCTCCCCCAGCCGCTGCGCCAGGGCGATGGCGGCCTCGGTCTCGATCCAGCCCGGCGAAACGCGCACGACTCGCACGCCATGCGGTGCCGCCTCCTTGGACAGGCTTTTGCTGTACGCCGAAAGCGCGGCCTTGGCTGCGGCATAGGCGGTGGTCGCCTCGGGCAAGGGCAGCTGGCGCTGGATCGATGTCACATGAACCACGACGCCGCTGCCGCGCGCCATCATCGCGGGCACCAGCGCGCGGTCGATCCGCACGGCGGGCATCAGGTTGAGGTCGATCTCGCGCGCCCAGTCCGAATCGCCCAAGGCGCGAAAGCCGCCGGCAGGCGCCGCGGATCCGCCCAGCATATGGACGATGATGTCCACCCCGCCCAGCCGCTCATGCGCTGCCGATGCCAGGCTTTCCGCGCCGCTGGCGGTCGCCAAGTCGGCAGCAACAAACAGTGCGGCGGGCAGCGCGTCCGGCTTCGATCGGGCGCAGGTGAGGACCTGTGCACCCAGCGCGCGGAACAGTGCCACGGTCGCTGCACCCGCGCCGCGCGTGCCTGATGTGATCACCGCCCGCTTTCCCTCCAGCGTCAGGAACGGGGTCATGGCGCGATCTCCAGTGCCGCAATCCGATCGCCTTGCAGCGCAAAGCGATAGCGCAGGTCGACCGGGCTGCCGGGAAAATTCCCGGCCAGGTGCGCAGTGACGGTGATCTGGTCTCCGTCCTGATGGATGGCAAAGGGGGCCACTGTATAGCTGTACTGGGTCGATGCCCGGGTCTTCCACGCGGCGATCTCGCCATGGCCTCTATGGGTATTGCCCTCGTCGACCACCACCGCATCATCGGTGAAGATGGGCAACAGGGTCGCGATATCGTCGCTGCTGTCTGCAGCGAAATAGCCAGCAATCGCTGGGGGGAGCGGGATTGTCATGATGGCCTCCTCGTCAGATGCGCCTGCGCGCCGATGAAATCTATTTAGCGGTGGACCTTATCGAGGATAATCGGGATAAAACGGCATGAAACATTGCGAAATTCGGGATAATGGCTGATTCCGGGCTGGCCAGATTTGATGCGGTGCTCGCGGTTGCTCGGTGCGGGTCGTTTCGGGCGGCCGCCGGCGAACTGGGCATGTCGACGACAGCGTTGAGCCATGCCGTCGCCAGGCTTGAGCAGCAGCTGGGGGTGCGTCTGTTCAACCGCACCACCCGCAGCGTCGCGCTGACCGAGGCGGGGCGCGCCTTTATCGAGCAGATCGGTCCGGCCGTCCGGATGATCGATGAGGCGATGCAAGGCGCGCGGGCGCATCAGGATGTGCCCTCCGGCACCTTGCGCATCAATGCCTTTGCCAGCGCCGCGCGCGAGATAATGGCCCCGTTGATCCTCGCATATGTGCGGCACTATCCCCAGGTGCATATCGATCTGGTGACCGAGGGGCGGCTGGTGGATATCGTGGCGGCGGGGTTCGACCTTGGTATCCGGCGCGTCGATTTCGTGCCGTCGGACATGATTGCGCTCCGGCTGGGCGGCGCGCGCCGCCATGCGGTGGTGGCGACGCCGCGTTATTTTGCCGACCATCCGGCACCGCGCGTTCCCGCAGATCTTGTCCACCACGATTGCATCCGCATCCGGCTGCCCAATGGCGAATTGTACCGCTGGCATTTCGAAAAGGACGGGCAGGCCGAGCAGATCGAGGTTTCCGGGCCAGTGACGCTCGACGAATCCAGCCTTGCGCGCATCGCGGTGCTGGAGGGCATGGGCATCGGCTATTTCATGGAAAGCGATGTCGCCAGCGATCTGGCGTCCGGGCATCTGGTCCGGGTGCTGGAGGCATGGACCCCGACGCTGCCGCCTTTGTGCCTTTACTACCCCGATCGTCGCAACCCGCCTGCGGCATTCCGGACATTTATCGAGTTTGCCCGCAATTTTGCCGCCTCTGCCGCTGGCTGATCGGTCTGTGGTGCGACCAGACCGAGCCGAAAATCCGCTATCGCGACAGCCCGTCGATCGCGGCCCAGCCGTTAATGATCGCAGCAATCTGGCGGGACCGGGCGCGGGTCATGCCGCCGAGCGCCATCACCGCCAGGCGCGACAGCCGGGCGAGGGCAGCGAATCTCGGCACGCCCAGATGGGCACCGCCCGGATGGGTGCGCGTGGCAAAAACGGGGGAGATCAGCGCCAGCGCCGGGCCGATGGCGGCATTGGCACGGGCGAGTTCGCGCATGTCGTGCACGGTCGCCAGCCGGACCAGCCCGTGCGCTGCCCGGCCATCCGGCGCGCCATAGACCCCGTCCGCGCGCCAGCACCGCGCGGTCTGCGCATCGCCTGCCAGCACGATCAGCCCATCACGCGCGCGGATCAGCCTCGCCAGCCGGTCGAACCGCAGCCGCCGCACATCGGGGTCGAGGTGATAATGCCGGAACACCAGCCCCGATCCCAAGGGAAGGCGGCGGATCGCGCGCTCCAGCACGGCGTCGTTGCGCGCGTCGCTGATCAGCCAGAGCATGGGCAGGGTGTTTCCGGGCTGGCGGCGGCGCATGACCCGGCTTATAGCCGCGCCCCATGGATATACAAAGCCACGCCACCTTGAGCCCGCTCGCCACCGTCCGTGAAGCTATCGCCCGGTCGGAGAAGATCGCCGGACGCCCGGCCGGATCGACGACGCTGATCGCCATTTCCAAGACCAAGCCGGCAGACGCTATCGAGGCGCTGATCGGCGAGGGGCAGATGGTGTTCGGCGAAAACCGGGTGCAGGAGGCGGCGCTGAAATTCCCCGACCTGCGCGCACGCTATCCGCAGCTGCAGCTGCACATGGTCGGCCAGCTGCAATCGAACAAGGCGGACGAAGCCGTTGCGCTGTTCGACTGCATCCACTCGCTCGACCGCATGTCGCTCGCCAAGGCGCTGGCGAGCGCGATGGACAAGGCAGGCAAGCGCGTGCCGTGCTTCGTGCAGGTCAATATCGGCGAGGAAGAGCAGAAGGGCGGATGCGCTATTGCCGATCTGCCGCAGTTCCTCGCGGATGTGCGCGCGATGGGTCTGCCTGTCATCGGCCTGATGGCGGTGCCGCCCGCCAATGTCGAACCCTCGCCCTATTTCGCGCTGCTTGCCAAGCTGGTGCGCGATCACGGGCTCGATCAGCTCAGCATGGGCATGTCGGGCGATTATGAAACCGCGGTGCGGATCGGCGCGACGCATGTCCGGATCGGCTCTGCACTGTTCGGTGCGCGATAGGCCAATTCAGCTCGGTTCAACTATCGTATCCAGAATGAAGCAATTGCGCGCTTTTCTCTAGAAGACACGCGGCCAATACTCTTATGCTCCCTGCTGTAATCGGGGGGCGAGGATATGCGGGCAATATTCGGCCTGTTGGCGGCGATGCTGTTTTTCATGGCGATGAGCCCGGCACCATTGCGGGCGCAGGAGCGATCGGCAGTGCGGCAGGGTTTCACGTTGCCCGCACAGAGCGGCAAGACCATCCTGCTGCTGCGCCCCGCGATCAGGGTGAGCGAACAGTCGACTGGCGGCTTGCCCGAGCCGCGGGCCGAATGGACCGATCAGGCGCGCGTGCATATCGATGCGGCGCTGGTCGAAGTGCAAAGGCAATTGGGCAATACGGTCATCGTCGCGCCCGAAGCCTATGGCGAGGATGCACGCCGCGTCGCCGAGCATATGGCGCTGTTCGGCGCGGTGTCCGAAGCGGTGATCCAGTACCAGTTCTTCGTCGGAAACCGCCTGCCCACCAAGAAGCGCGACAACAAGGCGGGCCAGTTCGACTGGTCGCTGGGGCCTGAGGTCGCACGGCTGCCGGGCGCGGACCAGGCCGATTACGCGCTGTTCCTCTATACCAACGATCAATATGGCTCGACCGGGCGCAAGATGCTGCAGATTGTCGGGCTGGTCGCCGGGGTGGGCGTTACCTCGGGCGTGCATGCCGGCTATGCCGGGCTGGTCGATCTGAAGACCGGCGACCTGTTGTGGCTCAATGCCGACGGCCAGATGGGCGGCGATGTGCGCGAGGCCCAAGGCGCGCGCAAGCGGGTTCGCCAGTTGCTCGAGGATTTTCCGGGCAGCGCGATTCCGAAGGAGGATGCAGCGCCCATTGTTCAGCCCGAGGCCACGCCATGATCGGGCGGTTGCGGCTTGCTGCTGGCGCGCTGGCACTCGCCTTCGGGTCTCCCGTTTGCGCCGAACCCGTCCTGCCGCCGCCTTATGCCGGGGCCTACCAACCGCAGGGCGTCGATGAGCAGGGCTTGTGGCGCGAGATGGACGAGGAGGAGCGCCGCTTTGCCGAGTCCGACATG
The DNA here is from genome assembly GCA_026625625.1 of Blastomonas sp. SL216. Taxonomy (NCBI): domain Bacteria; kingdom Pseudomonadati; phylum Pseudomonadota; class Alphaproteobacteria; order Sphingomonadales; family Blastomonadaceae; genus Blastomonas; species Blastomonas sp. SL216. The sequence goes on from CP113055.1 coordinate 3,693,703, forward strand.
ATCATCCGCGATGAAGCGCTGAACACCTATGTCCGCAAGGTGCTGTGCGACACTGTGGGCCAGGATCGGTGCGGCGCGACGCGGGTCTATATCGTGCGTGTGCCCTGGTTCAATGCCAGCATGTCGCCCAACGGGCTGATGCAGGTCTATTCCGGATTGCTGCTGCGGGTGCATAGCGAGGCCGAGCTGGGCGCGGTGCTGGGCCATGAATTCGGCCATTTCGAAGCGCGCCATTCGCTCGAGGAGCTCAAGGCGCGGCGATCAGGCACCGATGTGCTTTCATGGGCCCTTGTCTTGGCCAATCTCGCGCCCAGCTACGACATGGTGCGCGCCTATCGCGACCTGCAGCTGACGATCATCGGCAATTTCTATCGGTTCAATCGCGATCAGGAGCGCGAGGCCGACGGACTCGGCATCCGCTATCTCAATTCGAGCATGCTGCGCCCGCAGGCGGCGGCGCAGGTCTGGGAGCGGTTGATGGCGGAATTCGCTGCCGATGCGCGCGCCAAGGGTCTCAAGAAGCCGCGCTTCGATCGCATCCCCTTCTATTCCACTCACCCTCCGGAGGCAGAGCGCGCAACAACCCTCGCCTTGCTCGCCCGGCCCGATGCCGCGCAGCGGGATGACGGCGCGGCGCGCTACCGCGCAGCCCTTGCCCGCTGGATTCCCCAGCTGCTCGACGACCAGATCAAGCTCAACGATTTCGGGGCGAGCGAGTTTCTCATCCAGTCGCTGGCGGAAGGGGGCTGGACCGCGCCGCTCTGGCATGCGCGGGGCGAGCTTCATCGCATGCGCGGCGCGCCGCGCGATCTTGCCAATGCCGCAACATTCTATGGCGAGGCGGTCGCGCTCGATCCGACCCATGCAGAGGCGCATCGCGGGCTTGGCCTGTCGCTGCTCAAGACCGGCCAGCCCGGTCCCGGCCAGCAGGCCTTGCGCCGCTATCTGACGCTGAAGCCCGATGCGCCCGATGCCAAGCTGATCGGCATGATGATCCCCCAAGAGGTGCCCGCGCCATGAACTTCCGGCCCATTTTCCGCATTGCCCCGCTGGCGCTGGCCATGTTCGCGCTGACGCCCTCCACCGCTTCTGCGCACAAGCTGCGCGAACAGGGCGTCGCCGTGACCATCGCGGATTCGTCGCTCACCGTCACGCCGGCGCGCGACTGGAACCGGCTGGACGGCCATATCGGCAAGCATGTCGAAAGCTGGACGCTCGATGGCGGGCAGCTCAATGATGTCACCTTCTATGCGGGGATCGAGCCGGGCAAGCCGCTGCTGCGCGAACGCAGCAAGAAGCGCGAGCCCTTGCCCAAGTTCAGCGCCGCCACCTTGCTGGTCGAGCTGCCCGAACTGTTCGAGGCGACCTATCGCAGCTACAAGCAGATCGCTGATTTTCGCGTGGTCGACGTTCAGCCCGCGCGGTTTCTGGGGCAGGATGGCGTGCTGTTCACCTATGAATATGTCGATCAGGACGAACTGACCCGCCAGGGTGAGGCGAATGCGGCGATCATCGGTGGCCGTCTTTACATGGTCAGCTTTGATGCACCGCGCCTGCATTATTTCGCGCGCGGTATCGAGGATTTCCGCCGCATTGTCGAAACCGCTCGCCTGCCGTGAAACGCTGACGCGCGCGGGCAGGCGTTCTTGGACAGTTGTACAGGCTTGCGATACGCCCAAAAGTGCGAGACTGAGGCAAGGGGCAGCGTGCCTGCAGCCTGCCATAACGGCGGCGGCGGTGCGCAGCCGGATCAGGCGGGCGTCCGGATGATGGAAGAGGACACAGACAAGGCGGAGCGGGGCGATGGCGTCGCCGCGTCTGCGCTGTCGAGCGCCGTCGCAGATGCCGCCGCCCCCGCGCCCGAATTTGCCGAGCCGGTCCGTATCCTGCTGGTCGATGATCATATGGTGGTGCGCGCAGGCCTGGCCCAGGTGATCGGCAGCGTGCCGGGTCTTGTCGTCGTCGCAGAAGCGGAAAATGGCGAGGAGGCGCTGTTCCAGTGCCAGCGCCATCGCCCCGATGTGGTGCTGATGGATGTGCGCATGCAGGGCATGGGCGGCATCGCTGCAACCGAAGCGATGTGCAAATATCACCCCAAGGTCGCGGTGATCGCGCTGAGCAGCTTTGCCGATCCGGCGACGGTCGCGCGGATGCTCGCTGCCGGAGCGCGGGGATTTCTGCCGAAAAGCGTGGCGGCCGGGGACCTCAGTGCCGCGATCCGCAAGGTGCATGGCGGCGAGACGGTGGTCGATCCGGGGTGTCTGCCGCAGGTGGCAACGGCCTTTGACCCGACTACGCCCGGCGACGAGGACATGGAACTGTCGGCGCAGCAGCGGCGCGTGCTGGCGCTGCTGAGCAAGGGCTATACCAACCCTGAGATCGCCAAGTATCTGGGCATCTCCATGCCCACCGCGCGCTATCATGTCAGCGCCATCCTGGTGAAGCTGGGTGTATCGAACCGGGCCGAGGCCGCAGCGATGGCGATCCGCAACCGGCTGGTCAGCAACAGCGATTTCTGAAGGGACGACCCGCCGCTTGGACGATCGTCCAGCCCGGCTTGCGACCATCACCTTTTACCCCGATCACCCCCAGCCAAGGGCATTGGCTTGAGGGGGTTTGGCATGACACGATGGATGGCTGCGGTCGCGCTGACGGCGCTGGTTTCGGGCGGTTGCAAGGATGCGCCGAGGCAGGAGGCGGAGGCCCCGACCAAGCCGGTCGCGGCGCAATCCTGTGCCGATGATGGCGAGCGTCTGCCGCTGACCGGGCTGTGCGCCGGGCGCGCGGTCAATTACCTCAACATGGACGCCAGCGCCTCGCCGCAAGCGCCGGACGGCTGCGAATGGAAGGTCATGGAAACGCCGATCGTCGATGATGTGCTGCTCTATCGCGGCCTGAAATGCGATGCTGGCGAAACGAAGCTGGAATATGCCGGTGGTGCGCACCGGGCCGAACTGAAGCTGGTCAATTCCGCCTTTCTGGGCAAGATCGACGAGCCTCCGGTCTATGTCTATGTCTACACGATCGAAGGCGACGCCAAGCAGGGCGTGACATCGCGCGCGCGCGAAGCGATGGAGAACGCGGCCGAGGCCGCTGGTTGCACCGCGCGCAATGCGGGGCAGCAGGGCTGGCCTACCGATGCGCTGGTGGTCGATGTATCGCCGCAAGAGGCGGCAAAGGCACCGGCTAACGAGCCCCGCGCCGCCTGTGGTCCGCTGGGCATCAACGAGGATGAAGCCTCGTACTGGCGCGTGGCCCAGGGCTATGGCTGGTTCTTCCAGCTGGGTCAGGATGCCATAGAGATCGATGCCGGGTCCTTCACGCTGATGACCAGGCAGCCCGATGGCAGCTGGGGTGCGATCTGACGCACCCGGTACCGGGCCTGGCCCTTTATCAGCCCGCCAGCTTCTGCCATGGATGCAAACGGGTAAAGGCGCGGTCCGGGGGGATTTTGGCGGAACATCGGCATCAGCACGACGATAGTCGGGTGAAGCGGCGTGCTGTACGTCGCCGGATGCCGCCCCGTGGCTGACGCCGCGCAAACGCTCTACTGGAACCCGGGCGCGGTCAGCTATCTGGTGGAGCTGCTGCTCGCGCTGGTGGTGTCGCTCTATGTCATCCACCGCCTGGTGCGCGAGCATCGCGCCGGGGGGATTACCGCGCCGACATTGCTGTTTGGCATCACCTTCTGGTCGTTCGTGCCCAGCCTCTATGCCTCGCTGCTGCATGCGCTGACCGGGGGTGGCTGGGCCAGCTATGCGATGCCCTGGCTCGCGCCCGATGGACCTGTCGTCCTGTCCATGCCCTGGGTACCCACTTTTGGCGGCATATCGGCCATCGCCTTTGTCCAGTTCGCCTATCGTGTTCCAGGCCGGTTGGCGGGGGCGGACCGCGAGGCCGTGCTGGTCGGAATCGTCATGGCGCTGTGCGTCTGCGCAGAAATTGCCAGTTCGCTCTATACCGACTGGACGCTGCTCAGCCACCGCATCTGGTTTCGCCCCGACTGGGCGGCGGGATGGACCAGCCTCAGCTTGATCTGGGCCATCGTGGTGTTCGTGCGGCAGCTTGGCCAGGCGCAGGGCGGGGGAGGCGAAAAGCGGCTGATCAAGGGCCTGCGTGCGCTGATGGCACGGCCCGTCAATCGCGAGGCCACCGCAGCCAAGGGCTTCATCCTGTTCTCGCTGCTGCCGTTCGCGCACACGCTGGCCCTGGTGTTCCAGCAGGACGGATTCCTGGGGCCCTTGTCGATGGACATGCTGCTGTGCTGGTCGATGCTGGCGCAGCTGACCGGGCTGACGCTGGTCTATTTCGGCTATCTGCCCGAGCGCTCGTCCTTCATCCTGAAGCTGACCATCATCAGCCTGGTGCTGCTGTTCGCGGCGATCAACGGCACGTGCTGGGCGCTCAGTACGCCCTATATCGCGCAATATCGACCCGCCGGCTTGCCCGGAGCAGGCACCGCACTGGAATATATGCCGCAGCCGGCAGGGGGCTATGCCGTGCGTCAGATGGCAGCGCAGCCCTTGTCCAGCGCCGGGCGACCGGTCGGACCTGAAGGCGCGCGGATGGTGCTGCCATTTAAGCTGCGATTCTATGGCCGCACCTATGATGCCGTGCATGTCGCAGGCCATGGCTCGATCGGGTTTGAGGCGGTTCCCGGCCTGATCGATCCGACCATTGCCCTGGGCGTGCAACCCGCCATCCGCCCGCTATTGATGCGCCTTCCGCCCGAGGGCAGCGATGTCACCGCGCGCGCAACCCTGGACCGGCTGGTGGTGACGCGGCGCGACCGCTGTGCACGGCCAGCACCGCAAGCCTGCCATGCGGTGCAGACCATCGTCCATGCCGACGGGCGGATCGTCATGAACTTTCTGGCGGGGCCCGCCATGCCGATCTACCAGATGGCAGACCCGCTGGGTGCGCCCTGGCTGACCGGGATAACGCCGGGGCTGGATCGTTCGCGTGGGGCACCGCTGGTGCGCGATCATTATCGCGGGCTGCTGGTTCATCTCGACCGGCTCTATGCCCCGGTGCTGTCCTTCACCCTCGGCACGATGATGATCGTGCTGCTGGGCATTCCGCTGCTGTTCCAGGGCTTTCTCGTGCGTCCGCTCGACCGCTTGCTGCGCGCGATGCGGCGGTTTCGCGATGGCGATCTGGAGCGGCAGGTCGAGGTCAGCTTCAACGACGAGATCGGCTATCTGACCGAATCGTTCAACGAGATGGCGCGGGCGCAGCATGAACTGGTCAACACGCTGGAGGAACAGGTGGCCAGCCGCAGCGCGCAGGTGGCTGACTTTGCGGTGCGCAACGCCCGGCTGGAAGAGCGCAACCGCCTGTCGGGCGATCTGCACGATACCGTAACGCAAACGCTGTTTTCTGCCGCCATGCTGTCCGACGGGCTGGCCGAATTCTGGCACAAGGACCACCCCGATGATGCCGCAGCCAAGCTGCGCCAGCTGGCCCAGATGAACCGGCACGCGCTGGCCGAAATGCGTGTGATGCTGAACGAACTGCGCACGGACGGGATTGTCGAGCAGCCGCTTTCCCACCTTATCTCCACGCTCGCGCAGGAATTTGCGCAAGGGCAGGGCGATGCCATGCGCATCGAATGCGAGATCAGCGGCGATACGCTGTTGCCGCTCGACGTTCAGGCGATGATGTACCGGATCGCGCAGGAGAGCCTCAACAACATCGCGCGTCATGCGCAGGCCAGCCATGTCGCTATCGCGCTGGAGGCGCTGCCGGGGCAGACGATGCTGTCGATCAGCGACAATGGGCGCGGCTTCGATCCGGCTGCGGTGCCGACCGGTCATCTGGGCCTGCAGATCATGCGCGAACGCGCCCGCCGCATCGATGCGGTGCTGGAGGTGGAATCGCAAGCCGGGCTTGGCACCACCATCACCGCGATCTGGATGCAGCAAGGCGCGCCCGGCGTGCTATCCTGAGGGCCGGCTTCGGCCCGGATGTCGGGATCAGCTCAGCTCTTGAACGCGCAGACCTTGGCGCGCTTGCCGATCCAGCAGCCGCCCTTGCGCCGGAAATCCTCACCCAGCGGAGCCTGTGCGCTCATGGTTTTCGGGGTCTCGTTCCAGCTGACACTGGCCAGCCCCTTTTCCAGCATGGTGACATAGGCGAAATAGCCGGGCTTGTTGGTGCCGGCATTGATCGTGAACGATCCGTCGCCGCCCATGAATTCGATTCGGCAGGTCTTCTTGATATCGACATAGACCTTGCCATCGACGGTCAGCGAACAGTCGCCGGTGATGGTCTTGGCCTCGGCCTCGGGGGCGGTGACGGTCATGGCGGCCATGCCTAGGCCCGCCAGAACAGCGGCTGCGATTGCGTGTTTCACGGAAATCTCCTGGTGGCAAAAGGCGCGGCGAAGCGCCCCGCCTGTGGGCCACTTTTCGCCGGTCGAGCCGGGCGCGATCAAGCTGGACGATCGTACAGGGCGGCGGCGCGCGCCGCCTATTCCGTCACGTCGTCGAGCGTGAAATAGCCGAGTTTCAGGGACTTGAGCACCAATTGCGCGCGGTTGGACACGCCTAGCCTGCGCCGTGCATCGGTGAGATACTCGCTCACTGTCTGGTCCGAAATGCCCAGCACGGCGGCGATTTCCCAGCTCGTCATGCCGCGCGCGACCAGCTTGATGCAATCGACCTGGCGCGGCGACAGGCGTTCGTCGCTGGTGACCTGCACTTCGGGCAGTTGCGATTGCCACAAGGTGCGTGCCTGCTGTCCGGCGGAAATGCCCAGCAGGATCGCCAGCATGAACGGGCGCGATTCGAGCGGCTGGCCATCCTTGACCACGAAATGCACCGATATGGTCGGCCGGTCGGGCATGTGCCCGGCAATGGTGCAGCCCGAACCCAGGCCCAGCTTGCGCATCTCGTCCAGATATTCGCGCTGGATGCGGGTGAGCGGAATGATCGTTTCCAGTTCTGCCCAGCGGATCGCGCCGCCGCGCCGCTGGCATGCTGCCAGTACCGGGCTGGTCAGGCTGTAATCGCGCCGCTGAAACAGGTCATGCCAGGTTGCGGGATAGTTGGTTACCATCTGTGGTTCCATCAGGCCCGATTGTATGTGGACATGACGCGCCAGCGCGCCATAGGCAAAGCCGAAAGGCGCCGCTGCATCGACGGTAATCTGCAGCAGTTCTTCCAGCGTGGAAGCCGCTTCGATCGCTACCGATGCACGCTCGACATGATCCAGTTCCGGCATAGCCCTGGTGTAATTCCCGATTGATGAAGGATACTTCCTGTAGCAGGCGAACGCCCAGGAGTAACATGGTTAATTGCAAACGATAGTCACTTCGCTATTTGCGCAGCGCAGGGCTTGCAACGATTAAACCGTTACATTGGTCCATATCGGATCAATTTTTCTTTGCGCTTGGCGAAACGACGCCCCGAAATTCGGGGTTTCGATCAGGCGCCCGGTACGCCGAGGGCCGATGCCGCTTCTCGCACGCGGCGCTGGTCTGCCGCCTTGTTCTTCAGCGCAGCAGTGGCATCGCGCAGGGCAGCCTGCGCCTTGCCGGTCTCGCCCAGCTGCATGCGGCTGCGCAGCAGCATGATCCAGCCATCGGTATCGCCCGGCTCGCGTTTCAGGCGATCGGCCAGGCCCTCGACCATCTGCTGGATCATCATGTCCTGCTGGCCCTGCGGCAAGGCGGCGGCTGCCGCCATCTGGTCGCGCGACGGTCCCGGAATGCCTGCAGTCGCGGTCTCTGCGCCATCGGTGCGGAAGCCCGCATTGGGCGGCGCGAACTTGGCGGAGGCGAGGCGCTTTTCCACCTCGATGCCGCGTTCCTTGCCGACATTGCGGATCACATCGCGAATGTCCTTGGCATAGGGGGCATCGGCCGGCGTTTCGGCCAGCAGCGCAAACCAGTCCTCGATGGCTTCGGCATGCTTGCCGTCAATGTCCTTGGCGGCGGCGAGGAAATAGCGCGCACGGGCATCCTTGGGATCGATCTCGACGGCGCGCTTGAACGCGGTGCGCGCATCCTGGCTGATCGCCTCGTCCTTGCTGGCCATGACCAGCGCCTCACCCAGCATCGAATGATATTCCGAATTTCCGGGGGCCAGCTGGATCGCGCGGCGCATCGCGGTGGCCGATTCGGCAAAGCGCTGGGTCTCGAAATAGCTCCAGCCCAGCATCCGCCAGCCTTCCGCGTCATCGGGATTGTCGCGCAGCCGCGCCTCGAGCGCGGTGATCACCTGGTCGACCGAGGCTGGCTGGCCTTGTGCATTGAGCGGCGCGGCAGGGGCGGAGGCAGCCGGCTTCTGGTCGGTATAGACCTTGTAACCCACTGCACTCACAGCAATCAGTGCCGCTGCAGCCAGCGCAATCCGCCCGATGCCGAAGCTGCCTCCGCCGGTTGGCACGGGGGCTTCAGGGCCCGCAGAAGGGGTGGCGGTATCGGTCTGGGTGTCGGTCATGATGGCTGTCTCTTTGTCGCGTCCGGGTGAAAGGCTAGCCGATCGGCCAAATTTTCCAATTTCTAAGTGGTAAAGATCACATTCTTTGCTAGAAATATCGCCATAGGGTTCGCAACCGAATTTTGGGCAAGTTCTTGCGGCAGCGGGGCATTCTGGCGATAGCAGCACCGATCGGGGAGAAATCGGGCTGGAAGTCGCCGGACTGACACGTCTTTGCCATGCAAGCGTGGGCGCGTGAGCGTCCGCAATTGGGGGGACGCGAACCAGTGAGCGAGATTTACCGCGTTGCTATCATCGGGTCTGGTCCGGCAGGCAAGAGCGCTGCGGCGCGTGCTGCCAGCCTGGGCATGAGCCATGTCCTGCTCGAAAAGACCGATCACCTTTCCGACACGATCTACAAATACCAGAAGGGCAAGCACGTGATGGCCACGCCATCGCAGCTCGTCCTGCGTTCGGACCAGGAGTTCGAGGCGGGCAAGCGCGAGGCGATCCTGGAAAAGTGGAACGCGCGGACCAAGGAACTGAACGTCAACGTGAAGTTCAATGCCGAGGCCAAGGCGATCCGCGGTACCGGCCCGGCGATCGAGGGCAGCATTCATGTCATCGAGCAGCGCGGCCGCGATGGTTCGATCACCAAGAAGGAAATCCAGCGCTACGCCCCGCCTTATGAAATCGAGCTGACCAGCGGCGAGAAGGTGATGGCGGAAAATGTCGTCTTCGCCATCGGCACCCAGGGCAACCCCAACCGCATGCGCTGCCCCGGCGGCGACCTGCCGCACGTCCAGTATCAGCTGGATGACCCGACCGAATATGTCGACGAGCATATCGTCGTGATCGGCGCGGGCGATGCCGGGATCGAGAACGCGCGCGGCCTTGCCGAGGATTCGGCGCAGGGCAATGTCGTCACCGTCGTCAGCCGCGGCCCCGAAGCGCCGAGCCCGAAGGAATCCTTTCCCACCGCGAAAGAGGCCAATGCGCTGGCGCTGCTGGCCGATCGCAATGCGGGCAAGCTTCAGATCCGCTTCGAAACCGACACCGCCAGTGTCGAGCCTGGCTGGATCACCTTCAGCACCCGCGACGGCGAGGAGCGTGTCCGTTGCGACCGCATCATTGCGCGGATCGGCTCGGCTCCGCCGCGCGCCTTCATCGAGGAATGCGGCATCGCCTTCACCAGCGCCGATCGCCTGGCCTTCCCGCAACTGTCCCCGGTGTTCGAATCGACCGCACCCAATATCTTCGTCATCGGCGCGCTCGCGGGCTATCCGCTGATCAAGCACTGCATGAACCAGGGCTATGACGTCATCGAGTTCATCAACGGCAATACCGATCTGAAGCCGGCGGACGAGCCGATCCTGGAGGGCAAGTTCAAGGACCTGCCGGGCCGCAAGTCGGTGGCCGAATGGCTCGACCTGCTGCGCGAGAACGTCACCATCCTCAACGGCATGAACCCGCTGCAGATGCGCGAGTTCATGCTTGATTCGGATGCGAAATTCTATCGCAAGGGCGATGTCATCTTTGAACGCGCCGCCCCCGGATCGTCGCTGTTCGCGATCGCGCAAGGTTCTGTCGCGGTGCAGATCGACCCCAATGACCCGTCGAAGACGGTGCCGATCGGCCAGGGGTCGATCTTTGGCGAGGTCGGCCTGATCTCGGGCCGCCGTCGCGGTGCCACGATCGTTGCCGCCGAGGATACGATCTGCGTCGAAATCTCGCGCAATGCCGCGTTGAAGCTGCAAAGCCAGGTGCCGACCGCCAAGAAGGCTATCGAGCGTATCTCGACCGAGCGTCTGTTGCTGCAGATGTTCGGATCGGGGCTCAAGCCAGCCGACATTGCCGAGGTCGTCGAAACCAGCCGCATCCGCCAGGTCAAGCCGGGCGAGGCGATCCTGAAGGAAGGTGACGAAGGCAACGAGATCTATGTGATCCGCGTCGGATCGATGATCGTCGAGAAGGAAATCGGCGGCAAGCCGGTGTTCCTCTCCTATTTGCCCGCCGGCTCTTACGTAGGCGAAATGGCGCTGATCGCGGGCGGACGCCGCACCGCGACGGTGAAGGCGGCGATCAAGTCCGAGGTCATCCAGATCGATGGCGATGCCTTCAAGAAGGTGCTGGAGGCCAATCCCGAGCTGCTCAAGCGCGCCAAGCGCGACATGGCCAGCCGCCAGGATATCAACGCCTTTATCGAGGCGAAGAAGGACAGCTTCTCCGGCGTCGTCGACATGTATTCGGGCGTCGCCAACTTCCTTGTCGAAAACGGCATCGGCGAGGCAACCGACGTGCTGCTGATCGACGAGACGCTGTGCGTGGGCTGCGACAATTGCGAAAAGGCGTGCGCCGACAGCCATGACGGCCTGTCGCGGCTCGACCGCGAGGCGGGGCGCACCTATGCGCACCTGCACGTGCCGACCAGCTGCCGCCATTGCGAGCACCCGCACTGCATGGCCGATTGCCCGCCCAACGCGATCAATCGCGGTCCCGATGGCGAGGTCTATATCAATGATACGTGCATCGGCTGCGGCAACTGCCAGCGCAACTGCCCCTATGGCGTGATCCGCATGGACAAGGTGCCGCCGAAAAAGCCGAGCCTGTTGTCGTGGCTGTTCTTCGGCTTTGGCCCGGGCCCGGGCGAGCCGAGCAAGAAATGGGCCTATGCCAATAGCGACCACAGCGTCGAAAAGCCCAAGAAAGCGATCAAGTGCGACATGTGCGCCGGCATCGAGGGCGGGCCGAGCTGCGTGCGTGCCTGCCCGACGGGAGCGGCAATCCGCGTCGCGCCGGACGAGTTCCTCACCGTCGCCCGGCTTGAGCAGGAGGAGGCTTGACCATGGCCAGCCAGGCTCAAGGCGCAGCGCCGCCAGCACGCAAGAAGACCACCGGCCGTCAGCGCAATTCGATGCATGACGGCTTTCTGAAGCACAAGAATTTCCGCTGGATGAAGATCGCCACGGTGCTCAGCATCGTGTGCCTGGTCAGCTATTTCCTCATCGATGTGCAGCCACGCCACAATGGCGGCTCGTGGTATGGCTATACGCTGGGTACCATCGGGGCGGCGCTGATTCTGTGGCTGACGTGCCTGGGCCTGCGCAAGCGCGCGATCACGCCGGGGGGCTGGTCGCTCAAGGCCTGGACCAGCGCGCATGTCTATCTCGGGCTCAGCCTGATCGTCATCGGCACGCTGCACACCGGTTTCCAGTTGGGCTGGAACGTGCACACGCTGGCCTGGTCGCTGATGATGATCGTGATCATCTCGGGCATTGTCGGCATCTATTTCTACGCGACCCTGCCCGACAATCTGTCGAGCAACCGCGCCGATTCCGACGGTGCGGTGACCGAGAAGATGATGATCGAGCAGCTCCGCTCGCTCGACCGTCAGCTGCACGATGCCGCCCAGCCGCTCGATCCTGCGCAGGCCGCGCTGGTTCAGGCATCGCTGGAGCAGGACCCGTTCGACGGCAATTTCTTCCAGCGCATCACTAACAGCTATTCGGGCTGCGAAACCCGCGCGGCGATTGCCGAGCTGCGCCGGATGCGCGCCTATCAGCCGCGCATGGGCGATGACCCGCTCGACAAGGTCGACGGGCTTTTGCAGCGCAAGGAATCGACTCTGGCACGGCTGCGCAAGCATCTGCAGATCAAGTCAATGCTGCAGGTGTGGCTCTATGTCCATGTGCCGATGACGTTCGCGCTGCTCGCGGCGCTGTCCGCGCATATTGTCAGCGTGTTTTTCTACTGGTGATCGAAAGTCCCGGGGGCGGGTGTCGGCAAGTGTTGGGGGCAGTTGAATGATGTTTATCGTCCGCCAGGTGGCCTTGAAGGCAGATGGCAGCGAGATCGTCCGCCAGACCGAGGTGGCGGGCGAGGAGATTTTCATCGGCCGCAACGCCAGCAACGGCGTGCATCTGCCCGACCTTGCGGTGAACCCGGTTCACGCGCAAATGGTCCGCCGAGGCGGCGAGCTGGTCATCACCGCGCAATCGCAGCAACCATTCGATGTCGATGGCCGCAGTGTCGAATCGACGACGATCGACATCGCGCGCGGCGCGGAATTGCGTTTTGGTGGCCATATCATCGCGCTGGGCAGCGAAGGCGATGCCGTCACCCTGACCGTGCGCCGCGTCGAGGCGGTGTCGGACAGCGCCGAGGACAAGGACGAGGCGGCGATCTATTCGCTCAAGGGCCTGCTGCCCGGCAAGCGGATGAGCGCCTGGGGCTTTGCGCTGCTGGTGCTGATCGCGTGCCTCGCCTGGCCGATCTACACCTGGTCGAACTACAAGGACCTGGCTTACAAGGAAAAAGTCTCGCGGCCCGAGGGCTTCCATGCCGATACGATGTGGTCATCGGGCAAGCTCAGCCTGGCGCACAAGACGCTGAAGAATGACTGCCAGTCCTGCCATGTCGATGCGTTCGTGTCGGTGCGCGACAATGCCTGCATGACCTGCCACCAGAAGGATGCCGGGCCGCATGCACCGATGGCGCGCCAGCTGGATGCCCGCGGCGAACCCACCGGATTTGCCGCCTTTACCCGATTCGTTGCGGCCAGTTTCAACAAACCCGCAGGACGCTGTGTCGAATGTCACACCGAGCACGAGGGTGCGGGTGCTATGGAACCGACACAGCAGCGATTCTGTGCTGAATGCCATGACGGGATGAACACGCGCTTGACCGACACCAAACTCGGAAACGCCGCCGACTTCGGCAAGGCACACCCGCAATTCCAGGCGGCGGTGCTGGTGCGTCCGCTGGTGGGGGATGATGCCAAGGCACCGCGCAAGCGCATCTCGCTCGACAAGAAGCCGCGCGAGAATAACGGCCTGAAGTTCCCGCACGATCTTCATCTCAACAAGACCGGCGGCGTCGCGCAGATGGGGCGCCGGCTCAGCGGCAAATACGATTTTGGCGACGCGCTCGAGTGCAAGGATTGTCACGAGCCGGACAAGAACAATGTCGGCTTTGTAGCGGTCGACATGGAGAAGAGCTGTGCGATGTGCCACAGCCTGGCCTTTGACAAGATCGGCGGCACCTATCGCACGCTGCGACACGGCCAGCCCGAACAGGTCAAGGCCGATCTGCGCGCCTTCTACCGCTCGACCCCGCCTGCGCGGCCGATCAATCTGGGCAGCCTGGCGCGCCAGCGGCCAGGGGTCGTGAACTCGCGGCGGACGGCAGCGGATTATGCCCGTGCGGTGAATTTCCGCGGTGGCCGTGCCGATCAGGCGATCCGCCAGGTCTTCAGCCGTGGCGGCGCTTGCTATGACTGCCACGTCGTGGTGCCGCCTGCTTCGGGCGGGCTCGATTTCCGCATTGCACCGGTCGCGCAGACCAGCCGTTACATGCAAAAGGGCTGGTTCACCCATGATGCGCACGACAAGGAAGAGTGCACCAGCTGCCATCTGGCCGAAAAATCCAGAGACGCGTCCGACCTGTTACTGCCCGGAATCAAGGATTGTCGCACCTGCCATGTTGGCGAGACTGGCGAATCCTTGATCAAGGTTAAGAAACCGGTCGAATCTACCTGTGCAATGTGCCACGATTACCATGCCGATAAGGGGGCGCCATGGCTGCTTCGCGAGCAAGACAAGAAGAAAAAGCGGCCAGAGATTACGGCCTCCATGGCGCATCCGGGGGGGGCAGCGGCGCGATTGCGACGATAGCTTCCACCCCTGAGCACACGAACAATAAGGGACCGGGTCGCGGAATGCTTATAGCTCAGATCACCGATATTCATCTGGGCTTCGATCCCGATAACCCCGCCGAGTTCAATCGCAAGCGGCTCGATCAGGTTATTGCCATGCTGCGCGATCTCGATCCGGTGCCCGATCTGCTGCTCGCCACGGGCGATCTGATCGATCGGGGCGATGAGGACAGCTATCGCCGCCTCAAGAATGCGCTCTCGGTCTGCCCGTTCCCTGTCTATATGTGCATGGGCAATCACGACCAGCGCGATACTTTTCAGGCGCAATTTCCCGACGTTCCGACCGCCGACGGCTTTGTGCAATATGAGGTCGATGCAGGGCCGATCCGGCTGCTGGTGCTCGATACGCTGGAAGAGGGGCGCCATGGCGGTGCGTTCTGCGAGGTCCGCGCCGAATGGCTGCGCGCGCGGCTGACCGAGCACACCGACCGTCCGACGCTGATCGTCCAGCACCACCCGCCGATCGAGGTGGGCATCGAGTGGATGAACACGCATCCCGAAGAGCCCTGGGTGGAGCGGCTGCGCGACTGCCTGGCGAACCGGCCGAACGTGATCGGCATGGTCTGCGGCCATGTCCATCGCGCGATCGTCAGCCAGTGGAACGGGTTTCCGGTTGCCATCTGCCCGTCAAGCGCGCCGCAGGTGGCGCTGGAGCTGGCCCCGATCGATCCCGACAGGCCCGATGGCCGCAACATGATCATCGCCGATCCGCCCGCCTTCGCGCTGCACTGGTGGAACGGGCGCGAACTCATCACCCATTACGAGACCGCCGACGAGCATGTGATGCTGGCGCGCTTCGACGAAAAGATGCAGCCGCTGGTGCGCAGCCTGCTGGCGGAAAGGCCGGCCTGATCGCCATCTCGCGATGGCCGATGGGCAGCCGCACCTTGCCGCCCGCGTGACCGGTGGCTATCTAGCCGCCATGACCATTGCACCGACCACGCTCGACCTGATTGGCAACACCCCGCTGGTGCGGCTCCATGGCCCCAGCGAGGCTGCGGGCTGCGACATCTTTGGCAAGTGCGAATATGCCAATCCCGGCGCATCGGTGAAGGACCGCGCGGCGCTGTATATCGTGCGCGATGCCGAGGAGCGCGGGACGCTGCAGCCCGGCGGGACGATCGTCGAGGGCACGGCGGGCAATACCGGCATCGGCCTCGCGCTGGTCGCCAATGCCAAGGGCTACAAGACCATCATCGTCATGCCCGAAACCCAGTCCAAGGAGAAGATGGACACGCTGCGCGCGCTGGGTGCCGAACTGGTGCTGGTGCCGGCCGCGCCTTATGCCAATCCCGGCCATTTCGTGCACACCTCGCGCCGCCTGGCCGAAGAAACGCCGGGCGCGATCTGGGCGCAGCAGTTCGACAATATCGCCAACCGTCGCGCGCATATCGAGGGCACGGCAGAAGAGATCTGGGCGCAGATGGATGGCCGGATCGACGGTTTCACCTGCGCTGCGGGCACCGGCGGCACGATCGCCGGCGTGGGCATGGGCCTCAAGGCGCACAACCCCGATGTCACCATCGCGCTGACCGATCCGCACGGCGCTGCCCTGTTCAACTATTACGCCAATGGCGAGCTGAAGGCGGAAGGATCGTCGGTCGCCGAAGGCATCGGCCAGGGGCGCATCACCGGCAATCTGGAAGATGCGCCGATCGATACGCAGTTCCGCATTTCCGATGAGGTCGGGCTCTATTGGGTGCAGCGGCTGCTCAAGGAAGAGGGGCTGTGTCTGGGCCTGTCCTCGGGCATCAATGTCGCAGGCGCGGTCGAGCTGGGGCGGACACTGGGCCAGGGCTCGCGCGTCGTGACCATCCTGTGCGATACGGGCTTCCGCTATCTGTCGACGCTGTACAATCCCGAATGGCTGCGCGCCAAGGGATTGCCCGTCTTCCCCTGGCTGGCCGATTGACCTATACTCACGGTCATGGTCGCTGAAAAAGCCCGCAACGCTGGGGGCAATCCCCTTATGCACCGGCTGCAGATCGGCATCGGCGGTATCTTTGCGGTACTGGTGATGGTCGCGCTGGCCGACATGCTGCTGCAGCGCGCCGCGACCGAGGCTCCGGCAGAGACGGCCATCGCCGCCGAACCCGGCACGACCAATCCCGCATCGCCGCCGGTGGTGCAGGCACCAGCCGCAAGCGAGCCGCTGGTCGATCTGGGCGTGGTGCCCGATCTTCCGGCAGAAGGCGCGCAGCACAGCGCAGGCGGGCAGACTCCGGTGGTCGGCGAATTGCAGCCCGCCCCGCAAACGGGCACTCCCAGCCAGCCCCAGCAATGATGCGCCTGGGCGTCGCGCTCGCGGCGGCAGGCCTGGCAGCGACGGCCTGCGCTCCCGCCTCGTCGGGCCAGGCCGGCGAGACCGCCCATGCCGAGCCTCCAGCCCCGATCCTCCCCAGCCTGCCGCGCCAGCGTATCGTGCTGATGAGCAGCCTTCCGCTCGTCTATGGCGCAGGCGTGGACATGGCGGGCGTCATCGCGGGCAAGGCCGATCCGCATCCCCTGCACCGCGCGCTGGCTGAGGCGCACGATCTGGTCGTGCCCGATATTCTCGATGCGGCAGCGTTCGAAGGCGCGCGCCTGGCGATCCTGGTCCAGCCGCGCGGCTTGAGCCCGCAGGAGCTGGTCGCGCTCGATGGCTATGTGCGCCAGGGCGGCAGGCTGTTGCTGTTTGCCGATCCGATGCTCGAATGGCCGCATGGGGCAGGGCTGGCCGATCCGGCAGGGCCGGTGCGGACATCCTTGCTCTCGCCGCTGCTCAGCCATTGGGGATTGGAGCTGCTGGATCCGGCGATCGAATCGGTCCGGTTGGGGAAATCGGGCGCCGTTCTGGTTCATCCCGGGCAATTCGGGGTCCTGCGCGGGAGAATTGGGGACGCGGCATGCACGCTGGAATCGTCCGCACATCTGGCGCGCTGCCGGGTGGGCAGGGGGCATGCGGTGCTGGTCGCCGATGCCGATCTGCTCGATCCGGCAATCCTCGAAAAACCGGGCCAGACCGCCCGCGCCAACCGCCTGCTGGTGCACGATCTGATCACCGGATTGGTGGCGGAGGACACGTCGTGACGCGGCTCAGGCAAGGACGTTCGGTTCACCCCGATTCTGGCGCGCTCGCCCCAATATTGCCGTTCTAGACCCAAAAAACCCCTTTCCTCCCCAAGTTTCCCTTGGTATGGACTCCCTTAATCGGGGTTCAACCATCTGTGATTCCTTGCCGACCTGCGGTGCCGACGCGCCGTGGGAGCCTCAGGGCTTTATCCGCGATCCGGCGGATGCGGGCCGTGTGCGGGGCAGTCAGGGTCATGGAGGCACCCCCGGACAGTCAGGGATACGCAACGGCGCGGCATAAGGGGTGAATCGACCAAGTGGCGGAAATCAGTGCCTTTCTTGGTTCTGCATTGACCACCATCGACCCTAAGGGGCGGATGGCCATCCCGGCTGCCTTCCGCAATCCCATCATCGCTAACTCGAATGGCGAAAGCTCGGTCGTCTTCTCGTTCAATGCCCAGGCCCAGTGCCTGCAGGGCCATGGCACCGAACGTCTCGCAGCCTTGCTGGAGCAGATGCGCCGCCGTGAGCAGCTGGCGAGCGAGGCGGGCGAGGAATTCCGCACCGAGCTGTTCGGCGGCCCGCGCTTCAACTCCACCGCCACGATCAGCTTCGACAGCAGCGGACGTCTCATCCTGCCAAGGATGCTGGTCGCGATGGCCCGAATCGAAAAGCACGTGTTCTTCAGCGGCAACGGCACCGATTTCAGCGTCTGGGGCGTTGAGCATCTGCTGGCGATGGACGACCCGCGTCTCGCCTCGCAGCAGTTCAATGCGCGTTTCCTGATGGAAGAGCTGGGGGGCAAGCGCTGATGGCCCGCCCTGAAACCCGCGACATCGCCCGCAGCGACGCCCCGCACGTTCCGGTGCTGCTCGCCGAGGTGCTCGAAGGCCTGGCGATTGCGCCGGGCGAGGTGCATGTCGATGCAACCTTTGGTGCTGGTGGATACAGCCGCGCCATGCTGGACGCCGGTGCATCGGTCCATGGTTTCGACCGCGATCCCGATGCCGCAGCGACCGGCAAGGCGCTGGTGGAGGAAGCGAACGGCCGCTTCACCTTCCATGCAGCCCGCTTCTCGCAACTCGCGCAGGTGCTGCAGGCTGCGGGCGTCACCCAGGTGGATGGCATCGTGTTCGATATCGGCGTCTCGTCGATGCAGCTCGATCAGGCGGATCGTGGCTTCTCGTTCCAGTCCGATGGCCCGCTCGACATGCGCATGGGCCAGGACGGGCTGAGCGCGGCAGAGTTCGTCAACACCGCCGAAGAAGCCGATATCGCCGATATCCTCTACTTGTATGGCGAAGAGCGCCAGTCGCGCCGCATCGCCCGCGCCATCGTCGCCGCCCGTCCGTTGCAGAGGACGCTCGAGCTGGCGGCGGTGGTGCGCAAGGCTCTGGGCTATCGCCCCGGCGCGCCCAAGGACCCGGCCACGCGCACCTTCCAGGCGATCCGCATTCATGTGAACGGCGAGCTGGACGAGCTGCGCGAGGGGCTGGTTGCCGCAGAGGCGATGCTCGCCCCCGGCGGGCGTCTGGCCGTGGTCAGCTTCCACAGCCTGGAAGACCGCATCGTCAAGCGGTTCCTGAAGGTGCGCAGCGGCAGCGAGGGTGCCGGATCGCGTCACCTGCCCGACATGTCCGGCCAGCGCCGTACCCCCAGTTTCGAGAAACCCGCCAGACCGACCCGGGCGGGCGAGGCCGAATGCGCGCGTAACCCCCGCGCGCGTTCGGCCACCTTGCGGGTCGCAGTCCGTAGCGATGCCCCCGGCTTGGGCACGCACGATGATGCGGAAAGGCGGGCGGCATGATCCTGGCAGTCAAGCGGCTCAAGACCATCGGCTGGATCGCGCTGATCTTCATCGTGGCGATCGCGCTCTATCCGCTCTCGCTCAGCGTTGCGACGCTGCGCAGCGATCTCACGCGCACCGAGCGCGACATCCTGCGCACCCGCGCCGAAATCCGCTATCTCGAGACCGAATTCGCCACGCGCGCCAGCCTGGCCCAGCTCGCGATGTGGAACGACTTGGAATATGGTTATGAAGCGCCCAGCGCGGCGCAATATCTGGATGGCGAGCGCGAGCTCGCCAATCTGGGCGATGCCACCAAGCCGCTCGACCAGCCGGTGCGCGTCGCGGCGATGACCATCAAGCCGCAGGCCGAGCCCGCCGCGATCAAGCCCGCGCAGCTCGCCGCGAACACCGCCAAGACGCCCGAGCCGCTTTCGGTCTCGGCGAGCGTCGCGATCATCAGCCCGGCGCGCGCCGCGACATCGGCCACCGCGCCCAAGTCGGCCAAGGCGGGCGAGGATAAAGGCGCTGGCCGCAGGCTGCTCGACGACAGGCTGCTCGATCGGATCAACAAACAGGCTGATGCCGAACTGAAGAAGACGGGGGGTCAATGACCGCGCTTGCATCCGGTAGCCACAGGGTCCGTCTGGCCAGCAAGCGCCAGCATCTCACGCTCACCGCGCAGGTCCGCCTGGTTGCGGTGCTTGCGCTATTTGGCCTGGGCGTCGGCGCGATCCTGCTGCGCCTGACCTTTATCGGCGTGTTCGGCGAGCAGGCGCAGGCTGCGACACGCTCCGCATTGGTCGATCCGGGCCGCGGCGATATCGTCGATCGCAACGGCGTGCCGCTGGCGCGCACCATCGACGGCTATGCCATCCGCGTGGTGCCCGACAAGCTGATCGGTGACCGCAAGGTGCTGGCCGGCAAGCTGGCGGCGATCTTCCCCGATACTTCGGAAGCCCGGTTCCTCGATCTGCTTAGCCGCAAGAAGCCCACCTATCTGCGCCACCGCGCCATTCCGGAAGAGGTCAACCGGGTCCATGCGCTGGGCGAAGTCGGCATCGAATTTCCGCGCGAAAAGGAGCGTTTCTACCCGCAGCTGCAACTGGCGGCGCATGTGCTGGGCTATGTCCATCCCGATGGCCATGGCGTCTCCGGCATGGAGCGGGCGATGGACAGCGATCTGATCGACCCGAAAAAGCGCCTGACCCCGTCTGCGCTGTCGGTCGACATCCGCGTGCAGGCCGCGCTCGAGGACGAACTGGGCAAGGGCATGAAGGCCTATGATGCCAAGGCGGCTGCCGGGATCGTGCTCGACGTGGAAACGGGCGAGGTGATGGCGATGACCTCGCTGCCCAGCTTCAACCCCAATCATTTCGACGCCAGCAGCGCCGCCTTTGAGGCGAACCAGGTCACCTATCGCTTCTTCGAGCTGGGATCGACCTTCAAGCCGCTGACCGTCGCTGCCGCGATCGATGCCGGAACCGTGACCGACCTGTCGCGGCGTTACGATGCCAGCCGTCCGCTCAAGGTGGCGGGCTTCCAGATCCGCGATTCCCACTCGTCGGGCCGCTGGCTGAACGTGCCCGAGACACTGGTCCACAGCTCCAACATCGTCACCGCGCAGATTGCCGACGAGCTGGGCCCCGAGCGGCTGCAGGCAGTGATGCGCAAGCTCCACTTCGATCGCCAGGCCGATATCAACCTGCGCGAGCGCGCCAAGCCGCTCTGGCCCGCGCAATGGGGCCGGCTGACCAACATGACCGTCGCCTATGGCCATGGCATCGCGGTGACGCCGCTGCACCTCGCCTCTGCCTATGCGGCGATGGTCAATGGCGGGCTGTACCGGCCGGCGACGCTGATGAAGCTGAACCCGGCCGATGTGCCGCGCGGCGAGCGGGTGTTCAAGGCGTCGACCAGCGCACGGATGAACCAGCTGCTGCGCATGATCGTGCGCGACGGTACCGGCCGCAAGGCCGAGGCGCCCGGTTTCCGCGTCGGCGGCAAGACGGGCTCGGCCGAAAAGCCGGGCGCGGGCGGCTACAAGCGCAGTTCGGTGGTCGCGACCTTTGCGGCGGCCTTCCCGATGGACAAGCCGCGCTATGTGGTGATCGTGATGATCGACGAGCCCTCGGGCAATTCGGCATCGTCGTTCCAGCGGACCGCTGGCTGGACCGCCGCACCGGTGGTTGCCAAGCTGGTGCCGCGGATCGGCCCGATGCTGGGCGTCATCCCCGATGACCGCCGCGATGTCGACGTGTCGGAACTGATGCCGCTGCTGTGGAAGGCACCAGGCAAGAAATCGGACGATCCGGTATAGGCAATTATACACAGGCACCGCGATGCAGGGGGTTGCATCTGATGCGGTCAGACATAGAGGAGGCGGGAATTTACAGGGTCGGTAAAAGGGACGTGCAATGAAATTGGGTGAACTGGCTTCGGGCCTTTCCAGCGACGATGCCGCGCGGATTGTGACCGGATTTGCCATCGATCACCGCAAGGTTGCGCCTGGCACCGTTTTCGGTGCCTTTCCCGGTGCCCGCTTCAATGGCGAGGATTTCATCGCCGATGCCGTCGCTTCCGGTGCGATTGCGATTGTCGCCGCGCCTGATGCCAAAGTCGAAGGCGCACTCCACATTGCCGATGCGACGCCCCGCCGGGCCTTTGCCCAGCTCGCCGCCCGCTTCTTCACGCCCGTCCCCGCGCATGTCGCCGCCGTCACCGGCACCAATGGCAAGACCTCCACGGCCGAAATGACCCGCCAGCTCTGGCGGATGGCGGGGCACAATGCCGCCTCGATCGGCACATTGGGCGTCACAACCTCGGTCGATCAGGCCTCCACCGGGCTGACCACCCCCGATATCGTGACCTTCCTCGGCAATATGTCGGGCCTGGCGCGCGAGGGCGTGACCCATGCCATTTTCGAGGCATCGAGCCACGGCCTGTCGCAGTTCCGCACCGAAGGCCTGCCGGTGCAGGTCGGTGCATTCACCAATCTGAGCCGCGATCATCTCGACTATCACGGCACGATGGAGGCCTATTTCGAGGCCAAGATGCGGCTGGTCGACGAAGTGGTCGTCGATGGCGGGCATTTCGTGGCCTGGGCCGATGACGAATGGTCGCAGCCGGTTATCGAACGTGCCAGGGCACGCGGGCTCAAGCTGCTGACCGTGGGCAGCGCCGGGGAGGCGATCAAGCTGGTCAGCCGCACACCGACCCAGCTCGGCCAGCAGCTGGTACTCGAGCATGACGGCAAGCAGGTGAAGGTCAACCTGCCGCTGATCGGTGCCTATCAGGCGGCCAATGCGCTGGTCTCCGCCGGCATCGTCATCGCGGCAGGCGGCGCGCCGGCCCAGGTGTTCGATCATGTCGCCCGGCTGCAGCCGGTGCGCGGACGGCTGGAGCGTGCCGTGATCACCCGCGCAGGCGCGCCGGTCTATGTCGACTATGCGCATACCCCCGATGGCCTGCAGGCGGCGATCGAGGCGCTGCGCCCGCATGTCAGCGGCAAGCTGATCACGCTGTTCGGCGCAGGCGGCGACCGCGATACCGGCAAGCGCCCGCAAATGGGCAAGGTCGCCAGCGACCTGTCCGATGTCGTGATCGTCACCGATGACAATCCGCGCTCCGAGGACCCGGCCGCCATCCGCGCCGCGATCATGGCCGCTGCGCCGCAGGCGACCGAAATCGGCGGACGGCGCGAGGCGATTGCCGCAGCCATAGCCATGGCGGGCAAGGACGACATCGTGCTGCTGGCGGGCAAGGGCCATGAACAGGGCCAGATCGTCGGTGCAGGCGATAACATGCGCGTCCTTCCGTTCGACGACGTTCAGGTCGCACGCGAGTGCGCGGCATGAGCCTGTGGACGTCCTTAGAGCTCGCAGAAGCGACCGGCGGCACGGCTTCGGCCGACTTTGCCGTCCATGGCGTCGCGTTCGACTCCCGCGAGATCCAGCCGGGCGACCTGTTTATCGCGATGCGCGGCGAGGCGACCGACGGACATCTGTTCATCGACCGCGCGATGGCGGCCGGCGCAGCGGGCGTGATCTGCGAAAGCCCTGTCGATCACCCGCATGTCCTGGTGGCCGACAGCGCAGCGGCGCTCACCGCTTTGGGCCATGCGGCGCGCGCGCGCAGCAGCGCCACCATTTTCGGCGTGACCGGTTCGGCCGGCAAGACCAGCACCAAGGAGGCGCTGTTCCACGCGCTCGACCGCATGGCCCCGGGCGCGGTGCATCGTTCGGTCAAGAGCTACAACAACCATGTCGGCGTGCCGCTGAGCCTGGCGCGGATGCCGCGCGATGCCCGCTATGGCGTGTTCGAGATGGGGATGAACCATGCCGGCGAACTGGCCGAGCTGACCCGCATCGTCCGGCCGCATATCGCGATGATCACCACCATCGCACCGGCGCATATCGGCAATTTCAGCAATGGTGAAGAGGGCATTGCCGATGCCAAGGCCGAGATTTTCGAGGGGCTGGAGCCCGGCGGCACTGCGATCGTGCCGCACAACAACCGGCATTACCCGCGCCTTTATGCCGCCGCCCAAGCCTGTGCCCATGGCATCCGCCGCTTCGGCAGCCAGGAGGACAGCGAAACCCGGCTGATCGATGCGATCCGCGCGCCCGAGGGCGGCTCGCTGGTCACGGCCCAGATTGGCGAGGCGCGGCTGTGCTTCCGTGTCAGCGCACCGGGCGAACATTGGGTGATGAATGCGCTGGCGGTGATGAGCGCGGTCGATGCGGCAGGCGGCGACCTGGCCGTGGCGGGCCTGGCGCTGGCCGATCTTCCCGGCATGTCGGGCCGCGGCGAGCGGATGCAGGTGGTGACGCCCGATGGCGGCAGCGCGCTGCTGATCGACGAGGCCTATAACGCCAACCCCGCTTCCATGGCAGCCACGCTTGCGCTGCTGGGTCAGGAACAGGCCAAGCGCCGCATTGCGGTGCTGGGCGCGATGAAGGAACTGGGCGAGACCTCGGACGGCTATCATGGCGGCCTTGCTGCCCCTGTCATCGCGGCGGGCGTGCACCATGTCATTCTGGTCGGCGATGAAATGGCACCCTTGGCCGATGCGCTCGCCAAATCGCTTGAGTGGCAGGGCACAATCGCGCATGTGCCCGCCGCCGACGCCGCGCTCACCGCGCTGCAGGCCGTTTTGGGCGATGGCGACGCTTTGCTCGTCAAGGGGTCCAATTCCGTGGGATTGTCCGCACTGGTGCGTGCGCTGGCCAAGCCGCCGGCTGCATCTGCCCTGGCGCGGGAGGGGGTTTGATGCTGTATCTGCTGGCGCAATATCTGGATTTTGAAGGTCCGCTGAACCTGATCCGCTATCTGAGCTTCCGCTCGGGCGCGGCGATCGTCACCGCGCTGTTCATCGGTCTGATCATCGGCCCCCGCTTCATCCTGATGCTGCGCATGCGCCAGGGCAAGGGCCAGCCGATCCGCACCGATGGCCCGCAGACGCACCTCGCCAAGCGCGGCACGCCGACCATGGGCGGGCTGATGATCCTCATTTCGCTCACCATTTCGGTGCTGCTGTGGATGGACCTCAGCAATGTGTTCGTCTGGGCGTGCCTGTGCGTGACGCTCGGCTTTGGCCTGATCGGTTTCCTCGACGATTTCGACAAGGTCCGCAAGGCGAGCCACAAGGGCGTGTCCGGCAAGGTGCGGCTGATCGGCGAGTTCCTGATCGCAGGCGTCGCCAGCTGGGTGATCCTCAGCCAGACCGGCACGCTGCTCTATGTGCCGTTCATCAACTACCCGCCGTTCGATCTGGGGCTGTTCTACATCCCGTTCGCGGCGTTCACGATCGTCGCCTTCGGCAATGCGGTGAACCTGACCGACGGGCTTGATGGCCTGGCCACTTTCCCGGTGATCATTGCCAGCCTCACCTTCCTGCTGATCGTCTACATGGTCGGCAACGCCAAGTTCGCCGCCTATCTCGGCATCCCGCACGTGCCGGGCGCGGGCGACCTTGCGATCTATTGCGGCTGCATCATCGGTGCGTGCCTGGCGTTCCTGTGGTTCAACGCGCCGCCTGCTGCGGTGTTCATGGGTGATACCGGATCGCTGGCGCTGGGCGGGGCGCTCGGCGCGATCGCGGTCGCCGCGCATCACGAGTTCGTGCTCGCGATTGTCGGCGGCCTGTTCGTGGTCGAGGCGATGTCGGTAATCATCCAGGTGTTCTTCTTCAAGCGCACCGGCAAGCGCGTGTTCCGCATGGCGCCCATCCACCACCATTTCGAGCAGCTGGGATGGCCGGAATCGACGGTGGTCATCCGCTTCTGGATCATCTCCCTGGTGCTGGCGCTGGCCGGTCTTGCGACGCTGAAAATCCGGTGATCGTCTCCCCCGCCTTTGCTGCGAAACGCTATTGCATCCTGGGCCTCGCGCGTTCGGGGCTGGCGACGCTCGACGCGCTGATGGCATCGGGTGCGGAATGCACCATCTGGGACAATCGCGAAGAAGCGCGCGAGACCGCCGTCTCGCATCACCCGCAAGTGCTGATCGGCGATCCGATGGAGATCGACCTTGCAGGGTTCGACGGCCTGATCGTTTCGCCCGGCGTGCCGCTGAACCGGCATCCGGTGGCCGATCGCGCGCGCGCCGCCGGCGTCCCGATCATCGGCGATATCGAACTGTTCGCGCTGGCCCGCCCCAGCCTGCCGCGGCACCGCGTGATCGGCATCACCGGCACCAACGGCAAATCGACCACCACTGCGCTGATCCACCACATCATCCGCGAGGCAGGCGTGCCGACCATCATGGGCGGCAATATCGGCCTGCCCATCCTGTCGCAGCCGCCGCTGCCTGAGGGTGGCGTATATGTGCTCGAACTGTCGAGCTATCAGATCGACCTGACCTTCAGCCTCGATTGCGATGTCGCGGTGCTGCTCAACATCACCCCCGACCATCTCGACCGCTATGATGGCTTTGCTGGCTATTGTGCGGCCAAGGCGCGGTTGTTTGCGATGCAGTTGGATGCGGCTCATGTCGCGGTGATCGCCACCGATGACGAACCGACGCGCGCCATCGCCGTGACGCTGGCCAACCCGGTCGAGGTGCACGCGGCCGATATTTCCGGCGAGGAGCAGCTCGCTTGGCCGGCGCTGCAAGGCCCGCACAATGCGCAGAATGTCGCGGTGGCGCTGGCTGCGGTCGACGCGCTGGGTCTCGACAAGGCGCGCAGCCGCGCTTCGCTCGCCACCTATTCCAGCCTGCCGCACCGCATGGAACGCACCGCCGAGCATCTCGGCGTGCTCTATGTCAACGACAGCAAGGCGACCAATCCCGCCTCTACCGCGCCCGCGCTTGCCGCCTATCCCCGCATCCACTGGATCGTCGGCGGGCTGCCCAAGGGGGACAGCCTCGACGAATGCGCCGCGCATTTCGGCCATGTCGTCCATGCCTATACCATCGGCGAGGCCGGGCCGATCTTTGCCGACCAGCTTGAACAGGTCATGCCGGTCACCCGCGCCGAGCTGCTCGCCAACGCGGTGCGCAGCGCGATGGCGAATGCCCAAGCGGGCGAGGTGGTTCTGCTGTCGCCCGCCTGCGCCTCGTTCGACCAGTTCCGCGATTTCGAGGCGCGCGGCGATTGCTTCCGCAAGATCGTCGACGCGCTGATCGCAGAGGATCTGAACCAGCAGGAGGATGCCAAGGCATGAGTGATCTGGCTGCCGCCGCCCCCGCCACCGGCTATTCCGGCAAGCGCGCCTACAAGCTGCCCCGCAATCTCGGGCGCAGGCTGGGGCGCAGCGACCGATCGCAGCTGGCGATCTGGTTCTGGGAACTGGACCGCGTGCTGCTGGCGATGATCCTGATGCTGATCGCCATCGGCCTGATCGCGGTGCAGGCAGCATCGCCCGCCACGGCGCGGCGGCTTTCGACCGCGACCGAGACGCTTAGCCCGCTCTATTTCTTCTATCGTCAGCTCGGCTGGGTGATTGTCAGCCTGGGCTTCATGTTCATCGTCTCGATGCTGCCCAAGCGCGAGGCGCGGCGGCTGGCGATCATCATGGCATGCGTGTGCTTCGTGCTGCTGATGCTGGTGCCGATCCTGGGCAACACGGTGAACGGATCGAAGCGCTGGATCGGCTATGGCATCGGCATCCAGCCGTCCGAATTCCTCAAGCCCGCTTATGCGGTGACCATGGGCTGGATCATCTCGCTGCGGGTCAAGGACCCCAGCCTGCCGGTGCTGAAGCTGACGGCGGCGATCACCGCATGCATCGCCTTTCTGCTGATGCGCCAGCCGGACCTTGGCCAGACGATCATGTTCATCGGCATCTGGTTCACGCTGATGCTGCTTGCCGGCCTGCCGATGCAGGTTGTGGCAGCCGGCGTCGGCGCAGGCGCCGTGGGCATGACGCTCGCCTATTTCTTCTATCCCGTCGCGACGCAGCGGATCAACGGCTGGCTGTTCGGTGCAGGCGAATATGACCATGTGATGTTCGCGCACAAGACGCTGACCGGCGGCGGCCTGATCGGCACCGGCCCGGGGCTGGGCACGCACAAGTTCAACCTGCCCGAGGCGCATACCGACTATATCTTCTCGGTGATCGGCGAGGAATTCGGCCTGCTCGCCTGCGCGGCGATCGCCCTGGTCTATTTCGCGATCATCGTGCGCATCTGCATGCGCCTGCTCGACGAGCGCGACCTGTTCACCATTCTGGCGGTGACGGGCCTCACCGCGCAGCTGGGCGGCCAGGCGTTCATCAACATTGCGGTCAACCTGCAGCTTTTCCCCTCCAAGGGCATGACGCTGCCGTTCATCAGCTATGGCGGTTCGTCGATGATCGCGCTGGGCATCGGCGCGGGCTTGCTGCTGTCGCTGACCCGGCGTAACCCGTTCGAGGACCGCAGCCTGCTGGGACAGGACTGGAAGAACTGATGACCATTTCACGCCATTACGTGCTGGCCGCAGGCGGCACCGGCGGCCACCTGATCCCGGCCTATGCGCTCGCGCGCGAACTGCAGCAGCGCGGGCACCATATCGCGCTGGTGACCGATGAGCGCGGCGCGAAGATCCCGGGCATTTTCGAGGGCGATCAGGTGCACATCCTGCCGCCCGGACGGATTGCCGGCGGGCCGATCGGCTGGCTCAAGGGTATGAAGGGCATCTGGGCGGGGCGGACCATGGCGCTCAACCTGTTCGAGAATTTCCAGCCCAGCGCGGTGATCGGCTTTGGCGGATATCCCGCACTGCCGACGCTGCTGGCGGCGCAAAAGGCGCAAATCCCGACGATCATCCACGAACAGAATGCGGTGCTGGGCCGCGTCAACCGCTTCATGGCGGGCCGGGTCAACGCGATTGCCACGGCCTATAAGCAGGTCGATCGGCTCAACCCCCGATATGCCGACCGCACCCATGTTGTCGGCAATCCGGTGCGCGACGAGGTGCTGTCGCTGCGCGGGGAGAATTATCCGCCGCTGCTCGAGGACGGGGTATTTCGCGTGCTGGTCACCGGCGGCAGCCAGGGCGCGCGCGTGCTGTCCGAGGTCGTGCCCGATGGGCTGGCGATGCTGCCGGTCAATCTGCGTCGCCGCCTGCAGGTGGTGCAGCAGTGCCGCGAGGAAGACATTGAAGGCGTGCGCGCCAAATATGCCGAGCACGGCATTCCGGCGGAACTGGCGACCTATATGAACGACCTGCCCGAAAAGCTTGGATGGTCGCATCTGTTCATCGGCCGTGCGGGCGCATCGACCATTGCCGAGCTGACCGTTGCCGGCCGCCCCGCGATCCTGGTGCCGCTGCCCATCGCCACCGACGACCACCAGACCGCCAATGCGCGCGAGATGGTCAAGGCCGGCGGTGCCCGCTCGATCCGGCAGGAGGCGTTCACGCCCAAGGAGCTCGCCAAGCAGATCCAGAAGATGGCGCTTGACCCGCAGGCGTTGGAGAACGCGGCGCTTGCCGCGCACAAATGCGGTTACCCCAATGCGGTGCGCGACCTCGCCGATCTGGTCGAGAGCTTTGGAGCAGCGCCGCTCGCAGACATTATTCGCGTGGCCCCGGCCGCCAAGGGACAGACCCGTGGCGGTGAGGCCCTGGCCCGCGAAGCTGAAGGACAGGAAGCATGAAGGGCGTCGGAATCGACATTGGCACCATCCATTTCATCGGCATCGGCGGCATCGGCATGTCCGGTATCGCCGAGGTGATGCACAATCTGGGTTACAAGGTGCAAGGGTCGGACATTGCCGAAAGCTATGTCGTCGAGGGCCTGCGCAAGCGCGGTATCAAGGTGATGATCGGCCACAAGGCGGAAAATCTGGGCGATGCCGCGGTGGTCGTCACCTCCACCGCGATCAAGCGCGGCAATCCGGAGGTCGATCTGGCGCTGGAAACCCGCGTGCCCGTCGTCCGCCGCGCTGAAATGCTGGCCGAGCTGATGCGCCTCAAGTCCACCGTGGCGGTGGCCGGCACGCACGGCAAGACCACGACCACCTCGATGATCGCCGCGATGCTCGATGCAGGCGGCATTGATCCCACCGTGATCAACGGCGGCATCATCAACAATTACGGGTCCAATGCGCGCCTGGGTGCCAGCGAATGGATGGTGGTCGAAGCCGACGAGAGCGACGGCAGCTTCCTCAGGCTCGATGGCACGATCGCGGTCGTCACCAATATCGACCCCGAACATCTCGACCATTATGGCAGCTTCGACAAGGTGAAGGACGCCTTTGTCGAGTTCGTCCAGAACGTGCCCTTTTATGGCGCGGCGATCCTGTGTCTCGACCATCCCGAGGTTCAGGCGATCCTGCCGCGCGTCAAGGACCGGCGCGTGGTCACCTATGGCTTTTCCGCCCAGGCCGATGTGCGCGGCGACAATGTCGTCTCGATCCCCGGTGGCAACCGCTTCGACGTCACGGTGCGCGAGCGCGACGGTTCGGTGCGCCAGATTTCGGGGATCGAGCTGCCCATGCCCGGCCGTCACAATGTGCAGAACGCGATCGCGGCGATCGCGGTCGGCCTGCAGATGGGCATGGCGGACAGCGACATCGTCACCGGCTTTGCCAAGTTCGGCGGGGTCAAGCGTCGCTTCACCAAGGTGGGCGAGGTGGATGGCGTCACGATCATCGACGATTACGGCCATCACCCGGTGGAAATCCGCGCTGTGCTGGCGGCGGCGCGCGAGGGCGTCAAGAACCGCATCATCGCCGTGGTCCAGCCGCACCGCTATTCGCGCCTCGGCGACCTGATGGACGAGTTCCAGCAGGCGTTCAACGATGCCGATATCGTTTATGTCGCGCCGGTCTATGCCGCAGGCGAGGACCCGATCGAGGGCGTGAGCGCCGAGGCGCTCGCCAGCGGCCTCAAGGCGCGCGGCCATCGCCAGGCGCGCACGATCACCGGACCCGACGAGCTGTCCGAACTGCTGGCTGCCGAGGCGCAGGACGGCGACATGGTCATCTGCCTGGGTGCGGGCGACATTACGAAGTGGGCGGCGGGCCTGGCCGACGCCATCGCGCAGCGGAGGCTGAGCGCATGAACACGCCCTTTGACTGGATGATCGATCTGCAGAAGCAGATGATCGATGCGCAGCGCCAGCAGATGCAGGCCGGCCAGAAGATGCTCGAGGCCTGGCAGAAATCCGTCGATGGCGCGTCTGCGCTGCGCGACGCGGCGACGGCCCAGCAGAAGGCGGTGAAGGGCTGGATGGGGTTGTGGGGCATCAAATGACGTCCGCCGCCACCCTTGCCTCCACCATGCCGCCGGTCTCCGGCAAGCTGACGACGCATGCGCCGCTGGCCCCTTTGGTGTGGTTCAAGGCCGGTGGTGAAGCCGAATGGCTGTTCGAGCCGAAGGACGCCGACGACCTCGCGCAGTTCCTTGGCGCGCTCGACCCCTCGGTCCCAGTGATGGCGCTGGGGCTGGGGTCGAACCTGATCGTCCGCGATGGCGGGGTGCCCGGTGTCGTAGTGCGGCTGGGCAAGGCCTTTGCCAAGGTCGAGCGGATCGATGATGTGACTCTGGCCTGCGGGGCAGGGGCCTCGGGCATTCTCGTGTCCTCGACTGCGCGCGATGCGGGCATCGGCGGACTGGAGTTCCTGCGCTCGATCCCGGGCACGGTCGGCGGTTTCGTGCGGATGAATGGCGGCGCCTATGGCCGCGAGGTCAAGGACGTGCTGATCGATTGCGATGTGTTGCTGCGCGATGGTTCGCGGCAGACGCTCCAGCTTTCCGATCTGCATTACACCTATCGCCATTCCGAACTGCCCGAAGGCGCGATCGTCATTGCCGCCACCTTTCGCGGTCACCCCGAAGCGCCCGAGGCGATCCAGGCCGAGATGGACCGCATCGCCGCCTCGCGCGAGACGAGCCAGCCGCTGCGCAGCAAGACCGGCGGATCGACCTTCAAGAATCCCGATGGGCACAAGGCCTGGGCGCTGGTCGATGCGGCGGGCTGTCGCGGCCTGATGCTCGGCGGCGCGCAGGTCAGCGAGAAGCACACCAACTTCCTGATCAACACCGGCACCGCCACCAGCGCCGATATCGAAGCGCTGGGCGAAGAAGTCCGCGCCCGCGTCAAGGCCCAGTCGGGCGTCGAGCTGGAATGGGAAATCCAGCGGATAGGAAAAGCCAAGCCATGACTCTCCCCAAGCTCCATATTGCGGTCCTGATGGGCGGCTGGTCGGCCGAGCGCGAGGTCTCGCTGATGAGCGGCGAGGGCGTCGCCAAGGCGCTGGAATCGCGCGGGCACACCGTCACGCGGGTCGACATGGACCGCAATGTTGCTGCCGTGCTGGCCGGCATCCGTCCCGATGTGGTGTTCAACGCGCTGCACGGCACGCCGGGCGAGGATGGCAGCGTGCAGGGCATGCTCGATCTGATGCAGATCCCGTACACGCACTCGGGGCTCACCACTTCGGTGATCGCGATCGACAAGGTGCTGACCAAGCAGGCACTGGTGCCGCACGGCATCCCGATGCCCGGCGGGCATATCGTCCATAGCGAAAGCCTGTACGCAGGCGATCCGCTGCCGCGCCCCTATGTGCTCAAGCCTGTCAACGAAGGCTCGTCGGTGGGCGTCGCCATCGTCAAGGCGGAGAGCAATTATGGCGATCCGATTGCCCGCGATGCCATCGGGCCCTGGCAGGAATTCGACGAGCTGCTCGCCGAACCCTTCATCAAGGGCCGTGAACTCACCACCGCCGTGCTGGGCGACCGCGCGCTGGGCGTTACCGAATTGCAGACCAAGTCGGGCTTTTACGACTATGAAGCCAAATATACCGACGGGCTGACGCTGCACATCTGCCCGGCCGAAATCCCGGCAGAGATTGCCGAGCGCTGCCTGGAGCTGGCGCTCAAGGCGCACACTATTCTCGGCTGCAAGGGCGCATCGCGCTCCGATTTCCGCTGGGATGACGAAAAGGGGCTGGACGGGCTGTATTTGCTGGAGGTCAATACCCAGCCGGGCATGACCCCGCTCAGCCTTGTGCCGGAACAGGCGGCTGCAATCGGCATCAGCTATGCCGATCTGGTTGAAATCATCGTTGAACAGGCATTGGGGGGCACCCGGCATGGCGACACGAATTAAGCGCGGCACATCGGCCAAGCGGGGGGCGACACGCGCCAAGCCGCGCACCGCGCAGCGATCGCGGACCAACGCGTTCCTGGCGCGGCTGCCGTTCAGCGAAGAGCAGATGCAGAAGGCCGCGACCATCACGGTGCTGGGCATCCTGGCGCTGGGCGGCGTGATCACCGCGCAGTTCATGGGGCTGCCGGGAATGGTGCAGGAAGAAATGGCGCTGGCCGCCGGACGCGCCGGGTTCGAGGTGAAGAAGGTCGAGGTCCGCAACGTCGACAAGATGAACGAGCTCAAGGTCTATGAGATCGTGCTCGCCCAGAAGGACCGGTCGATGCCGCAGGTCGACCTGGAAGAGCTGCGCCGCGAACTGACACGGTTCAGCTGGATCGCCGATGCCCGCATCTCGCGCCAGCTGCCCGATACGCTGATCGTCGACATCGTCGAGCGCGAGCCGCTGGCGGTGTGGGAAGATCGCGGTAAGGTGATGCTGGTCGATGCCGAGGGCGTCGCGCTGGAGCCTAGCCCCGGCCAGATCGACCCCAAGATGCTGCGTATCGTCGGCAAGCGCGCCAATACGCGGATCGGGGATCTCACCGAGCTGCTCGATGCCGCCCCTGCGCTCACGCCGCAGGTCAAGGAAGCCGAATGGGTCGGCAACCGCCGCTGGAACCTGACCTTCCACACAGGTGAAGTGCTGGCGCTGCCCGAAGGTGACGACCTGTCGCAGGCCGCGCTGGTCAACTTTGCTCGGATGGACGGGGTCAACCGGCTGCTCGGCAAGGGCGTGACCTATTTCGACCTGCGTGATCCCGAGCGCGCCTATCTGCGCCGACCGCGCGATCCCAAAAAGCCGGAGGGCGATGCCATGGCATCGGCGGCGCAATGAGCGGCGGCAAGGGACGCAAGGGCGGCGCGGCCGTCCCCCGGATCGAAAAGACCTTTGGCGCGCTCGATATCGGTTCGTCCAAGGTCTGCGCGATGATCATCGGGCGTACCGATGCGGGCGAGCTGCTGGTGCTGGGCACCGGCCAGCGCGCCAGCGATGGGGTGAAGCGCGGCTATATCACCGACATGCAGGCGACCGAGCTGGCCGTGCGCGAGGCGGTGGAACAGGCCGAGCGGATCGCGGGCCTCAACATTGACCATGTCCATGTCGGCTGCACCTCGGGCGGGCTGACCAGCACGATCGCGCGGGTCGAGATCGATCTGGGCGGCGGGCGCATCGACGAGGATGATGTCGACCATCTGCTGGCGGCAGGACGCGAGACGATCCAGCCCGGCGGGCGGATGGTGCTGCACGCGCAGCCTGCGCTCTACACGCTCGATGGCGCGACCGGGGTCAAGAAACCCATCGGCCTGCATGCCGAACGGCTGGGCGTCGATATTCACGTTGTATTCGCCGATGGCGCGCCGGTGCGCAATATCGACCAGACCGTCGCCGCCGCCTATCTGGGCGTCAGCGGCATCGTCGCCGCCCCGATCGCGGCAGGCACCGCGTGCCTGGGCGAGGAAGAGCGCGAACTGGGCGTCGCGCTGGTCGAAATGGGCGCTGCGGTGACCAATATCTCGCTCTATGCAGGCGGCATGCTGGTGGGGCTGTTCACCATTCCGTTCGGCGGCGCGGACATTACCGACGCCATCGCGTCTGCCTTTGGCCTGCGCCGGGCCGAGGCGGAGCGGATCAAGTGCTTCCATGGCGCTGCGACGTCTTCGCCACGCGACAATCATGACATGATCGACTTGCGGCTGCCCGAAGAGGACAGCAAGCTGGTCGGCGCAGGCGGACGCACCGACGACAAGCATTCGATCAGCCGCGCGCAGCTGGTCTCGGTCATCCGCCAGCCGCTCGACTATCTGATCGGGGAAATCACCAAGGGGCTGAAAGAGCTGGGCTTTACCGGCGCGCAGGGCCAGCGCATCGTGCTGACCGGCGGCTGCGCGGAATTGCGCGGCCTGGCCGATCACATGCAGGTGGCGCTGGGCCGCACCGTGCGGATCGGTCGTCCCAACGGGCTGGCGGGGCTGCCCGATGCGCATGCGGGGCCGGCTTTCTCGACCCTGGCCGGACTGGCCTTGTTCGCGGCGGACGAACCCGTCGATATCCGCAGCATTGCATCGAGCTATCAGCAGGTCCATCGCCATTCTGGCGCGGCTGTTTTGCAGCGTCTGTGGCGTGCTCTGGTCGGGAATTTCTGACGATGAGCCTCGGTTCGTCGCCCGCTGTGCAGGAAGTGGTGGAAAAACCCGATTTTTTGCGTGAATTCGCG
The DNA here is from genome assembly GCA_026625625.1 of Blastomonas sp. SL216. Lineage (NCBI taxonomy): Bacteria > Pseudomonadati > Pseudomonadota > Alphaproteobacteria > Sphingomonadales > Blastomonadaceae > Blastomonas > Blastomonas sp. SL216. The sequence goes on from CP113055.1 coordinate 3,728,475, forward strand.
AATCAATCTGTGCAATGTGATTATTGGTATTTGCTTCAGAATAATGAAGCAGGGGAGAATTAAGGCATGAGCATCACCATCGGACCGCCGACCGTCGACGAACTGCGCCCGCGCATTGCTGTGATCGGGATCGGCGGAGCTGGCGGCAACGCCATCGCCAACATGATCGCGGCGAGCGTCGAAGGCGTCGATTTCATCGTCGCCAATACCGACGCGCAGGCACTCAACAGCTCGACCGCCGAACAGCGCATCCAGCTCGGTCCTGAAGTGACCCAGGGGCTGGGCGCAGGCTCGCGGCCCGAAGTTGGCCGCGCGGCAGCAGAAGAGACGGTTGGCGATATCGAGGCGATCCTGGACGGCACGCACATGTGCTTCATCGCAGCCGGCATGGGCGGCGGTACCGGCACCGGTGCAGCGCCCGTCATCGCCAAGGCCGCGCGCGACCGCGGCATCCTGACCGTCGGCGTCGTCACCAAGCCCTTCACCTTTGAAGGCACGCGCCGCATGCGCGCTGCAGAAGCCGGCATTGCCGAGCTGCAGAAGAATGTCGACACGTTGATCGTCATTCCCAACCAGAACCTGTTCCTGGTCGCCAACCCGAACACCACCTTCAAGGAAGCCTTCCAGCTGGCCGACGAAGTACTGCAACAGGGTGTCCGCTCGATCACCGACCTGATCGTCAATCCCGGCCTGATCAACCTCGACTTTGCCGATATCCGTTCGGTGATGCGCGAAATGGGCAAGGCGATGATGGGCACCGGCGAAGCCGAAGGCGATGGCCGTGCACTGGAAGCGGCCGAGCGCGCCATTGCCAACCCGCTGCTCGACGGCGTGTCGATGAAGGGTGCCAAGGGCGTCATCGTCTCGATCACCGGCGGCGACGACATGCGCCTGATGGAAGTCGACGAGGCGGCCAACCATATCAAGGAACTGGTCGATCCCGATGCCAACATCATCTGGGGCAGCGCCTTCAATCCCGATCTGGAAGGCAAGATCCGCGTGTCGGTGGTCGCCACCGGTATCGATGGCGATGCCATGCAGCAGCCGGGTGAAGAAGCGCGTCCGTTCTCGCTGAACCAGGCCGCGCCGCGCGCCTTTGCTGCGCCGACGCCCGCGCCGAGCTATGCTGCTGCACCGCGTCCGGCCCCTGCGCCCGTCGCCGCTGAAGAACCCGAAGCGCTCGACCTGGGCGTCGCCGCCCAGTCGCTTGACGATGATGCAGGCGCAGACGAACTGCTGCTTGATCCAGCCAGCGTCCAGGCCGCCGACGAACCGGCTCCTGCCGCATTCGTCGCGCCGCCGGCGCAGACCGCAGATCCCGTCGCCAAGGCTCCGCGCGTGACCACCGGTGGTGGCACCCTGTTCGAGCGGATGTCCAGCCTGTCGCGCGGCGGTGCCCGCAGCGAGGACGAGGGTGAAGACGACAGCGCCGATGCGCCGCCGCTCAACATCCCGCGCTTCCTGGGCCGCCAGAACAACCAGTAAATCGCTCGCCCGCCGCCTGCATTTGCGGCGGCGGGCAAAGGTTCCGGCAAGCCATCGAATACCGCACACGCCCTGCCGTGCGAGACGCGCCTGCGTGCTTGCAATCACCCCTGTAACACGCGACTGACAGGGGCATATGGCTTTGACCCCGTTTATGCGTAACCGGCCCATGCGCCTTGCCGCCTGGCTCTGCGCCGCCGCCAGCCTTTCGCTTTGTCCGGCCCATGCGCAGGAAGAGGGGCCGGACGCGCCCGATACCGGCTATTCCTCGCTGGAAGTCGCGCAGCCCAAGGGCACGCGCGAACTGCAGAACGCGCTGCAGCGGCTGGCGGTCTATCCCGGGGATATTGACGCGCTGATCGATGCAGGAAACGCCGCACTGCTGCTCGGCGATCCGCAGGCCGCAATCGGCTTTTTCGCGCGCGCCGAAGAGATGTCACCGGGCAATGGCCGGGTGAAGGCGGGGCTTGGGTCGGCGCTACTGCTCAACGAAAATCCCTATGAGGCCTTGCGCCTGTTCGACGAGGCCAAGAAGCTGGGCGTGCCCGAGACGGTCTATGCTGCCGATCGCGGGCTGGCGTACGATCTCGTCGGCAATTTCGACGCGGCGCAGAGCGATTACGAGCTGGCGCTGCGGCGTGGCAGCGATGATGAGACGATCCGCCGTTATGCTCTGTCGCTCGGCATTTCGGGTGACCGGGTCGGGGCAGAAGCGCAGCTCGACCCGCTGCTCCGCAAGCGCGACGCTGCCGCCTGGCGCACGCGTGCCTTCGTGCTGGCGATTTCGGGCGATGCCGAAGGCGCGATCGCGATTGCCGATGCGACCATGCCCAAGCGCATGGCCGCTTCGATCGAGCCGTTCTTTCGCTTCATGGGCAGGTTGACCCCTGCGCAACAGGCCGCCGCTGCGCATTTCGGGCATTTTCCCCAGGCCGCGGCGGTGGGCAAGGATGATCCGCGCAACCGCCAATATGCATCCGCCGGAACGCCGCGTGTGCGCTCCAATCGTGCCGATGCCGGGCTGATTCCGGCGGGCGAGCCACTGGGTCCGGCGGCCGACAGCAAGGGCCGCAAGGTCGCCAAGGTCGACAAGTCGCAGCGGCGCAGGCCCGGCAAACTTTCCCGGAAGGAACGTGAAGCGATCGCGCTGGCGCAAGCCGAAGCTGCGGCCAAGCCGGTGCCGGTGCAGGCCCGCGCGCCCGGACCGGTGCCGCCGCCCGACCTGCTCATTCCGGGCCGCGGCACGGCGTCATCGCCCGGCCAGCAAAGCATGCAGACGGTGCAGACCGTCCAGACTGTCCAGACGGTGCAGTCCATTCCCGCCAGCCGCGCCATGGCCCAGCCGCTGCCGGGCAGCTCTGCCGCCAGCAGTGTGTCTAGGTCAGCGCCACCAGCCAACAGTCTGCCAGCCGTTGCGGGCACGCAAAATGGTCAGGGCCAGCTTCCCCCGATCGGGTCGGCGTCTTCGGTCGCACTGACCGGCCTCAAGGTACTGCCCGCGCCGTCAGCGGCTCAGGACCGGTCAGCATCGGTCGCAACGATTGCGCCGGGCGAGAAGGTGGTGGTGCTTTCGGGCATGACCGAGCTGCCGCGCCCCGGTTTCGCTTCGGTCCCCGCCGCCACGCAGCCTGCTCCCGCCATGGCGGCGGGGGCCGGTCAGCAGGCGTCCGCCGCGCCGGCTGGCAATGCTCCGGCTCCGGCGCGCGGCTTTGATCTGGCGCAGGTCGGCGGCACAGCCGCTGTGCCCCCTCCACCGTCACCCTCTCCGCGACCCGCCACCAGCAGCATCTCGCCTGCGCAGGGTGGACCGCTTGCCTCTTCGCCCAGCGCCGCCCTGCCGCCTGCGGCCACCGTTGCAGCGGCATCCACCCCTGCGGCCGTGCAGCCGATCCCATCCGCGCCTGCGCCCACCCGGGTGAGCCTGGCCTCGGTGATCGCCAGCATCCAGGTCCCGCCTCAGGAGCTGGCGCTGGCCGGGGATGCGGTGGACGTGACCAAACTGCCGCCTGCGCCCAAAAAGCCTGATGAAAAGGAATTGGCGGCGAAAAAGGCAGCCGAAGACAAGAAGCTGGCGGACAAGAAGCTTGCTGACAAGAAGCTGGCCGACAAGAAGGCGGCGGACAAGCTGGCCGCCGAGAAAAAGGCCGCAGCGGCCAAAAAGGCCGAGCCCAAGCATCCCAAGCGCTATTGGGTTCAGGTGGCAGGCGGAGCGAACCGTGCCGATCTTTCCAAGGAATGGAAGCGGCTGACCACCACGTCGCCCGCCCTGTTCAAGGGCAAGCAGGGCTGGTGGACGCCGCTCAACGCGACCAATCGGCTGCTGACCGGTCCGTTCAAGAGCGCCGACGAAGCTCAGGCGTTCGTCAACACGCTGTCCAAGAACAAGCTTTCGGGCTTCACCTTCACCAGCTCGGCTGGCCAGGAAGTGACTGCGCTGGGTAAATGAACGCTCGGCTCAGGTCACCGCCGCGTGGATCAGCCGGTGGACATTGGTGTTGGCTTTCAACCGGCTGCCCAGCAGGAACACGCCACCGATCTTGCGCTGGATGAACAGGGTTTCGATAGGGGGAACCTGCCAGAACGTGCGTTCCTTGGCAAAGGCCATCCCCTCGTCGCGCAATTCGGTCGTCATCTCGTTGGAGGAGAAGTCGAAGGGTCCGTCAATGCGAAGCGGTTCGAACGCCGTGTCGAACATGCCCAGCACCGCCACCTTGTGGCTCTCGGGCGCATCGGGGTGCAGCATTCCGAGTGTCAGCCCTGCCTCGCGCATGCTGGCGATATCACGTTCCAGCCCGCCACGCAGCAGCGTACGATAGGCGTTGGACACCCGGTCCTGGACGACGCGCGTTGCACCGAAATCGAGCAGCACCAGCTTTCCGCTGGCCGGATCGAACCGGTAGTTGGCGAAATTGGGGTCGGTCTGCATCAGCTGGAAGTCGAACAGCTCGCGCAATAGCAGGTCGACCAGCCGCAGCACGATGCCGTCACGCGTCGCCTGGTCCATGGTGACCGTTTCCTCGATCGCGATGCTTTCGATATAGTCCATCGCCAGGATGTCGGGCGTGGTGAAGTCGGCATGGAGCGCAGGCACCCGGAAGTCGGCACTGTCTGCCAGCAATTCGCCGAAGCGCGCGAGATGTGCGGCTTCGTGCGCATAGTCCGCCTCTTCGTGCAGCTGCGCCTTGGCCTCGGCCAGCATCGGGTCGATATCGAGCCCCTGCGGCAACAGCCCGGTCAGCTTGACCAGCGAGGCGACATTGTCGACATCGCTGTCGATGCTCTGGCGCACGCCGGGATATTGCACCTTGATCGCCAGATCGCGTCCGTCGAGCGTGCGGGCCCGGTGCACCTGGCCGATCGAGGCGGCGGCGATCGGCTTGAAGCCAAAACTGGCAAAGCGCTTTTCCCAGCCGCGCCCCCAATTCTGGTTGAGCACGTTGCGCAGCTGGCCTTGCGGCATGTGCTGCGCATCGGCGCGCAGGCGGCCTAATATGTCGGCGAGCTCGGGCGGCAGAAAGTCACCCGTATCCATCGACATCAGCTGGCCGAGCTTCATCGCCGCGCCGCGCATCGTTGCCAGCCGGTCGGCAATCTTGCGCGCATTGGCTGGGGTCAGCAGCAGTTCACCGAGCGAAGGGCGGCGGCCCTGCGCCAGCTGCTTGGTGCCATCGACCAGCATGGAGCCTGCAACGCCGCCAACCATGGTACCGAAGCTGGCAAAGCGGGAGAGGCGGCCGCTGGGGACGGCCTGACCGGAGGATCGCGATCGGGGGGGAAGCATGCGGGGGCGTCAACCTGTCAGCATGGCGGCACCGGAATAGGTGGCGCGTACTGCCGCTATGTAGGTGCGCCGCCGCTCAGCTGCAACTTGCCCCGCCCAGAACGCAGAAGCGCGCGCAATGGGGATGGTTCAGCGAGACCGCGCGCGACGCCTCGGTGAGCGTCGCCCCCATGTCGAAGCCCGGATCATAAGGCAGCAGCGTGCACGCCGCGACGGTGGGCCGCTCTGCCCCCTTGTGCTTCACCACCATGCGGCTGGTCGCGCACATCATCGCATCGGGGCTCTTGCCCAATATGTCCCAGCAGCCGGTGCTGATCTCGGCAATATCGGCATGGGCGTCCATTTCCGGGAACATCACGAACTGCTGCGGGTCGCTGGTATCGATGTTGAGGTCCAGGTCCTGGAAGAGTGCGGCAAAGCCGGCGCGCGCCTCGGCGTCGCTTTCATGCGCCAGATGACGCCCCGCGACCGCGATGCGAAAGCCGTGCCGCGCCAGCCAGCGCAGGCCCGACAGCGCCTTGTCCCAGCTGTTCGCGCCGCGCTCGGCCTCGTGCACGGCCTTGGTGTAATGGTCCAGGCTGACGCGGATGGTGAGCCTGTCGCCAAAGCGTGCGTTCAGGTCGAGCAGCGCCGCCTCGTGCCGCCGCATCGGGCGCATCGCGTTGGACAGCACCAGCATCTCGAAGCCGCGCGACAGGCTCAGCTCCAGGATCGCGATGATATCCGGGTTCATGAACGGCTCGCCCCCGGTCAGCCCGATCTCGCGCGTGGGGATGGCGGCCGATGCGATCTCGTCGAGATAGACCGCAACCTCGGCGAGCGACAGATAGACCAGGGCATCGTTGCGCGGCGAGCTCTCGATATAGCAGCTCTTGCAGGCCAGGTTGCACAAAGTGCCGGTGTTGAACCACAAGGTATCCAGCCGCGTCAGGCGCACGCTGGCGCGCGGTTCACCCTTGGCGGTGATCAGGGGATCGCGGAATTTCGCAGGGTCCAGCGGCGGGGCATTGTCGATCGCGAACGGGCTGGCGGTGATGGAGTCCATGGCCGTGATGTATCGCCGGGCGCGGGGCTGTGGCCAAGCAAAAAAGCGTCAGTCCTGCGCGTTCCTCGCCAATCTGGACGCCAGTGGCGCGGACAGCACGAGCTGAAGCTGGTGATAGATCAGCGCGGGCAGGATGACGATGCCCGCCTGCGGTCCCGCAAACAGGATGGCGGCGAGCGGCGCGCCGGTGGCGATGCTCTTGTGCGATCCTGCAAACAACAGGCTGATCCGGTCGGCGCGCGGCAGGCCGATCAGCCCGCCCAGGCCCCATGCCGCCAGCATGGCCAGCACCAGCATCACCAGGATGATCAGGCACAACAGCCCCAGCGCGGCCCAGCCCAGCGTCTGCATCTGGCCGCCGGCGACCGCCGAACTGAACGCGACATAGACGGCGAGCGCAATCGCGGTGCGATCAAGCAGCGTCAGCAGCGGCTTGTTGCGCTGGGCCCAGGGCCCTAGCCAGCCCTGCGCCGCCTGACCCAGCGCAAAGGGCAGCAGCAGGATGGACAGGATCTTGATGACCGTATCGCTGCTGATCGCAGCGCCGCCATCCGCACCGATCAGCAGCGCGACGAGCAGCGGCGTCATGATGATGCCGGCCAGGTTCAGCAGCGCGGAGGCCATCACCGATGCGGCGATATTGCCGCCCGCCAGCGAGGAATAGCTGATCGCTGACTGCACGGTGGAGGGCAGGATGCCCAGGAACATCAGACCGATCACCAGTCCGTGCGGCAGACCCGCAGGCGCATGGGCAGCCGCCAGCCCCAGCACCGGCATGAAGGCAAAGGTGAAGGCGAAGATCACCCCCTGCAGCCGCCAGTTCTTCATCGCAACGATGACCTCGGCGCGCGGCAGGCGCAGGCCGTGCAGGAAGAACAGCAGGAAGATCGCCACCGATACGCCATGGCCCGCATAGACCGCCGCCTGGCCGGTCACCGGCAGCAAGGCCGCGACCAAGACGGTCAGCAGCAGCATCAGCACGAACCTGTCGGGGATGAGACGCGTAAGAATCGACATGCCGCTTCCCCCTGCTATGTTTCGGTAGGCAGCGCAACGGCTTGCGCGACCAGGCTGCGTGATAAATGCAAGGGGGGCAGGGGATGGACTGGCAGGCAATCACGCAGCACATCGTGGCGACGACCGCCCCGCATATCGGCACCGGCAAGGTCGCCGATTATATCCCCGCGCTCGCCCGGGTTGATCCGACCAAGTTCGGCATGGCGATCGTGCTGGGCGATGGCACGATGGTGACGCTGGGCGACAGCCATGAGGAATTCTCGATCCAGTCGATCTCTAAGGTGTTCACCCTGTCCATGGCGCTGCGCCATTACGGCGAGGATGTGTGGCACCGGGTGGGGCGCGAACCCTCTGGCAGCGCATTCAATTCGATCGTGCAGCTGGAGAATGAAAAGGGCATCCCGCGCAACCCGCTGATCAACGCCGGCGCGATCGTAGTCACCGACATGCTGGTGGCCCAGAGCGGCGCGGCTGCCTTCGAGGCCGAACTGCTGGGGCGCTTTCACCGGCTTTCGGGCGACGACAGCATCGCCATCGACGAAGAGGTGGCGGAATCGGAATCCGCGACCGGATCGCGCAACCGGGCGCTCGCGCATTTCATGGCGGCGTTCGGCAACATGGCCAATCCGGTCGAGGAAAGCCTGAACGCCTATTTCCGCCAGTGCGCGGTTCGGATGAGCTGCCGCCAGCTCGCGCGCGCGGCCCTTTTCCTGGCGTTCGACGGCTGCGACCCGATCAACCGCGAGCAGTTGGTCAGCCGCGAGAATTGCCGCCGTATCAACGCGGTGATGATGAGCTGCGGCCATTACGACAATAGCGGCGACTTTGCCTATCGCATCGGCCTGCCCGGCAAGAGCGGCGTCGGCGGCGGCATATTGTGCATCGCGCCCGGCCATGGCGCGATCGCGGTCTGGTCCCCCGGCCTCAATGCCTCTGGCACCTCGATGGTCGGCGCGATCGCGCTCGAGGAACTGGTCGAGGCGACCGGGTGGAGCGTGTTTGTTTGAAACAGGCTAGATGCCGAGTAGAGCCCTTAGCTTGGCCTTGACCTCCGTCACCGCGGTTGCGCTTGCCTTGCCCTTCAAACTGGCCTTGCGGGCCCGCCAATCGACACTCTTGACCTGGTCGGCCAGAATGACGCTGTCGCTCCCCTCATTGGCTAGCACTTCAAAGACATAGCCCTTGGCCTTGCTTGTCATCGGGCAACAGATCATCATTCCGCGTCGGCGATTATAGCTTGCCGGCGTCAGCACCAGAGCGGGCCGGTGGCCTGCCTGCTCGTGCCCTGCCTGTGGAGAGAAATGCAGCCAGACTATGTCGCCGGTATCCGGGACATAGCCTGCCATTAAAGCAATTCCTTGCCCATCGGTTCACCGAAATCGAGATCGTCGGGAAAGGTGTCTGGCGTCATTGCGGCGAGCAGTTCGTCCAGCTCATATTTCGGGGCCTTGACCGGCTCGATGATGATCCGACCGTCCTCGGCGCGCAATTCTATTTCCTGGTCGATGTGCATATGGGCCGCAGCGAGCACACGCGCGGGAATACGCACGGAGGCGCTGTTGCCCCATTTCTTCACCTGCACACCCATGGTCTTGCTCCTTTTGACCCCCATTGGTCTATCAGAGAGCGAAGCGTGTTTCAACAATTGTATATACGGCTGTTACCCCATCCGCACCGGCGGAGCAGGCGTCTCGCTGAACTTGGGTGCAGGGGCGGGCTGCAGGATGCCGTCGACTTCGATGAACGTGCCGCGTTCCTTGTTGTGCGGGTGCTCGGGCGCTTCCTTCAGGCTCAGCACCGGGGCGAAGCAGATGTCGGTATGCTCCATGATCGCACACCATTCGTCGCGGGTCTTTGTCAGGAACAGGGCGGTGAGCTTTTCCTTGAGCGGGCCCCATTGGCGCGGGTCCATCTGCAGGTCGAAGGCGGGATCGGTGAGGCCGGCCTTTTCGCGCAGCAACGCATAGAATTGCGGTTCGATCGAGCCGAGCGAGACATATTTGCCGTCGGCGCATTCATAGGTGTCATAGAAATGCGCGCCGGTATCGAGCAGGTTGACGCCGCGCTCGTCGCGCCACTGGCCATTGGCGAGGAAGGTATAGGTCATCGCCGAGAGCACGGCGGCGCCGTCGGTCATCGCGCAATCGATCACCTGGCCCTTGCCGGTGCTGCGCGCCGACAGGATGCCCGCAACCATGCCGAACGCCATCATCATGCCGCCGCCGCCGAAATCACCCACCGCATTGACCGGCGGAGTCGGCTTTTCGCCCGCGCGGCCATAGCTGTGCAGCGCGCCGGACAGCGCGATATAGTTGATGTCATGCCCGGCGAGCGGCGCATAGGATCCGGTCTGGCCCCAGCCGGTCATGCGGCCGTAGACCAGGGCCGGGTTGTCTGCGAGCAGCACATCGGGCCCCAGGCCCAGCCGCTCCATCACGCCGGGGCGGAAGCCCTCGATCAGGCCGTCGGCGGTGCGCACAAGCTCGCGCACCTGGGCGATGCCGTCGGCGGTCTTGAGGTCCACCGCGATCACCTCGCGGTTGCGGTTGAGGATGTCGCGGTTGCCGGCATCGCCGACCGTGGACCGGCCGGAGGCGCGTTCGACCCGGACGACTCGCGCGCCGTGATCGGCCAGCATCATCGCGGCAAACGGGCCGGGACCGATTCCCGCCAGCTCGATAATGGTCACTCCTGCCAATGCACCCGCCATGCTGTCCTCACCTGATTTAATTGATCGATTAAGCGGCGCACGCTAGCGGCGATGGCGTCCAATGCAAGCCTGATTTCACCGATCCGGGCCAAGGTGCTTGGCCAGGGCCATCGCCGCGATGCAATAAAGCGCCAGCAATGTCCCCCAGTGATCCGACTTTCCCGTAACGGCATGTCCTTGTTGCGTCGCAATAAACAAAAAGGTCAGGATTTGCGCCGTTTGTGCCGCACTGCAAAAGATTAATCGAAGGATTAAAACGAATTGCAATCCGACAGCCATTGTGACAGCTTTCATCTCGCACCAGACATCGCCTGAAGAGTGATGGGGGGCAAAAGCACGACCAAAAGGTTGCTTGTGGGAGAAGAGGATGCGCACTTTGTGGAAGCCCGTTCTGGGCTTGCTTTGCACTGTCTCAATGACATCGATGGCTCAAGCGCAGGACGCGCAGAAGGACGACAGCGCGCCTGAGCGCGATGTCATCATCGTGACCGCGACGCTTCGCGCCGCCGATGTTCAGGACATTCCGATCGCGGTGACCGCCGTCAGCCCGGACCAGCTGGACCGGCAGAACGTGCAGGACATCAAGTCGCTGACGTCGATCTCCCCCAGCTTCAACGTCCAGTCCTCGCAGACTGAAAGCCAGGGTACCTCGATCCGCATTCGCGGTGTCGGCACCACCGGCAACAACACGGGCCTCGAAAGCTCGGTCGGCGTCTTCATCGATGGCGTCTATCAGTCGCGCCCCGGCATCGCGCTGGGCGACCTTCTCGACCTTGAACGGCTGGAAATCCTGCGCGGCCCGCAGGGCACGCTGTTCGGCCGCAACACCTCGGCAGGCGCGCTCAACATTACCACCCAGCGTCCCGACCTCACCGAGGTCAAGGCGTTCGGCAATTTCACCTATGGCAACTACGACTTCTTCAACGTTCAGGCGGGCGTCAGCGTCCCGCTGGTCACCGACCAGCTCGGCCTGCGCATCTCGGGTGCCTATCGCAAGCGCGACGGCTATCTGCGCAGCGCCACCGTTCCCGGAGCGGAGAGCGGCAACCGTGACCGCTATATCGTCCGCGCACAGCTGCTCTGGGAGCCTTCGCCCGATGTCAGCGTCCGGCTGATCGGCGATTATGCCAAGGCGAATGAAAACTGCTGCGACGCGGTGATCGTGCGCGAGACCGAACTGGTGCCGTTCTTTGCGTTCCACGGCCTGCCCAATAGCGGTGTCGTGGCCTCTGGCCCGCAGGCACTCGAGCAGCTGCGGACCAACAGCCAGCAGTTCAACAACGATACCGAGCAATATGGTTTCTCGGGCGAGTTGAAATGGGACATCGGCCCTGTGCAGATGACCTATATCGGCTCGTATCGCCATTTCGAGGCTTCGTCGGATCAGGAATCCGATTTCATCGGCCTCAACGTGTTCAGCTCGGGTGCCGGCCAGGCGGCTGCACCGACCACGCCGAGCAATGGTGGCCCGATCCGCACCATGACGCATGAGCTCCGCTTCCAGGGCAGCGCGTTTGACGATGCGCTCGATTTCCTGGTCGGCGCCTATTATTCGGACGAGAAGATCCGCGAAATCCAGACGTTGACGCTGGGGCCCGATTATCAGCGGGCGGTCAGCGCCGGCAACTTCGCCAATGCCGCAGGGGTCAACCCGCTGTTTGCGCTCACCGCGCTGGGCAATGGCGGCGTGCCGGTCAACGCGGCGGGCAATTTCGCGATCAACCAGTTCCGCCAGGATGCGGAAAGCTTCTCGATCTTCACCCACAATGTCATCAACTTCACCGATAATCTCAGCCTCACGCTGGGTGCTCGCTATGTCGATGAAAAGAAGCAGGGCAGCTTCGTCCAACTCGCGGCCAATTCGCCCGCGTGTCAGGCGATCGTCAATGGCGTGATCACCGGTGCGATCCCGGCAGCGCTGCGGGCAGGGGCCCTGGGCCTCACCTGCTTCCCGTTCGCCACATCGACCCGCATCACCGTGCCCGGCACGGGTGGTACGGTCCTGGCAAGCTCGATCCCGGGCCTGCCCTTGCCGCGCGAATACAATCTGGTCTTCAAGGACGACGAGCTGACCTATACCGCGCAGGTCGCCTATAACAGCAACAACGGCTTCCTTGCCTATGCCGGCTTCAGCCATGGCTTCAAGTCGGGCGGCTTCAACCTCGACCCGGCTGCGGCCGCGCTGGGGGCCGATCCGCGCTTCAACTCGGAAAAGGTCGACGCCTACGAGGCGGGGATCAAGACCGAGTTCGCCAATGGCCGGATCCGCGCCAACCTGGCCGTGTTCCACATGGACATGAAGGACTTCCAGGTCCTCGAATTCACCGGGGTGCAGTTCCAGACCTTCAACGTCGGCGCTGCCAAATCGACCGGTGTCGAGCTAGAAATGTTCGGTCAGTTCGAATCGGGCATCTCGGTCAACGCTGCAGTGACCTATGCCGATGCCCGCTATCCGCGCAATTGCGCGGCAGGCGTGGTCGGTACGGCACAGACGCTGGCGACGATCCGCAGCCTGTGCGGTGCGGACCTGACCAACGCGCCGAAGTTCACCGGCGTGTTCGGCATCACCTATGACAAGGAGATCACCGACTCCGGATGGAAGATGCTGGCCAACTTCAACATCAACTATTCGGATGACCGCCGCACCAGCACCTCGCCGCTGGACACCAACGGCCTGCCGATCCCGCTCGACATCCAGGAAAGCTATTTCAAGATGAACGCACGGCTTGGCTTCACCACGCCGGACGACCGTTTCTCGTTTGAACTGTGGGGCACCAACCTGAACAACGAAATCACGCGCGGCATCACCGCCAACACCCCGCTGCGCGGCGGTGCGGGCACCCGTTCGCGCATCGGCTTTGTCGAAGAGCCGCGCATGTACGGCATCACCGTGCGTGCGAAATATTGAGATCGAGAATTGATGGGGGACACCGCCTGATCGCCTAGTGCGACACCCATCAGGCGGTGAACATCAGTGACCTGGGGCGGCTCCGGCAACGGCAGCCGCCCCTTTTTTGTCAGCTGTGTCGGCGGGTGGCCGGGGTGCTTATTGCTTGCCGAAGGCGTCGGCGATCGAACAGGCCGCAGGGCCAAGAATCACGACGAACAGCGTCGGCAGGATGAACAGGATCAGCGGCACAGTCATGATCGCGGGCAGGCGCGCGGCCTTTTCCTCGGCGCGCATCATGCGCTCGTTGCGGAATTCGGCCGAAAGCACGCGCAGCGCAGAGGCGAGCGGCGTACCGTATTTCTCGGTCTGGATCATCGTCGTCACCACGCCGCGCACCGAATCGAGCGCGACGCGATAGGCGAGATTCTCGAAGGCCTGGCGCCGCTCGGTGAGAAAGGCGAGCTCGATCGCGGTGAGCGCGAATTCATCGCCCAGTTCGGGATAGGCCCGGCCCAGTTCCTTGGCGACGCGGTTGAACGCCGCATCGACGGTGAGGCCGGCCTCGGCGCAGATCACCAGCAGATCGAGCGCGTCGGGCAGACCCTTGCGGATCGCATCGGTACGCTTGGTGATCATGTTCTGCACGAACAGGTCAGGCGCCTTGTAGCTGCCGATCAGGATCGTCGCGAACAGGCCAAATTTCTTCATCGGCGTCCAGTCGGGCACCAGCACCCCCAGGCCATAGATCAGCAATGCTGCAAGCCCGCCCAGGGCGATCGGCAGCACCATGCGGCCGAAGATGATCGCGACCGCAACGTCCTTGGACCGGATGCCTGCCTGGGCCAGCTTCTGCTGCGCGGCCTTGAGCTGCTCGTCCTGCAGCACGCGCAGCGACTGCAGCGTGCTGCGCATCTTGTCGGTGGTATCGTTCTTGTGGACGATCTTGGCGCGCTTCTTGGCGGTAGAAGCGGTGATCCCGGCCTTGAGCTGCTCGCGCCGCTCGTTCAGCGCCTTGACGCGCTTGGCCATCGGGTCGCGCACCGTGGTGGCGGCATAGATGGCAATCAGCACGGCGAGCGTCGCCACCGCGGCGAGCAGCGTCGCCACGAAGATCACGTCGAACCCCATCAGGGTAGGATTGGCTGCGTCTTGCACTGTCCCTTATCCCCCGATCAGATTTCGAAGCTGACCATCTTGGCCATGATGAACACGCCGATGCCCATCCAGACCAAGCCGCCCAGACCGGCGATCATCAGCCGTTCCTCGACGAAGAAGCCGGCAAGATAGGCAGGGTTGACCCACCAGATCATCATGAACACCAGAAACGGCAACGAGCCGACGATATAGGCCGATGCCTTGGATTCAGACGACAGCGCTCGGATCTTCAGCTTCATCTGCGCGCGCGAACGCAGCACGGCTCCCAGGTTGGAGAGCGTCTCGGCAAGGTTGCCGCCCGTCTCGCGCTGGATCGCCAGGGTGATGCAGAAGAAGTTGAACTCGGGCGTCTGCAGCCGGTTGGCGCTTTCCTGCAGCGCATCTTCCATCGACCGGCCGATCTTGATCCGCTCGGTCACCAGCTTGAATTCCTCGCCGACCGGGCCCGGGATTTCCTTGGCCACGACCTGCAGCGTTTCGGTGACCGGAAGGCCGGAGCGCAGGCCGCGCACCAGCAGGTCGATCGCATCGGGGAAACGCGCGGTGAACTGGTTCAGGCGGCGCTTGATGAAATGGCCGACGACCATGTGCGGCAGGCCAAAGCCCAGGGCAGAGCCGATGAACAGGCTCATCAGCACCTGGCCCGAGCGAAAATACACGGCCGTTGCGACCAGCAGGCCAAGGCCGATCACCACCTGGCCGAACTGCATGACGGTCCAGCTCTTGCCGGTCATCGCCAGGCGGCGCGCCAGCATCTGGACCTTGGTCAGCTCCTCGCCATCCTGATTGAAGCGCGGCTTGCGGTTGGCAATCGCCTTGCGCATCTGCGCTTCGACCTTGGCGCTGGCATTCTCGCTATAGCGCTCACGTACCGCCAGGATGCGGCGCTGCAGCTCCTTGCGCTCGGACGGGCCGGACAAGGCCATGGCAAGCAGGCCGAACACGCTCGCAAGGCCCGCCGCCAACAGCAATGTCTGCACCATATCCATGCGCTCTTCACCCGCAATGTCGGCTGCCCACCTCCAAGGCGGAGGCGGCGGTTCCGGTTACTTCTTGGCAGTCTTGGCCAGCTTGGCCGGTTTGCTTGGCAGCAGCGATTTGAAATCACCGAACTTGCCGAGCAGCGATTTCTTCGCGCCGCCAGCATCCTTTTCCGCCGCAGCCTCTTCCTCGACCAGGCCCAGGCAGCGATCGGTCAGCGTCTTCATCACCGCGCCGGCCTTGGTCGACTTGCCTGCCTCACAGAACGGCTGGCCAAGCTTGGCAGCCTGCGCCGCCGTCTTGGGATCGGCCGGGATCAGGAAATCGATCTTGCGTTCGATCGTGGTCTCGAAGTCCGCACGGCTGATTTCCAGCGCGGCAGGCTGAACCTTGTTGGCCACCACCAGCACCCGGGCCGCAGGCGCATTCGACTTGAGCCAGGCCAGAAGCCGGATCGCATCGCGCGCCGAAGCCAGCGTCAGTTCGGTGACCAGCACCGCGATGTTCGTTTCGGCGACCAGATGCGGATAATCGATCAGCATCTGGCGCGGCAGATCGACCACGGTGTTCTCAAAGGCGTGGCGGAACTCTTCCTGCAACTGGAAGAAGGCCGTGCCATCGGTGATCAACGGCGAGCTGATCGGCGCTTCGGCCGACAGGATCGACAGCTTGTCATTGGCCTTGATCATCGCGCGTTCGATGAACAGACCGTCGATGCGGCTGGGATTGTCGATTGCATCGGTCAGGCCGCGACCAGGCTCCAGGTCCATGGTCAGCGCGCCGGTGCCGAAATGCAGGTCAAGGTCGAGCAGCGCGGTCATCCGCCCGGCATTCTTGCTCAGCTGCCAGGCGAGCGAGGTGGCCACGGTGGAGGCGCCCACGCCGCCACGCGTGCCGATCACCATGATGCCGACATGCGCACGCTCGGTGACCACTTCGCCCGGCTTGGGGGCATTCAGCATCGCTTGCGCGTTCAGAATGGTGTCGCGGATCTGGTCGGGCCCGACGGGCTTGAGCAGATAGTCGTGCAGGCCGCTGGCGATGAGATCGCGGTACAGCCGTACGTCATTGACCTGGCCCATCGCGATCACGACGGTGCCCGGCTCGCACACTTCGGCCAGCGCGTTGATATCGTTGAGCGGATCGCCCGATTCCGACAGGTCGACCAGCAGGATGTTGGGGCTTGCGGTGATCGAGAGCGATTGCACCGCGTTGCGCAGGCCGCCCTTGCTGCACTTTTCCGGCGGCCAGCCCATGTTGATGGCCATGGCGCGCACGATGTCCAGCGTCGGTTCGTCACAGATGAACGCCGCGAACGGATCGCGGGTGGCAGTCATGCCAGGCTTCCAGGGCGCGTTCACTGCGATCCTCCTGACTGCAGGCCGCTCTGCTTGAGGCCACCCGAACCGGAGGGCGGGGCTTCGCGATACTGCTTGATGACGGTGTTGGACCGCTGGGTCGGATCGGTCGGCGCGCCGGGCTCGCCGCGCACCAGATCTTCCTTGTTGGCGACCATCGCCGCAACATTGGAGTTCACCGCGCAGCCGTAATTGCTGCTGGTGGCGTTGCGATAGTTCATTTCCAGCTTGGACTTCCAGTCGGGGCAGCCGGGCACTTCGGCAAGGCTGCGGGTTACCACCACGCGAACCGTGCCGGGGGCGATCTCGCCATTTGTCACCGGGGCAATCTCGTTCACCAGCAGGCCGTGGCGCGAGGCTGCGGCCTCGATCGCCGATTTGACCACGACGTTGCGACCGCTGGGGTCATCGATCGACACGCGGTCACCATAGCCCAGGTCCATCGCCTGGAACCATTCGGCCAGACGGCGCTGTTCCTGCGTGGGCAGCGATCCGCCCTGCGCGTTGAGGTCCAGCGTGTAGTTGCTCCGCGATACCACCGGCTGGTGGACGCTTTCCAGGCTGCGGTTGCTGGCCATGTTGCCACAACCCGACAAGGTCAGGACGGCCGCTGCTGCGATTGCTGCATGATAGGCGCGCATGGATATTCTCCTCAAAGCGGGTGGCTGGCCTCAGTCGAACGAAAAGCCCGGGGCGGCGGCGATATCGGCAGGCTTGCCGCTGTCCTTGGTCTTGCCCTTGCGCGCATCACGCTGCGGCTTGGCAGCAGAAGGCGGCAGGGCGCGCGGCTGGGCGGGCAGGGCACCGAATTCGGGGGCATTGCCGCCCTCGGCAGGCGCGACGCTCGGCATGGGCCGTTCGCCGCCGGAAACGCCATCGGACTGCTGATTGTTGATCAGCCGCTGCGCCTCATCGGGGGTGCGGAAGCCATCGGTCGGCAGCTTGATCTCGTTGGCATTGACCGGCTTCACCAGATACGGTGTCACCACGATCACAAGCTCGGTCTCGCCCTTGCGGAAGTTCGACGACTTGAACAGATTGCCCAGCACCGGCATGTCGCCCAGGCCCGGGGCCTTGTCGACCAGATCCTGCGAGTTGTTGCTGAGCAGCCCGGCAATCATGAAGCTCTCGCCCGACCCCAGCTCGACCGTGGTTTCGGCCCGGCGGGTGGTGAGCGCAGGCACCTGGAAGCCGCCCAGCGTGACCGAGCCTGCCGAAGACAGTTCGGACACCTCGGGGCGGACGCGCATCGAGATGCGGCCATTGGCGAGCACGGTCGGCGTATAGGCCAGGCTCACACCGAACCGGCGATATTCGATGGTGGTGGCACCAAAGCCCTGGTTAATCGGGATCGGAAATTCGCCGCCCGCCAGAAAGTCTGCGGTCTCGCCCGACAACGCGGTGAGGTTGGGCTGCGACAGCGTGGTCACCAGGCCGACCTGTTCCGCCAGATCGAACGCGCTGGCGATATCGAGGCCGAACAGGCGGCCCGCTGCCTGGATCGCGGTCTTGCCGTCAATCCCGTTCAGGAACGAGGTGGTGGTGCCGCCAGTGACGAACTGGCCGGTGGCTGGATTGAACGGCAGCGACAGCGATCCGGCGGGCAGGCCGAACTGCGCCGATGCGTCAAGGCGCGGCAGCGTGGTCACATCCAGCGTGTCGCGGATCGTCGCAAAGTTGCGCGAGGCACGGCCGACGCCGAACTGGAAGCCGCCGGTCACATCGCGGGTCAAGAGGTTCGCGCCGATTTCCTTGACCAGCGAGCGGCTGACCTCGGCGATGCGCACCTGCAGGTTGACCTGCATCGGGGTGGCGGTCTGCAGGCGGCTGATGACCTTGACGTTATCACCGACAAAGGCCTGCACCAGGCGCTCGGCCTCGGCGCTGTCCTCGGGCGCGCCCACGGTGCCGGTCAGCAGCACCACGCCGTTCAGCGTGCTGACGCGCACCTTGGCGTCGGGCATGGCGAGCGTCAGCATCTGGTCGATCGAATCGATGTTCGATCCGACCCGGATCGTCGCGGAATAGACCACCTGGCCTGCTGCATTGCTGGCGTAAAGCGTCGTCTCGCCGCCGGCCTTGCCGAAGACATAGAGCTGCTTGGACGACTTCACCTGCACGTCGGCGACGCTGGTATCCGCGACGAAGAGGTCCGTCATCGTGCCGGGCAGCTGGATCAGCTGGCCACGACCGATCGACAGCACCAGCGTTTCCGCCGGGCGCTGGGTGGCCGACTGGGCATTGGCGGCGCCACCGATAAACGGTGCAGGTCCCGCCAGCGATGCGGTCGCAGCGACGACGCCCGACAGCAGCGCACCCTTGATGAAACTGGAACAACGCATGGTTATTTCCCTCCGACCGGAACTTCGGTCACTGTGTTTCCGCGTGCGACGCGCACGACCGGTCCGCTCGGCACCGGCGGTGCGGCGGGGGCGATGACCTGTTGCGGTGCTCCGCCGGGAGCTGCAGGTCCGTTATATTCGCTCTGGCGACGGCTGCCGCCCATGCTGGGCACAGACCGGCGCTGGAAGCGCGACACATCGCCGCCGGTGACATAGGTCGGGTCGGTATCGACCGGGCGCGTGGCAAAGGCCTTGAGCAGCTTGTCCTCGGTCTTGCGGTCAGCGCCCTCGGGCAGCTTGATGTCGCCGGCGGCCATCGAGCGTTCCAGCTCCGCCTCGTTATCGGCGATCGAACGCAGCGACAGGCTCAGCGTGCCGATGGTCTGGGCCACCGCGATCTTCTCCGCCAGCTTGGGGGTGGCTTCGACCGTCACGGTGGTAAAGGCGATGACTTCGGGCTTGCCCTCAGCATTTTCGGCCGTCACGCGCTGGTCGGTGGCGAGCACGCGCAGGTTGCGGATGATGGTTTCGGACGCATTGAGCGCCGGGCCTTCGCCATCGCCGCCCACGGTCTGGGTCAGCACCAGGTCGACCCGGTCGCCGGGAAAGACAAAGCCGGCAACGCCGGTGCGTGCCGAAACGGGCACGGTGACCGCGCGCATGCCGGGGCCGAGCGCTGCTGCCAGGAAGCCGCGGTCGCCGGGCTTGACCAGCGACCCTTGCGTGACCGGCTGGCCAGCGGTGACGGCGTTGCGCACCACGGTGCCAAGCAGGGAATCGATCTTGGAGTCGGCTTCAAGGAAATAGGCGTTGCTCACCAGCTCGCTGGGCCAGGGCTGAAAGGCGACACTGTCGGGCGTGATGATGGTGCCGACGGGCAGCGAGCGGTTGGCCACAAGCACGCGCGGCCCCGTGGGAACCGCCTGTTGCGGCGCTGCCGTCACTTCGGGCGCGGCCGATCCTGTGAAGAGGCTTCTGGCGAGAAACGCCGTGCAGAGCGCGATCACGAGCGCCCCTACAAGCAGGATGACTTTTCGTTTATCCATGGCGTTTGAAGCCCCCAAAGTCCTTCAGAATGTTCATCTTTTCAGGCAAAATGGTTAAAAAACCGTTCGCCAACGGGCCAAAGCGCCGCAATTGCGATGGCAACGCCATAAGGCACCTCGGGCTGGCCGGGTCTTCGCTTCCATTTGTGTTCGGCCAGGACGATCAGCGTCAGCGCTGCACCGATCAGCGACATGATGATCGTGATCCGCGCCATATCGACCCAGGGGAACCACAGCGCGATCGCGCCCAGCAGCTTCACATCGCCGCCGCCCATTGCCCCGATGGCGAACATCAGTGCAAAGAACACGAACACGCCAGCGCCCAGTGCCAGCTGTAATGCCATGTCCGGCCATAGCGAAAGCCCGCACGCCCACCAGAAAACAGGCGCTGCCAGCGCGATCCCGGCATTCAGCCAATCCTCGATCTCGCGGCGCTGAATATCGGTATAGGCCGCGCGCAACAGCGCGATTGCCAAGCCAGCCAGCAGACCGTAGACGAGAGGACCGTTTTCCATGGGGTCTGGCGTATAGCGGGCATGACTTACCAAAAAGTAACCATTGACCGGCGCGCCATCCCGGCGGGCGCGGTGGAAAGTCGCTGGACGGCCGCCGATGGCTGGCCGCTGCGCCGCATCGACTGGAAGGCCGAAGGACACCCGCGCGGTTCGATCCTGTTCATGCCGGGCCGCGGCGACATTTACGAAAAATATCTGGAAACGCTGGCGCACTGGCAGGCGAGCGGCTGGAACGTGACCTCGGCCGACTGGCGCGGGCAGGGCGGCAGCGGCCGGATGACCGAGCATCAATATGTCGGCCATATCCAGGATTTCAGCCAGTGGATTGACGATATCGGCGGTTTCTGGGCCGAATGGGCGGTGGCCAATCCCGGCCCGCACGTCGTCGTCGGCCATTCGATGGGCGGGCATCTGATCGCACGCGCCATTCAGGAAAAGCGGATCACGCCCGATGCTGCGGTGCTGAGCGCGCCGATGCTGGGCCTCAAGGGGCTGGGCCTGCCGATGTCGGTCGGCCATATGGTCACGCGGATGATGCGCGGCCTGGGCAAGCCGGAACGCCCTGCCTGGAAGGTCAGCGAAAAGCCCGCATCGCCGCTGGCGATCCGCCAGACGCTGCTGACGCATGATGACGACCGCTATCAGGACGAACTGTGGTGGTGGGCCGAGCGGCCCGAGGTCGTGATGGGCCCAGCAAGCTGGCACTGGGTCGAGCGTGCCTATGAATCGAACATGCGGCTGAACGCGCCTGGCCAGTGGGAAAAGATGACCGTGCCGATGATGCTGATCGGCACCAGCGCCGACCAGCTGGTCGACAACAAGGCGACCATCGCCGCCGCCGCGCGCATTCCGGGCGCCGAGCTGCTGAGCTTCGGGCGCGAGGCGCGGCACGAGGTATTGCGCGAGGTCGATCCGATCCGCGACCGGATCCTCGCGGCGATCGACGATTTCCTGGCGCGCAAGCTGTTCGCCGCGCAGACCGAAAAGGCCGGGGCCGCCGCCTGATGGCCGATTACGACGTCGTCATCATCGGCGCAGGGATTGCAGGCGCCAGCCTGGCGGCCGAAGTTGCGCCGCATGCCCGTGTGCTGGTGGCCGAGGCCGAGGAGCGGCCGGGCTATCACTCGACGGGACGCTCAGCCGCCTTCTGGGCGGAAAGCTATGGCGGGCCGAAGGTGCAGCCGCTGACCACCGCGTCGGGCCCCTGGCTGCACAGCCCGCCGGCCGGCTATGGCGACCGCAGCTTTCTCGCCCCGCGCGGCGCGCTGACGCTGGCACGGGCCGGCGAAGAGAAGCTGCTCGATGCGTTCGAGGCGGAATTTGCCGATACCGGCGTCAGCATGGAGCGATGGGACCGCGCCCGGATCGCGGCGCTGCTGCCGGGGCTCGCGGCGGATATTGTTGCTGCGGTCTATGAGCCCGATTGCCAGGACATCGATGTCGGCGGGCTGCACCAGGCATTTCTCTCGGTCGCGCGTCGCGCAGGGGCACAGATTGCGCTCAAGGCACCGCTCGAGCGGGCTGACCATCGCGACGGGCAATGGACGATGATGCTGGGCGGGCAGACGGTGACCGCCAACCGGCTGGTCAATGCCGCCGGGGCCTGGGCTGACCTGGTGGCGGAGCGCGCGGGCGTGCGGGCGCTGGGCGTGCAGCCCTATCGCCGCACCGTGGTCCAGCTGCGCACCAACCCTCCGCCATCGCCCGATCTGCCGCTGACGCTCGGCGTTCGGGGCGACTATTATTTCAAGCCCGAAGCCGGAAGGCTGTGGCTGAGCCCGCATGACGAGACGCCAGAGCCGCCCAGCGATACCGCGCCGGACGAGATGGACATGGCCATCGCCATCGATCGCTTTACGCAGGTGGTCGACTGGCAGATCGAGGCGGTCGAGCATCGCTGGGCAGGCCAGCGCAGCTTCGCGCCCGACCGCTTGCCGGTGATCGGCTATGCGGCCGACAATCCGGCGTTCTTCTGGTTCGCAGGCCAGGGCGGTTTCGGGATTCAGACCGCGCCCGCCGCCGCGCGCCTGGCCGCCACCGTGCTGCTCGGCCTCACCCCCGATGCGATGCTGAACGGCGTGGCTGGACAGATGTATAATCCGGCGCGTTTCGGCTGACTCCGCTGGCTAGGGCCGACCATATTTTATATCCTTCCCCCAGTTTTGGAGGGAGTCGATTCGATGGCGCACAATTTTGAAATCTACAAGGACAAGGCCGGCGAGTTTCGCGTGCGGTTCAAGTACAATTCGGAAGTGATGTTCTCGACCGAAGGCTATTCGAGCAAGGCATCGGCCAAGAACGCGATCGAATCGATCAAGAAGAATGGCCCCGAAGCGCCGATCGTGGACACCACGACCGAGGGCTGAGAGCTGATGCCAGGTCCGCCCTCCCCATAAGGGGAGGGTGCGACCCTTGAGCGCTCGCCTGGCGCCCCATCACTTCGGGGGCATCGACCCGCTGGCCGGCGGGTTTGGATCCGGCCTGATTTCGCCTTTCACGGTGAAGACCACCGATGGTTCGGTCCCCGCATTGCTGGCGATCGTCATCGTCTTGCGGAACACACCGGGCCGCTTCGTATCATATTTGAACCTGATCTCGCCTGTAGCCCCTGGGGCGAGCGGGGCCTTGGGGATTTCTGCCGTCAGGCACCCGCAACTGGACTGGATCGAGGTGATGACGAGCGGACGTTTGCCGGTATTCCTGAACTTCACCATGCGCGAACCAGAGGCTCCGAAATCGAGCACGCCGTAGTTGAACTCGCTCGCCTCCATCATGATTTGCGCCGCACCGGGGTCCTGCATCTGTGCCTGGGCAACGGATGGCCCGATGGACAGAATAGCGGCGAACAGGGCGGCTGAGGCGCGAAGGGTCATGGAAGCAAACTCCTAACCGATAGGGTGCCAAGGCTGGTGGTCCTGATGATCCCAACATTGGCTCCAGCGCCGGCCGAAATGGGGATGCAAATGTCACAATCCAACCACTAAGGGGGTAAGAGGCTGGAACGAACTGGCCAGATGTACAGTTCTGCGTGCCTCGCACCGCAGCATCGTTTACCGAGCCTGAAACTTTTCGAGGCTAAGCGGAGGGCGAAATGGCGGCTGAAACTGGCAAGGGTCGCGATCAGGCAAGGGGGCTCGGCAAGATGGGCAAGGTTGCTGCAGGATTTCGCGTGGCGGCGGTGCTGGCCCTGGTCGTATCGGCCAGCGGAGCCCTGGCGCAGAGCGTGCCGTTATCACCTCAGGCAGCGAATACGATCGGCGATGACCCGATCTGCACCGACCGCCCGACCAAGGCGAACAATGCGTGCAGCGTGCCCAAAGGCGTGGTGCAGATCGAGGCGGAGGCGCTGAACTGGTCGCGGCTGAATGCGGGCGGCGCGCGCAGCGATGTGTTCGCCTATGCCAGCCCGACGATCAAGCTGGGCCTCAGCGACAGCAGCGACGTGCAGCTCACGCTCACTCCGCTGGTCGAACTGCGCAACCGCGTTGCCGGACGCACCGCCAGCCATACCGGCTTCGGCGACATGTTCCTGCGCTACAAGCAGCGCATCACGGCGAAGGACGCGCGGTTCGAGCTCGCCCTCATCCCCTATATCAAGGCACCGACCGCGAAGACCGGCATCGGCAATGGCGAATGGGAAGGCGGGATCAGCGTGCCGGTCCAATATGCGCTGACCGATCGCTGGTCGCTGACCGTGAACCCGCAGCTCAGCCTGCTCGCGGGCGCGGCCGATCCCGACGAGCGCCATCTGGAGCTGCAGACCGTGCTCAACCTGGGCTATCAGCTGACGACACGCACCAGTTTCGCCGCGGAAGTGTGGACCTCGCAGAACTGGGACCCCTCCGGCACCGTCCGCCAATATTCCGCAGACCTCGCCATCGCGCACCTGCTCGGCGACGAGTTGCAACTCGACGGCGGCGTGAATTTCGGGCTTAATCAGGCGACGGCTGATGTGCAGGTGTACGCGGGGGTGTCGGCGCGGTTTTGAGGGGGGCAAATTTAGCTTCATGTTCTCGGAACTCGATGACCTACGCCGCCTCGGCAGCGGCCCCGCGACTCGCTGAGTGCAGCGAACCGGGAGAAGGCCGAGGCCGAGTTCGACGAGCGCAAGATGCTGGAACGATACGCCGCGCTGTATGGGCGAGCGATGGGGCGGCCGGAGTTTGGGCGGTAAGACTCTATCCCAATAAAATTCTGATACAGGCATGTTAGTCTAAGGATTTAACCGCCGACGAAATTGATAGCCAATGCTGGAAATTGGGATTTTGCATTATATCAAATTACGTTCGTAGTCAGGGTGTTCGGCACACATTCATCATTGACTGCTGTTAGGGATATCAGCATCGTTCATAAGGAAAGCTATGGGGGGCGTGCATGCCGCAGACTAACTTAACAAAAGGAAATAGGGCCCTTGAGAGTCTTGCGGGTGAAGCCGTGGCTTTGCCAAATGATCTTCCTTTTGATCTTTTGCTCCGCCCCGGGAATAAGACAACACGTTTGGTCGCCAATTCAGGGGTTGGAGATCCAATAAAAAGTCAAAGCCGATGGTACGACTTTGAATTCTCTAGTTTTGTATTTTTGAACAGATTAGAAATCTCGGTAAAAGAATTTCCAAATTCAAGTGAATTTGAAATTAAATTCATCACGGTTGATGGTAAAGAAATTTTTATTAAATCTACTGTTTTAGATGGTTTAGTAGTCAGGTCAATTAATTTTGCAATTAAATCAGTTTCCTTCAAGCCGCCTTCGAGCTGGTTGGTCGATAGGTGGCTGAATTCAATTAGATTGATCGGCTTCACTAATTCAGACGTTGATAATTTTATTGGTGCAGTAGAAAGAATTGACTCGTATCGCGATGTTGCATTGTCGACTGCGCAAGCAGCTTTGGAAAATGCTCAAGCGGAAAATGATCGCTACATCGGCCTTCAGTCGTTGATCGAGAATTCAAATCATGAAATTGCTAAAATTAAATCAGATATATCTACAAAAAAATCCGAGAGTACGAGGATTTCCGAAAAAATAAACAGTCTGAAGCTAGAAAAATCGAACATTGAAAATTCAATTAAATCCTCTAGAAATAATCTTTCAACAATTGAGTCTGAAATCGAAACGGCTACTTCTACGCGAAATACTATAAATAGTGAAATTGCAGAAAGGGAAGCAAAGCTTAAATCGCTAAAAGAAGATGTCAACATGTTCCCATCGGAAATCTCGGAATTTTTTGGTCAGGGTACGAGAACGATGTGGCTTTACGCGGGATTGTCATTTGTTCCATTGTCTATAATTATAACAATGTTTGCCTTGCTCGTTGCCGGTGCGGCAGACTTGACAACAGTATTGAAAGAAATGCCTAAGGCATCGATTTATTCAATATTTTTGACAAGAATACCATATGTCGTAATTTCTGGTACAATAATTGCAGCGAGCTACAAACTATGTCGTCTTTTGCTTAGCGAAGTTATTAAAATAAACCAGCAGAAACTGAATTTAACAAAAATCAGCATAATTGCTAAAGATGTTTCGTTCTCTGCTGAGCACGATCTGGACATTGAGGACGAAGAAATTTATCAACTTCGCACAAAACTAAAGATGGAGCTGCTTAGGGAGCACTTGAAAGAGTATCTTTCGAAAGATTTTAATCTGTCTTTGACGAAATTTAATCGTAACGATAATGCTGACCTTGATAAATCTGAGGCATCAGCCAAGTATCAGGGTAACATAGACGGAGACGAGAATTTCGGGGGCGCGATAGGTAATTCCTAGCCCCCATCCCCCCAAACCCCACCAATCCTTCCCCGCAAAACCCCGCGCACCCGCTCCACGCACGCCTCCGGCACCGCCCCCTCCTTGCGCACCAGCAGGCCCAGCGTGCGTACATGCGCGAAATCCTCCATCGGCACGCGCGCCACGCCCGGCGCGGTGAAGCAATCCGGCATCACCGTCACGCCCACGCCTGCCGCGACCAGCGCCAGGATGCGGTCGTCGCTTCTTGAGCGGGCGGCGAAGAAGGGGCGGACGCCGCGTGCGGTGAAGTGCTGGCTGGTTGCGGCGAGCAATTCGCAATGGCGACGGACCAGCATCACATTGTCGGCGAGCTCCTGCGCGGCGATGCTCTGGCGCTGGGCGAGGGGGTGCGCGGCGGGCAGGGCGAGCGCATAGCCTTCGCTCGCCACCGGCTCGAACTGCGCGCGGTGGCGGCCCTGCGGCTCCATCGTCACAGCGAGGTCGATCCGCGCCGCGTCCAGGCGGTCGATCAGCTCGCTCGCGCGGCCCTCGACGAACTCGGTGCGCAGGCCATCGATCTCGGCCAGCGCCTCGGCCATCGCCGCGACGATCGCCGTGGGCAGCGTCGAGAGCACGCCCAGCCGCACGATCGCATCGGGCCGGTGCTGCTTCATCGCCTCTTCGGCCAGGTTGAACTGCGCCTCGATCCGCCGCGCATGTTCGGCGAACTGTGCGCCCGTCGGTGTCAGGTCGACCCGCCGGTTGGAGCGGTGGAATAGCCGTTGCCCCACGCTCTCCTCCAGCCGCGCGATGCCCACCGACAGCGTCGGCTGGGTGACGTTGCAGCTTTCCGCCGCACGGGTGAAATTGCCATGTTCGACCACGGCGAGGAAGTAGCGCAGCAGATAGCGTTCGATCATAGACGACGTCTAGGATAAACCCCTTTCAATATCAATTTTCCTTTGTTGACTTGGAGGCCTAGAACCGGCGGATTAAGAGCTCCAGGAGAGGATGCCTTCATGTCCATGATGCCCGATTTCGACTTCGCCCTGGGCGAAGCCGCCGAGATGATCCGCGACACCACGCGGCGCTTTGCCACCGACAAGATCGCGCCGATCGCCGCCAGAATCGATGCCGAGGACTGGTTCCCGATCGATCTGTGGCCGCAGATGGGCGAGCTCGGGCTGCACGGCATCACGGTGAGCGAAGAAGATGGCGGGCTGGGCCTCGGCTATCTGGAACATGTCATAGCGATGGAAGAGGTGAGCCGCGCGAGCGCCTCGCTGGGCCTCAGCTATGGCGCGCACTCCAACCTGTGCGTCAACCAGCTGCGCCGCTGGGGCAATGCCGAGCAGAAGGCGAAATACCTGCCCGGCCTGATCTCGGGCGAGCATGTCGGGTCGCTGGCGATGTCCGAAGTCGGCGCGGGGTCGGACGTGGTCTCGATGAAGCTCAAGGCCGACGCGGTCTCGGGTGGATACCGGCTCAACGGCACCAAGTTCTGGATCACCAACTCGGCTTATGCTGAGACGCTGATCGTCTATGCCAAGACGGGTGAGGGGTCGGGCGGGATCACCGCGTTCATCATCGAAAAGGACATGCCGTGTTTCAGCATCGGCCAGAAGATCCAGAAGATGGGGATGCGCGGCAGCCCCACGGCGGAGCTGGTGTTCAACGATTGCTTCGTGCCTGACGAAAATGTCATGGGGCCGCTGAACGGCGGCGTCGGGGTGCTGATGAGCGGGCTGGATTACGAGCGCGCGGTGCTGGCCGCAGGGCCGCTGGGCATCATGCAGGCCTGCCTCGACGTGGTGCTCCCCTATGTGCGCGAGCGCAAGCAGTTCGGCCAGCCGATCGGGGCGTTCCAGATGGTGCAGGCCAAGGTGGCGGACATGTATGTCGCGCTCAACAGCGCGCGCGCCTATGTCTATGCGGTGGCGCGGGCGTGCGATGCGGGCAAGACGACGCGCTTTGATGCTGCGGGTGCTATCCTGCTGGCGAGCGAGAATGCGGTGAAATGCTCGCTCGAGGCTATCCAGGCGCTGGGCGGGGCGGGCTACACCACCGACTGGCCGGTCGAACGCTTCCTGCGCGATGCCAAGCTGTACGATATCGGCGCAGGCACCAACGAGATCCGCCGCTTCCTGATCGCGCGCGAACTGATCGGAACGCGGTGATGACCGCGCCCACGCTCGACACCAAGATCGACACCGGCTCGGACAGCTTCCGCGCCACGCATGCCCATAATGTCGCGCTGCGCGATGAGCTTTGGGCCAAGGTCGCCGAGGCGGCGCTGGGCGGCAATGCCAAGTCGCGTGAGCGGCATACGTCGCGGGGCAAGCTGCTGCCGCGCGATCGTGTCGAACGGCTGCTCGATCCGGGATCGCCGTTCCTCGAGATCGGCCAGCTTGCGGCCAACGACCTGTACGATGGCGAAATCCCCGGCGCGGGGATGATCGCGGGCATCGGCCGAGTCTCGGGCCGCCAGTGCATGATCGTGTGCAACGACGCCACGGTAAAGGGCGGCACCTATTATCCGATGACGGTGAAGAAGCACTTGCGCGCGCAGGAGATTGCCGAGGCCAACCGGCTGCCGTGCATCTACCTTGTCGACAGCGGCGGCGCGAACCTGCCGCACCAGGCCGAGGTCTTTCCCGATCGCGAGCATTTCGGCCGCATCTTCTTCAACCAGGCGAACATGAGCGCCAAGGGCATTCCGCAGATCGCCTGTGTGATGGGCAGTTGCACCGCGGGTGGCGCCTATGTCCCCGCCATGTCGGACGAGACGGTGATCGTGCGCAACCAGGGCACGATCTTCCTCGCAGGCCCGCCGCTGGTGAAAGCGGCAACCGGCGAGGAGATCAGCGCCGAGGATCTGGGCGGCGGCGATCTGCATGGGCGGAAATCCGGCGTGGTCGATCATGTCGCGGAGAATGACGAGCACGCGCTGACCATCGTGCGCGATATCGTCTCGCACCTCGGGCCGATCCCCAAGCCGAACATCGACCTGCGCGATCCGCGCCCGCCGAAATTCGACGCGGAAGAGCTGTACGGCATCATCCCGTCGGATGTCCGCGCGCCCTATGACGTGCACGAGGTGATCGCGCGGCTGGTCGATGGCAGCGAGTTTCACGAGTTCAAGGCGCTGTACGGCAGCTCATTGGTGTGCGGTTTCGCGCGTATCTGGGGGATGCCGGTTGCGATCCTGGCGAACAATGGCGTGCTGTTCAGCGAGAGCGCGGTCAAGGGCGCGCATTTCATCGAGCTCGCCTGCCAGCGGCGCATCCCGCTGCTTTTCCTGCAGAATATCAGCGGCTTCATGGTCGGCGGCAAGTATGAGGCGGAGGGCATCGCCAAGCATGGCGCCAAGCTGGTGACGGCGGTGGCGACGGCGAGCGTGCCCAAGGTCACCGTGCTGATCGGCGGCAGCTTCGGTGCGGGCAATTACGGCATGTGTGGGCGGGCCTATGCGCCCCGCTTCCTGTTCAGCTGGCCGAACAGCCGTATCAGCGTGATGGGCGGCGAGCAGGCGGCATCGGTGCTGGCGACGGTCCACCGCGACGCCGACAAATGGGACGAGCGCGAGGCCGAAGCCTTCAAGGCCCCGATCCGCCAGAAATACGAGGACGAGGGCAACCCCTATTACGCGACGTCGCGGCTGTGGGACGATGGCATCATCGACCCCGCGCAGACGCGCGACGTGCTGGGCCTGGCCTTCGCGGCATGTCTCAATGCGCCGGTGGAGGAGGCACCCCGGTTCGGGGTGTTCCGGATGTGAGGGGGGGCAACACCCAACCCCGTCACCCTGAACTTGTTTCAGGGCCCATTGCGCCTGCCGCGCGCTGGGACGGGATCGAAGCCAAGCGGAACCGCCAGGTCCACCCAATGCGGGTTGTTGCTCTCGATCAGGTTGATCTTCCATTGCCGGTGCCAGCGCTTGAGCTGCTTTTCCCGCTCGATCGCGCCTTCCATGGTGTCGAACGGCTCGTAACGCATCAGACGATAGACCTGATATTGCGACGTGAAGCCTTTGATAGTTCCGCTGCGATGCTCGCCAAGGCGCGCAATCAGGTCGGAAGTGACGCCGATGTACAGCGTACCATAAGCGGCGCTGGCAAGGATATAGACGCACGGCTGGCGGTCGATCATCGTTCGAAAAATGCCGCGAAATGGGCCCTGAAACAAGTTCAGGGTGACGAAGAAAGAGACGCCGCATGATCAGCTCCCTCCTCATCGCCAACCGGGGCGAAATTGCCTGCCGGATCATCCGCACCGCGCGGGCCATGGGTATCCGCACGGTTGCGGTCTACTCCGACGCCGACGCCAAGGCGCTGCATGTGCGCTCTGCCGATGAGGCGGTGCATATCGGGCCGTCGCCGTCGCGCGAGAGCTATCTGGTGGGCGAAAAGATCATCGCCGCGGCCAAGGCGACCGGCGCGGAGGCGATCCATCCGGGCTATGGGTTCCTGTCCGAAAACGCCGAATTCGCTGAGGCCGTGATTGATGCCGGGCTGATCTGGGTGGGCCCCAAGCCGGATTCGATCCGCGCCATGGGCCTCAAGGACGCGGCGAAGAAGCTGATGGACGCGGCGGGCGTGCCCACCACGCCGGGCTATCTGGGGGACAATCAGGACCCCGATTTCCTCGCCGAGCAGGCTGCCACTATCGGCTATCCGGTGCTGATCAAGGCGGTCGCGGGCGGCGGCGGCAAGGGGATGCGCAAGGTCGATGCGGCGGCGGATTTTGCCGATGCGCTCATCAGCTGCAAGCGCGAGGCGGCGGCGAGCTTTGGCAATGATGTCGTGCTGCTCGAAAAGTGGATCGAAAGCCCGCGCCATATCGAGGTGCAGGTGTTCGGCGATGCCCTTGGCAATGTCGTGCACCTGTTCGAGCGCGATTGCTCGCTGCAACGCCGCCACCAGAAGGTGATCGAGGAAGCGCCCGCGCCCGGCATGGACGAAGCGACGCGCGAGGCGGTGTGCGGGGCTGCGGTGCGCGCGGCCAAGGCGGTGGATTATCAGGGCGCAGGCACCATCGAGTTCATCGCTGACGGCTCGGAAGGCCTGCGCGCGGACCGCATCTGGTTCATGGAAATGAACACGCGGTTGCAGGTCGAGCATCCGGTGACCGAGGAGATTACCGGGGTCGATCTGGTCGAATGGCAGCTGCGCGTGGCGAGCGGCGAGCCGATCCCGCTCAAGCAGGAGGAGCTCAGCATCAACGGTTGGGCGATGGAAGCGCGGTTGTATGCGGAGGATCCGGCGAAGGGGTTCTTGCCGAGCCCTGGTTTGGTTGAGCACCTTTTGTTTGATTACGATGCCCGAATAGACAGTGCAGTGGTTGAGGGCGATCGGGTCAGCACCTTCTATGACCCGATGATTGCTAAGCTCATTGCCAGGGGCGACACCCGCGAAGAAGCCCGTCAGTCATTGATGGATACACTGAATAGCGGATATGTTGGAAGGCTGCGAACCAACAAAGGCTTTCTGTTCCGATGTTTGGCTCTCGATGCTTTTGCATCAGGAGAGATTGACACAGGTTTGATCGGGCGATGTGGCGAAGAACTGGCGGCACGCCCTGTACCAAACGATCTGGTGCTTCAGACAGCCGGAAGGCGTTTTCGCCAGGAGCAGCTTGAGTGGTACAACTTCGTCGATTCAACCCATAATGAGGAAAACTTTGGTTTCCGGCTGAACGCTCCAGCCCAAAACACGCTCTCCTTTTATGAAGATGGTGTCCGATACGATTGCCTCGCGAAGAACGCGGATACGAGCACAGGTTTATCATCTAATCTTAAAGGTGATCTGGTGATCGTCACCGATCAAGGAGAAAGCTATTTCTTCTCGCAGCGCTCTACAGTTGGGGCAGGGGCAGGCGCCGCCTCTTCCGGCTCCATCCTCTCCCCCATGCCGGGCAAGGTGATCGCGGTGGATGTGGCGGCAGGTCAGGCGGTGACCAAGGGGCAGAAATTGCTGACGCTCGAGGCGATGAAGATGGAGCATTCGCTCGTCGCGCCGTTCGATGGCGTGGTGGCGGAGCTGAACGCCAGCGAGGGCGCGCAGGTGCAGGTCGAGGCGCTGCTGGTGCGGATCGAGGCGGCGGAATGATGCAGAAATGCCTTCTCCCTTGATGGGAGAAGGATACGAAGCCTTGCTGACGCAGTCAGCTAGCCGCAGTTGGATGAGGGTGATGGGGCGGGGCGCACGAACGTCAACGTTGCTGCCCCCTCTCCCAGCTTCGACTAATTCGCTTCGCTCATAAGTCTTCGCAACCCTCTCCCTCGGAGGGGAGAGGGGTAAGGTGGCGCAGCCCTTTCCCATCGAGGGAGAGGGGTATTTAGGGACAACACGATGGCAGGACGATATTTCGACGAGTGGAACATCGGCGACCGGATCGAGCATGAGATTCGCCGCACGGTGACCGAGACCGACAATCTGCTGTTCAGCACGATGACGCACAATCCGCAGCCGCTGCACCTTGATGTCGAGGCGGCGAAGGCGAGCGAGTTCGGGCAGATCCTCGTCAACGGCACCTTCACCTTCAGCCTGATGGTCGGGCTGTCGGTGGGCGACACGACGCTTGGCACGCTGGTGGCGAACCTGGGCTATGACAAGCTGGTCATGCCCAAGCCGGTGTTCATCGGCGACACGATGCGCGCGACCAGCGAGGTGACCGAGCTGAAAGAATCGAAATCGCGGCCCAATGCGGGGATCGTCACCTTCACGCACGAACTGATCAACCAGCGCGATGAGGTCGTCTGCCGGTGTTTGCGATCGGCCCTTTTGAAGAAGCGGGATGCCTGACCGTTCTCCGGCGAAAGCCGGAGCCCAGGAGTCAGATCGTGCTGCATCGCTCTGGACTCCGGCTTTCGCCGGAGAACGGCAATGGCCATGAATTTCAATCGCCTGCCGCATTTCGTATACTGACAACTTGACCTGCCGGACCGCCCAAAGTCTAATGCCGTGCATTCCAGTCCGGCTGTCCAAGGGGGCCAATTCATGCGCGCAACCGTTTTCCTCGCATCGTTGCTGTTCGGCGCGGCAAGCGTCCCCGCCATGGCGCAGGATGCCGCACCCGTCGCCCCCGCCGCCAAGCCCTCCGCAGGCCCAATGGATGCCAGGCTGCGCGCGCTCTATGATGCCGAATGGGACTGGCGGCAGAAGGAATATGCGCAGGTCAAGGAGGGCGGCCGCTGGGTGCAGGGCGATCGTTTCTCGGACGAGACAGCAGAGGCACAGGCGCGGCGGCTGGCCTATTGGAAGGACGTGCTGAAACAGCTGGATGCCATCCCGATGGACCAGCTCTCGCCCGAGGAGCAGGTCAACGCCGCCGTGTTCCGCCAGTCGGTCTGGGAAAATGCCAACAGCCTCGAATACAAGACCTATGAAGCGCCGTTCAACAGCGACACCTTTTTCTGGGGTGGGCTGAACCCGCGCCAGGGCTTTGGCAATGTCACCGGCTACAAGCGCTATCTGGGGCGGATGCGGGATATTCCGCGCTTCTTCGACGAGAATATCGTCAACATGCGCGCCGGGCTGGCACGCGGCTATACCGTGCCGCGCGTCGGCATCGAGGGGCGCGACAAGACGATCGAGGCCTATACGGTCGCGGGCGAGGCCAATCCGTTCTACGACGCGTTCCGCGTAATGCCGCAGAGCATATCGCCCGCCGAACAGGCCGCGCTGCGCGCCGAGGCGCTCAAGGCGATCGAGACTTCGGTGGTGCCGGCTTATGCCAGGCTGCTCAGCTTCATGCGGGCTGAATACATGCCCAAGGCGCGCACGCGGATCGACGCCTATGCGCTGCCCGATGGCAAACGCTTCTATCAGGACCAGATCAGGATCTACGCCACGCTCGACCTGACGCCGGAGGAGATCCACGAGATCGGCCTGAAGGAAGTCGCGCGGATCGATGCCGATATGCAGAAGACGATGCGCGAGACCGGGTTCAAGGGCACGTTCCCCGAATTCCTGACGTTCCTGCGCACCGATCCGCAATTCTATGCCAAGACCCCGCGCGAGCTGCTGGGGGCGGCGGCCTATACGGTCAAGAAGATGGACGGGAAGCTGAAAGACACGTTCAATTTCCTGCCGCGCTATCGCTTCACCGTGCTGCCGGTGCCCGATGTCATCGCGCCGATCTACACCTCGGGGCGCGGCGGGCTCGATGCGTGCCTGTTCAACACCTATGACCTGCCGCAGAGGCCGCTGTACAATATCCCCGCGCTGGCGCTGCACGAGTGCAATCCGGGGCACAGCTTTCAGGCGGCGGTCGCGCTGGAAGCGCCCGACCGGCCCGAATTCCGCCGCCAGACCTATTTCTCCGGCTATGGCGAGGGCTGGGGGCTGTACACCGAATGGCTGGGCTCCAAGATCGGCATCTACGAAACCCCCTATGAGGAATTCGGCCGCCAGACCTTCGAAATGTGGCGCGCGGTGCGGCTGGTGATCGATACCGGCATCCATACCAAGGGCTGGACCCGGCAACAGGCGATCGATTATCTCGCCAGCCATACCGCACTGGCCCCGCGCGATATCGAGACCGAGGTGGACCGCTATATCTCCTGGCCCGCCCAAGCGCTGGCGTACAAGCTGGGTGAACTGAGCTTGCGCAAGATGCGCGCCAAGGCCGAAGCCGAGCTGGGATCGGCCTTCGACCAGCGGCCGTTCCACGACACCTTCCTGATGCTGGGTTCGGTGCCGCTGCCCGTGATGGAGCAGAAGATGGAAGAGTTCATCGCTGCGGAAAAGGCAAAGCTCGCCAAGGCGGGCAAGTGAGTTTCCGCGCTCTCCCCAATTCCGTCACCCCCGCGAAGGCGGGGGTCCCGCTTCCGGTTCTAAGTTTCGCGCACAAGCGGGATTCCCGCGTTCGCGGGAATGACGGGGGAGGGCGATTTTCGTTATTCGCGGCATTTGCGCTCTGCTTGGCCGCCGCGCCCGTGCATGCCGAGACGCCGGCACCCGAAGCGGAAATCCGCGCCGTCATCGCCGATATGGAGGCGGCCTGGAATCGCGGGGATTTTGAAGGCTATATGCGCGGCTTCCTCAATCCCGGCGTGGTGTTTGTCTCGCGCGGGCGGTTCCAGCAGGGGTGGCAGGGCACGCTCGACCATTATGTCCGCGATTATGGCGGCGCACCGGAAAAGCGCGGCACCCTGCATTTCTACGATATCAAGGTGGAAATGCTGGCCGACGATGCTGCGCAGCTGATCAGCCGCTATCATCTCGACCGGGCAGAAAGCCCGCAATATGGCATCAACACCCGGTTGATGCGCAAAGTGGAAGGGCGCTGGGTGATCGCGCTCAACCATGTGTCATCGGTGGAAACCCCCGATCCGAACGATCCGGAGCTCCGGGCCAAATAAAAACCCTCCCTGCGCATGCACAGGGAGGGTTTTTATTGTTCAGCATAAGCTTACGCCTTGCGGGTGCCGCTCATCGCCATGGTGCCGAAGGCGCCTGCCTTGATCTGGCCGGTGATGGTGTCGCCATCGACGGTGGCGGTGCCTTCCAGCTTCATCGGCATCGGCACCTTCATGTCCATCGTCCAGGTCAGCGTGTTGCCGTCGACCTTGCCGTCGGTGATGTCGAGCGAGCCCATCTGGCCGGCGTTCGATCCGGTCCAGCTGTCGCCATCGACCGTGACGGTCAGCACCGACTTCTGGTCGCCCATCGGCGACTTGGTCACGCAATCATATTGTCCAGCAACTGACATATTATTCGTCCTCTCTTTGGTGGTGGGTTGAACGTTAACGGACTTATTTGTCTCCGGCGGCAGGTGCCGCACGGCGAACCTCGATGGGCATGCCCAAAGGCTTGAGCTGCTCTTCAACCTTGGCGGCATCGCCGACGATGACCCAGGTCAGCGTCTTGGGGTTGAGCGCGCTGCGCATCGCCCCGTTGAGCTTCTCGGCATCCATGCTGCGATATTGCGCGGCCAGGCTTTCGGCATAGTTGGTCGGGCGGCCATAAAGCGCGTCCGACTGCATCTGCGACAGCACCGCGGCAGAGCGCTCATAGGTGCCCGCCAGCTCCAGGCTGTTGCCCTTGACAGTGCGGTCCAGCTCTTCCGGCGTCACGCCCTTGGTGCCGATGAAATCGTCCATCTGCTGGATGATCGCGGCGACCGAGGGGCCGGTCTGGTTGGTCTGCACCGGTGCAAAGGCCAGGAACGGCACGTCGTTCTTGGGCCGCTGGATCAGCGTGCGGGTGCCGTAGGACCAGCCCTTGGTCTC
Source organism: Blastomonas sp. SL216 (assembly GCA_026625625.1). NCBI lineage: Bacteria > Pseudomonadati > Pseudomonadota > Alphaproteobacteria > Sphingomonadales > Blastomonadaceae > Blastomonas > Blastomonas sp. SL216. The sequence continues at coordinate 3,764,758 of CP113055.1, forward strand.
GCGCAGGTCCATGTTGATGCGCGAGAGGAAATCGCCGCCAAGGATGTCGTTGGCGGTTTCCAGCGCCAGCAGATTGTCGGTGCCCTTGGCCTTCAGCACCTGACCCGCCAGGATCAGCGACTGCGGCGAGTTGGGTCGGTCGATCAGGATGATGCGACCCTGGCCCTGGGGAATCGCCGCGCTGAAATCCTTTTCCATCAGCGCCATGCGGTTCGACGGCCATTTGCCGAAACGCTCCTCCAGCATCGGCATGATGTCCTTCAGGCTGGTGTCGCCGACGACGAAGATCGAGGCGCGCTCGGGCCGCATCCACTGGCTGTGATAGGCAGCGATCTGGTCGCGGCTGAGCTTGGCGACCACGGCCGGATCACCGGTGCCGGTCAGCGGCACGCCATAGGGGTGCGCCGGTCCGTAGAGCAGCGGCGGCAGGTTGCGCAGCGCGATGCCCTGGGGCTGGGTGAACTCGGCCTGGATGCGGGTAAGCTGCTGCACGCGCACGCGCTCCAGCTCCTTGGCATCAAAGGCGGGGGCGCGGATGACATCGGCCAGCAGGTCGAGCGATGCGCCGAGGTTCGGCTTCATCGCGCTCATCGAGACGATGGTGCGGTCGAGATCGGACGACGCGCTGACACTGGTGCCCAGACGCTCCTGCGCTTCGGCGAGCTGCACCGAATTGAGCTTCTGCGTGCCTTCCTGCAGCAGCGCGATCATCAGGCTGTTGGTGCCGAGCGCGTCCTTGGGATCGCTGGCATAGCCGGCATCAAAGCTGACCGCGACGCGCACCACCGGAACCGCGGTCCGCTTGGCAAAGCGCACCTTGATGCCGTTCGACAGCGTCGCTTCCTCGACATCGGGGAAGTCGAGATCGGGCACTGCGCCGGCTTCGGGGAAGGTCGAACGATCGACGGCGGCAAGCGGCTGCTTGCTGGCAGCACCTGCGGCCATCGCATCTTCGGCCATGCTCGAATAGAATGCCGGTGCAGCGAGCACGCCGGTACGCATGGCCGGACCGCTGCCGGTCACCTGACCGGTGCCGCCTGCGACTTCCTGATAGGCATCGCGCTCACCGGGCAGCACGTGCAGCTTGGCGACGGGACGCGTCAGCCATTTCTGCATCGCAGCGGTCACCTTGGCAGGCGTCATCGCGGCCAGCATGTCGAGCTGCTTCTTGTAGAAGGCCGGATCGTCGGAATAGAGCGCACCTTCCGCCAGCGTCACCGCCTTGCCGGAAAAGCCGCCAACCTGTTCCAGGCCGTTGATGCGCTGCGCAGCTTCGCGCGTGGCGACGCGCTGCACCTCGTCGGCGGTCGGACCCTTGGCGATGAAATCGGCCAGGATCTCGTCGAGCCGCTTGGACACGGCGGCAACATCTGCGCCGGGCTTCACATCGACATAGGCTTCGAACACGCTGCCATGCACGAAAGGCTGGGCCGATGCGGTGACCGCGACGGCGGTCTGTTCGTCACGGACCAGGATGTTGTCGAGCCGCGAACTGGCAAGCCCGCCCAGCACCGTGGCTGCGACGTCGAGCGCGGCATAATCGGGATCGTTGAGGCCCGGCACGCTCCAGAAGCGATAGAGGCGCGCGGTCGGCACCTTGTCCTTCATCTCCGCGACCTTCTCCTTGTCCAGGGTCGGCAGCGGCGGGTTCAGCTTGGCGACTTCAGGCCCCTTGGCGATATCGCCGAAATATTTCTCCACCAGCGGCTTGGCTTCGGCGACATTGATGTCACCGGCGAGCACCAGGATCGCGTTGTTCGGGCCGTAATGGTCGGTGAACCACTTCTTCATGTCGGCAAGCGAGGCGGCCTGCAAGTCCTCCATCGATCCGATGGTCGAATGGCCATAGGGATGCTCGGGCGGGGTCAGCATCTCGATCTGCTTGTATTCGACCAGGCCATAAGGCTGGTTGTCGCCCTGGCGCTTTTCATTCTGCACCACGCCGATCTGGTTGGTCAGCTTTTCCTGCGTGATGCCGTTGAGCAGATGGCCCATGCGGTCGCTTTCCAGGAACAGCGCGCCTTCCAGGCCTGCCTTGGGCACGGTCTGGAAATAGTTGGTGCGGTCAAACCAGGTGGTGCCGTTATAGTCGGTCGCGCCCAGCTTCTTCAGATATTCGAAATAGTCGCCAGTCGCGTTTTCCGAACCGTTGAACATGATGTGTTCGAACAGGTGCGCATAGCCGGTCTTGCCCTTGGGCTCGTGCTTGGAACCGACATCATACCAGATCGAAACCGCGACGATCGGGGCCTTGCGGTCCTCGTGCACGATCACGGTCAGGCCATTGGCCAGCGTGAACTGCTGATAGGGGATGTTCACCGTCTTGACGAGATCGGCGACCGGTGCGGCCTGCTGTGCCTGGGCGGGGGAAAGCGCCACGGCCAGCGCCAGCGAGGATACGGCGATAAGCGAACGGAAGGGCTTGATCATGGATATTGAGCCTCTCTTGGGAGCGTGTCTGTCTGTTCTGTCGGGTGTCACCGGCCTGTCGCAAAAGCGCCGGTGCCGCCTCGGGTTGCTGATTGAAACCATAAGCCTTGCCGATCCGGTTTCAAGCGCAATCAGGGGCGATAGCGGCGCTTGGCATGCAGCATCAGCTGTTCGCGGGTGAAATAGACGGGCTTCGTCTTGTGTTCGACGAACAGCTTGGCCTGATCGGTATAATGCGGGCTTTCTGGCCGCGTCGTCGCCGCGCCGAAGGGCTGGATCGAGCGGGAGGTCAGCTTGCCATCCGCATCCCATTCGACGAACTGGATGAAGCTGTCGCCATGGCGCACGGCAAAGCGGCCATCCTTCTCGTCGACATCCCACAGCGTCGCTGCGCGCAGCGTGTCCGATCCGCCGTCCATCGGCAGATCGACCTTGCCCTGGCGCAGCCGCAGCACGGTGCCCAGCTTGGGGTCGAGCGTCTTGAAATGCTTTTCGAGATGGTCGATCGCGGCCACCAGTTCCTCGCGCGCATCGGGCAGGGCCAGGCGGCGATAGCTCTGCCGCATCGCCGGACGCATCAGCATCAGCGCGAGAGCATCGCCCTTGCCCTTGCCGTCCATCTGCCAGTCCCAGGCGCGCAGCAGCGCCTGCGCCTCGGATATGCGCTTGTCGCCATCGGGCTTGACCGCCAGCAGCGCATTGATCCAGCCGGTGGCGTAATCGGACTTGTCATAGGCGACATCATATTTGATCCGGTCCAGCGTCGCGGCATCGATCTGCCCCGCTGCCTCGAACAGCTTGATCGCCTGCCGCGCGCGGTTGGTCATGTCGTCCTCGATGCCCATCAGCGGGGAGAAGCTGGCGCGATCCAGCTCGTCCCCAGGGCCTGCGGCGACATAGGGCGTGTTGTTGGCGTTCATGATATAGCCCGAAGCCGGATTGACCAGCAGCGGCACGCGATCCCAGGGCAGGTGCTCCTGCCAGATCAGGTCGCTGCGGTTGCCCGGCAGCACGCCGCGCCAGTTCGCGCCCGGCTTGCGCGCCGGGAACAGCGCATTGTACGCCATCGCGATATTGCCCTTGGCATCGGCATAGATGAAGTTGGTTGCCGGCACGCCCTGGATCGCCATCGCCTTTTGCCACTCGGCAAAATCGCGCGCCTTGTTGATCCGGAAATATTGTTCCAGCATCTTCAGCTCGTCTATCCCGGCATAGCGGATCGCGAACGCGCCCTTGGCGTTCATGATCACCGGGCCATGGACCGATCGATAGACGGTCTGGGGATAGGGCAGGGTGAACGGCCCCATCTTGACCTTCAGCCACACCCGCTTCGCTTCCAGATCGCGCCACTTTCCGTCGAGCCTGTACTGCGTCTTGTCGTCGTTGAGTTCGAGCGCATAGACGTCGATGAGGTCGGGCCGGTTGACCGTGTTGGTCCAGCCCAGCGTCTTGTTATGACCCAGGAACGGATAGGGCGATCCCGGGAAGGTCGCGCCCGCGAAATCCCAGCCTTCTTCCGAATGGACCACCAGTTCATACCAGGCGACACCGCCGCGCCAGGGCTGGTGCGAGTTCGAGATCAGCCGGGTGACATTGTCGGTCGAGCGCGCCGGGGCGACGGCAAAGGCATTCGATCCGTTCATGTCCGGCTCGGGGCCGATCGGGGTGACGCGCGCTTCCTGCTTGCCGGTGATCTTCGGTCCGCCCTCGATCGGCAGGTCCTTGCCCTCGACCAGCGCGCCGAGCACCGAATCGAGCCCGAAGAAGAAGGGCGAGCGCAGCACGAAACCGGCGGCGATATCGCGTCCGTCGAGCGGGAACAGGCCCGACAGGCGCACCTCTTCAGGGTGCTTGCCGGCATAATGGTTGAGACCCGCCGCATAGGCATCGAGCAGCGCGCGGATATCGGCGGGAAGGCTATCGTACTTGCGATCGACCGTGCCGCGAATGTCGAGCAGATGCGCGGCGAAATCGACCTTCGCACCATCCGCGCCCGTAAGCGCTCCGGTGCGTGCGCGCGTCATCGCGGCGACCTCCTGAATGGTCGAGAAATCGTCCTCGCTATGCGCATAGGCGACGCCATAGGCGACATCGGCATCGGTCTTGCCGAAGATGTGCGGCACGCCGAAATCGTCGCGCACGATCTCGACATCATATTTCCGCGCTGGCGGTGCCTTGCCCGATTCGGCAACCAGCGGCTCCCAGAAGGCGAGCGCGATGGCCGTAACGGCAACGAGGACGAGGAGGCTGAGCGCCAGACGTTTCAAGACACGCATGGCGCGCACCTTATCAAGCAATCGCCGCGCGTCTACTGACAATGCTGTAGGTAGCGCAGCGCTTTACCGCATCATCGTGCCAAGTCTGTGGCGCCCACGCTCGGCACGATCGGCAACCGACCGCCCAACGGTGCAAAGCGTTCCGGCACCACGCGCGCGACTTTCTCGAACTCGCTTGCCAGTTCCGGGCTCTTGGCCAGCAGGCGATAGGGCTCCTGATCGGTGACGGATGTGGGCTTGTCGCGCATATAGGCTGGCTGCAAGATCCCGATCATCGTCTTGCGCGAGCTTTCCTTGGCCAGGGCTTCGCGGGCCCAGGCGATCGCCAGATCGTCCCGGCCGGCACACATCGCATAACCGATCACCGCACTGGGCGCATCGGCCCGCAGCCCTTCCAGCACCGCAATCTGTTCCGGCACCTGATCGGCATGGCCAAGCTTGTTGTGCGAGCAGGCGCGCTGCCCGGCAACCAGGGCGCGCGCATAGGCCGATCCGTGCTCGTCAGCTACCTGTTGCGCGCGATCAAGCGCCTTGAGCGCGGCGGCATGCTGATTGTCCTCGCCCAGCGCAATCGCATGATTGATCACATAGTTGACCACCCAGCTATGAGCATCGGGGTCGACGGATGCCAGGCCCTCCAGCGCGGCGATGCCTTCCTTCTGACGCCCGGCGGCCCGCAGCGCGATGGCCATGTAATTGACGATCCAGGTCCCGTCTTCGGTGAGCTGGCTGTAATCGAAGTCCTTTTCGCGATAGCGGGCGGTCAGGTCGATCAGCTCGCTGATCTTGCCTGCCTGAAGCAGCGCATAGCCAAGGTTCGACAGGCGTCTGCCGTCATCCGGGCTGGCTTCATAGCGCTCGGTATTCAGCTTCACATCGGCGTCGATCAGCCTGGCCAGCCCATCGCCTGCGCGCTCCTCCATAAGGGGCCAGATGGCTGCATAACGCCGGTCTGCCAGCATGCCTGCATAGGCGCTGCTGTTGGTCAGCAGGTCGAGCAGCGCTGCGTCCGCAGGGGTAAGACTGGCCATCTCGGCCTTGACGCCGAGCAGATTGATCGCCGTCCCGCCGCGGACGTCAGGGTCCAGTTCCGGAAACACCGGCGAGGCCTTGATAGCCGACCACATGGCTTCGCGCAGATCGGCACGCTTGGCGCGCACAAGGCTGGAGTTCAACTGAAACAGCATGACCGGATCGGTCTCGGCCAGTGCCGCGCCTTGATCCTTTTGCGCGATCGCCCCGACCCGTGCCACCGCGAGGTCGAGCTCCTGAAGATGGGCGTGCAGCGCCAGCGCGAGTCTGTCAAAAAAGCTTTGCTGACCGAATTTGGCTTCGGTGCGGACGATCAGGCTTGATGCGTCCTCATAGCGCTCTTCCTCGATCGCGCACAGCACGTTGGTGTTGGCCGACATCAGCATCAGCCCTGCTGGCGGTGATTTCGATCGCTTGACGGCCTCGGCCCAGAGCGGTGCCAGTTCGGCGCAATAGCGCCGCTGCGGCCGGTTCGCTGCTTCTTCGATCGCCTTGGCGAGTTTCGGGTCGTCAATTCCGGGAAAATCGCCCGGCTCCGCGGTCGCTGGCGAAGCCAGGCCAAGGGCTGCCGTGATAACAAGCAACTTCGCGGTGCGCTTCATGAACATGACCTATAGTAATGCAAGAACTGCATTACTCATGCAGGTTGCGCCATCGCCAGGTCAAATGATCATGAGTATTAGCGCCAATATGGCGTAGAAAGTCTCTGCCTCGTTCACTCCGCCTCCGCCGCGATCGCCTGTTCGATCAGGCGGCGCGAGCGGACGCCGCCGGCGTCGATGTTGAGCAGCAGCAGGCGGCGGTCGGGATAGAGGTCCAGGTTCTTCTGCTGGCGCTCCAGCATCTCCATGTCCTCGGCAAAGATCTTGCCCTGGCCGTCGCGGATGGTGGTGGTAAGCTCGGTATCGTCCACCGCAAAGCGGCGTGCCATGCCCCAGAAATACCAGTGCGATCCTTCGGTCTCGGGGGTCATGAAATCGACCACCACCGAATAGGCCTTGCGCTCGATCGGTGCTTCATAGCCGCCTTCGCCGATCGGCGCGACGCCGACCTCGATCTCGACGCTGCTGGGCAGGTGGAAGTGGCACAGCTGCCAGCGATCAACCGGGCCGCTATCGGGCAGGCCCGCGCCGCGCAGCGCCATCGCCCAGAAGGGCGGCGGGTCGATCGCGTCCATGAACCGGCTGGTCACCACCTCGTCGCCGACAAGCCGCGTCTTGACCGGGGCTTCGTCAATCTCCTTCTGGCCGATGCTGGTCGAATGGACATAGGTCTCGTGCGTCAGGTCCATCAGATTGTCGATCATCAGCCGGTAGTCGCAGGCAATGTGGTACAGCCCGCCGCCATAGGCCCAGCCTTCATCCTCCGCCCATTCCAGATGGCGCAGCTTGGCAGGATCGGCCTGATCGGCATCGCCCGGCCAGACCCAGATGAAGCCATAGCGTTCGATCACCGGAAAGGTGCGGATCGGCGGAAAGCCGCCGACGCGCTGGCCGGGCATGCCAACGGTTTTGCCCTGACAGCCCATCGCCAGGCCGTGATAGCCGCAGACCAGATTGCCGTCGCGGACAAAGCCGAGCGACAGCGGCGCGCCGCGATGCGGGCAGAAATCCTCGAGCGCGGCCACCTTGCCTTCGGTGCCGCGAAAGAACACCATCGGCTCACCGCAAATCTTGCGGCCCAGCGGCTTGCCCTCGATCTCGTCGGGCGTGCAGGCGACATACCAGCTGTTGCGCGGCCAGGGCGCGGTGGCGCGGGCAGCGCTGCGCTCTTCCAGATCGGGGGCGGTGGCCATCGGTATCTCTCCCTGCATATTCGTTATTGGATCCAATAATGCAGTTTACGATGCCGCGCAAGCCGGATGAGGGGGCTTGCCGGGCGCGGTGCAAAAGCTATGACCATCACCGATGGACCAAGCGATGAAGCCCGGCCAGCGCGTGCTGTTTGCCCTGCGCAAGATGATCGTTTCCGGCGAGATCCCCGATGGGACCCGCATAGCGGAGATCGGCACGGCCGAGCGCTTCGGCGTCTCGCGCATGCCGGTGCGCACCGCGCTGCGCACGCTGGAGCAGGAAGGATTGGTGGCGAAGCTCGGGCGGCGCGGTTATGCGGCGCGTGGGCCGACGCCCAGCCAGATCGACGATGCCATCGAGGTGCGCGGTGTGCTCGAAGGGCTGGCGGTGCGGCTGATCGCGTCGCGGCCGATTGCGCCGAGTTTCGTGCGCAAGCTGAGAGCGGTGCTGGCCGAAGGCGACGCGCTATTCGCGGGCGATGGCTTTGCGCCCGAGGATGTCGACCGGTTCTACAGTTACAATCTGGCCTTTCACGACCTGTTGCTCGACGCCAGCGGCAACCGCGCGATCGGCGTGGCGCTGTCGCGCAACAACCATCTGCCGCTCGCCTCGGCCGCAGCGCTGGCGCTGGACTGGGACGATCTTGCCAATGTGCACAAGAACCTGAAGGCGGCGCACGAGGAGCATCTGGCGGTGGCCGACGCGATCCTTTCAGGCCGCGCCGACGAGGCCGAACAGCGCATGCGCCGCCACGCCCGCGCGGCGCTCAACCCCGGCCTGATTCCGCTGGTGGGGCCGGTTTGACGCGGTGTCATCATCTTGGCGACGCTGACCCCATCCGCTTGTTTCTGAAACAGGGTCAGGTCGGGCTCTGACCCGCAGACGGTATCGCGGGGCCTTCGGTAAGCCTTGACTGAGGCAAGGACGGCTTTCCGGCGGCACTGAAGAAAACTTGCCGTTCCGCAAGCGACCCCAAAGCGGACGATCGCCGAAACTCTTGTTCAGCACACTGAGCGATGGCTGTCGCCGCACAAGCCATGGTTGCCTAGTGTCTCGATTACTCGGCAGTCGGCAGCGAGACCACCTCGGCAGCGGCCTATCATTCGTACCAGCTCGTTGCGGAGTGTTACAAGCTGGGCGATTTTTTCGGTAACTTGCTCAAGGTGGCGCGATGCGATCTGGTCTGCGGCCCTGCAATCGCGCTCGGGGTGATCCGAGAGGTCGAGCAGTGAACGAACTTCCTCAATCTTAAATCCGAGTTCGCGCGAATGGCGGATGAAAGCGAGACGCTGAACCTCTGCCGGTCCATAGGACCGATAATTGCTGGTTGTGCGCGGCGGTGGCGGGAGGAGACCAATCCGTTCATAATAGCGGATAGTTTCGACCTTGGTGCCGACCGCCTTCGACAGCTCGCCAATCTTCATTGCTTGACCCTGTAGTTGCTACAGGGTCCATATACGGTGCCGACTCGCATTTATGGCAAGGAGTTTCGGCGATGGACGTTATCCGCACAGCTTACCTAGAAGAACTCGCGGCATTTCGCATGGCGCGTGCGGAGGGGAAGTACGCCTCTGCGTGGCGTGCCCTTGAACGGGGGCACATCCTCTCTCAGCGTCGGCTTTCACTTCACCTTCACTCACATGGGGTGATGCTGCGATACGCGCTGGCGCGGCGCGAGTGGGGCGAAGCGGTTGGTCAGGTAATCAGACTGGTGCTTGCCCCGTTCGGGACTATCACGGGGCGCATTCCACGCGGAAATACCGGCCGCTCAAATGTCAGTGCCTTCGAGCCGATGGCAGTGCCTCACGATATTGCGATTATCCTCGATGCTTAGGGGAACTGAGACCGCTGCCTGCTCTTAGGGAGTTGTAAGGCAGCTGACCACCCAAAGTCCGCCCTTCCCGCAGCCAGATCACTGGACTGAAAGCCGCCATTGCGCCAAAGAGTCAGCGATCCAGGTTAATTCAGGTCCGCTCGCGCCATCCACTCCAGCAGCGCCGCGCTGACGGCTTCCGGCGTCTCCATCGGTGCCATATGGCCTGCGGTTTCGAAGACGACCATCGTTGCGCCTGCAATGGCATCGGCAATGGGGACGTGCTGGTCGGGCGGGCTCCACAGGTCGAATTCGCCGACACCGACCAGCGTGGGGCAGGCGATCTGGCCGAGCAGCGGGGCGGCGTCGGGGCGGTTCACCAGCGCGGTGATCTGTTGCCGGTGGATGGCGGGCGTCATGCGCTCGACCATCGCATAAAGCGTCGCGCGCAGCGCCGGGTCGGTATCGAGCAGGCCGGGCCGCACCATCGGCGGCAGCCACGCATCGGCCAGCACGGTCATGCCTTGCCCCGCACTGATGTCGAGCATCGCCTGGCGCTTGGGCAGTTCCTCCGGCGGCGCGGCGTGGACCCCGGTATCGAGCAGCCCGATCCGCGCCACGCGCTGGGGCGCAAGGCGGAACACCTCCAGCGTGACACGCCCGCCCATCGAATGGCCGACGATCGAGAACCGCTCCGGTGCTGCGTCCAGAATGTGCGCGGCCATGCCCGCCAGCGAATCATGCCGGGTGAGGTCGGGAACGATGACATCGTAATGCTCACCCAGGGCGGCGCTCTGGTGCGTCCAGACATCGCTATCGCACAGCAGGCCGGGGACAAGGATGACGGTTTCGAGTATGCTCATGCGGTCAGGGCATTACATCGGCCAGGGGGCTTCCGTCCACTATCCTTGGTGCCGCCTCGATCAGCACGAAGGCGATGCGGCAGATCTCGGCGGCCGAGGGATTGCGCCACAGATGGATGGTACCGCGCTGCACGATGATGTCGCCCGCCATGGCTGTCGTCACCACGCCGTCGTCCAGTTCCAGCTCGACCTCGCCCGACAGCACGATGCCGTAATCGATGCTGCTGCTGCGATGGAATGGCGAGACACCGCCCGGCAGCATGTCGACGATGCGGATCACCGACCCCTTGTGCAGCGTCAGCCCGGCGTCGCGGGTGCGGCCGTCGGTCTCGTCATTATTGTCGGCAGGGACGGTCGCGGTGGTCCAGACCAGGCTGAACGCCGCATCGCCCGACGGGATGGGCGTGACCGGCAGCATGTCGTCGCTGCGGATGATCGCGCGGCCGGTTGCATCATGCCCGGTGACGATGCGGCGGACGGGTGGGGAGGCCATGGCGCTCATCCCTTGACCACCTTCTGGTCGATCGCGCCGAACAGCAGCCCGCCATCGGGCAGCCGCGCCTCCATCCGGACGGTATCGCCAAAGCGCATGAAGCCGGTACGCGCCTGCCCCTCATCGAGCATCTCGATGCCGCGCCGCTCGGCGATGCACGAGGAGCCGATCTCGCGGAAATTGCTGTTCGATACCGTGCCAGAACCGATGATCGTGCCCGCACAGAGCGAGCGCGTGCTGGCGGCATGCGCGACCAGCTGGTGAAAGCCGAATTCCATGGGGCCGCCCTCGGCATTGCCGAAGCGTTCACCGTTCCAGTCGACCGTCAGCGGCAGATGCACGCGGCCTTCGCGCCAGGCCTCGCCCAGCACATCGGGCGTGACAGCAAAGGGCGCAACCGAACAGGCCGGTTTGGCCTGGACCCAGCCGAACCCGGTCTTCATCTCGACAGGGGCGAGCGCGCGCAGCGACCAGTCGTTGATCTGCACCAGCAGCTTGATATGGCCAAGCGCCTGTTCGGGGGTGACGCCCATCGGCACGAAATCGGTGATCACGCCGAATTCGCCCTCGAAATCGATACCATCCTCTTCGCGCGGCAGCGGCACATCGGCGGTGGCGGACAGGAACTGGTGCGACAGGCCCTGGTACATCAGCGGCCGGCCCGGCGGCGGCGGTTCGGTGCCGAACAGCGTCTCCATCAGCTCGCCATGGCTGCGATAGGCTGAACCATCGAGCCACTGCCAAGCGCGCGGCAGAGGGGCGGCATAGACCAGGCCCTCGGTGCGCTCGCCTTCGCCCGCCGCGAGCCGCTCAGCGAGCGCGCGCAGGCCCGGTTCGGCGCTGTCCCAGCTCTCGATCGCGGCCTGCAGCGTGGCCGGGGCGGCAGGCAGATAGCGGCTGCCATCGGCGCTGACGATGGCCAGTGCGCCATCGGGCGTGCCGTTATCGATGGTGGCGAGTTTCATGGCATTTCCTTTCGTGGGTCACAGATCGGCCAGGGCATTGGCGACCAGCGCGGCGATGTCGCCATCATGCGCCAAGCCCAGCCGGTCTGCTGCAGGCGTGAAAAGCGGAGGTTGCGAACCGAACGCTGCCTCGATCGCCGGATCGGGGGCGTAGGTCGCCAGCGCAGGATTGGCCCCGGTCTGGCGCGCAACCTCGGCCACCAGATCGCCCATGCGCACGCGCAGCGCTGGCAGGTTGAGTCGGCTGGTCTCGGGATCGCTGGCCAGGTCGAGCGCGGTCACCAGCTGGCCCACCAGCGCGCGGCGCGAAAGCAGCCAGCATGTTGCATCGGCCGAGACGGGCAGCGTGATCGGCTCGCCCGCTTTCAATGCGTGGAACAGGTTGCTCAGGAATGCCGATTTCATCCCAGATGGGGCGAGCGGTCGTGCGATGATGCCGGGCAGGCGCAGCGACAGCCCGCGGAGCGCGCCGCGCCGGGTCAGCGTGGCGATCCATTCCTCGATCATCGCCTTGTGCGCGCCGTAAAACAGCATCGGACGAGCGGGCGTGGCGTCGTCGACATGGGGCGGCAGCGGATCGCCGAACACCGCAATGCTGCTGGCGAAGATCAGGCGCGGAGCGTTGCCGTGCGCGGCCAGGGCATCGAGCAGCGCCATGGGGGCTGCGACATTGATGCGCGCGGCGAGCGCGGGATCGCCCTCTGCCGCGCCGCCCGGGATGGTCGCGAGGTGGACGATCGCCCCCACTGGCGCTGCAGTCAGCTGCGCGACCAGTGCCGGATCGTCAATCTCGCCCGGCAGCGCGGTCACGCTCGGCAGATCGACGAAATCCAGCCCGGTGCGGTCGGTCGCGATGACCGAACGCGTGCCCGCGAGCGCGCGCACCAGCGCCTGGCCGACAAAGCCGCCCGCGCCGGTGATCAGGACGGGCTCAGCTGCCATCGGTGATCGATGTGCCGCCGTCGATGGCAATCTGCTGGCCGGTGATGAAGCTGCCGGCGTCCGAGGCGAGGAACAATGTGGCGGCGGCGACATCGTCGACCTCGCCAACGCGGCGCAGCGGAGTCATCTGCAACCGCCGCTCCATGAATTCTGCATTGGCCATCAATGGCTCGGACAACGGCGTGCGGATCAGCCCCGGCGCGATGGCATTGACGCGCACGTTGCTGGGCCCCCATTGTACCGCGAGGTTGCGCGCGAGTTGCGCGACGCCGGCCTTGGCCAGCGCATAGGCGTTGATGCTGCCATTGCCGCGCAGCGCAGACAGGCTGGACATCAGGACCACACTGCCGCCGCCCCGCGCGGCCATATGCGGCAGCGCAAGGCTGGTCAGTGCAACCATCGAGCGCAGGTTGATCGCCATCACCGTGTCGAAATCGTCGAGCGACCAGCTGCCCGCTGCGCCGGTGATCCCGGCATTGCACACCAGGATGTCGATGCCGCCAAAGGCCGAGATCGTGCCCTTGACCAGTCCGGTCAGCGCGGCGCTATCGGTGATGTCGCACGCAATGCCGCGCACCCGATAGCCTTGCCCCGCCAACACGGCTTCTATCTCCGCCACATCGCCCGCATCTTCGCTCGACACGACGACATTCGCGCCCGCTTCGGCAAACATCTCGGCGATGGCGAGCCCGATTCCGCGCGTCGATCCGGTGACGATGGCCGTGCGGCCCGCAAGATCAAACGCGCGGTCCAGCATCGGTCAGTCTTCGATGATCGCCACCGCACGCGTCCAGCCGGCTGACGCGCCGCGGATCTTGTGCGGGAAGCAGCTGACGGTGAAGCCGTGCGCGGGCAGGCTTTCGAGGTTGTGCAGCTTTTCGAGGTGGCAATAGCCGATGTCGCGCCCGGCCTTGTGGCCTTCCCAGATCAGCGAGGTATCGCCGGTCTCGGCGACCTTCTTGGCGGTATGGCTGAACGGTGCATCCCAGCTCCAGGCGTCGGTGCCGGTGACGCGGATGCCGCGCTCGAGCAGGTACATTGTCGCCTCATAGCCCATGCCGCAGCCGATATTGACGAATTCGGGATTACCCACCGCGCTGCCTGCTGCGGTGTTGACCAGCACGATCTCGAACGGCTGGAGCTCGTGGCCGATGCGCTTGAGTTCGGCTTCGACATCGGCAGCGGTGACGACATAGCCGTCCTCGAAATGCCGGAAGTCGAGCTTGACGCCGGGGTTGAAGCACCATTCCAGCGGCACCTCGTCGATTGTGATCGCGCGCTGGCCGCCATCCATCGTCGGGTGGAAGTGCCAGGGCGCATCGAGATGCGTGCCGTTGTGCGTGGTCAGCGTCACCCATTCGGCCGCGGCAAAGCCTGCGCCATCGGGAGTCTGCTCGGCAGTCACACCGGGGAAGAAATGCCCGAGCTCCGCAATCGTGTCGGCATGCTGCTGATAGGTGATCTTGGGCCGCATGAACGGCGGATCGGTGATGACGTCGTTTTCCAGATAGATCGACAGGTCGACGAAGGTGCGGGCCATGGTTATCCTCTCGGCAAGATTGCGCGCAATGCGATGGGGGTGATGATCAGCCCCAGCAGGCCACCATATCCGACTTTCAGCGCCAGCGCGCTGCCCCATGGCATGGTTTCGATGCCGCCCAGCCAAAGCAATGCGGTGACGGCTGCGGCGAGGGCGAGCGAAGCGACCGCCAGCCAGACCGCGCGCTTGGCGATCTGCAGGGGCAGGGGCGGCGCTCCGGCCAGGCTGCCGGCGGCCATTTTGGTGCGGGTCTGCAGGGCGGGCATCAGCGCTGCCATGAAGCCTGCCGCCAGGGTCTGGGGAATGAAATCGAGCGTCAGATTATCCGGTGCGAAGACGGAGATCACGGGCTTCAGACCGAACACGAGCAGGAAAAAGGCCGCGCTGATCGCCATCGAAATGCCGATGGAGATCAGCGTGCTGTTCCGCAGGTGCGCGGCTGCTGCGGATGTCATCCATCGACCCAGTTATAGGCGAGCGGCACCTCGCGGAACGCAAAGCGGTCGATATGCCGCTCCAGCGCGCCCTTCAGCCCGTCACGCTGGCCCTCGGCGCTGGCGTTGATCGTGCAGACGAGCGTGTCGTCCTCTGCATCGAGCGTAACCAGCGCATCGGCAGGCCATTCCGCCCCGCGCGCATCCCTGGCAAAGGTGATCTCTCCGTGCGCCTTGTCAAAGGTCACGGGCAGATTGTGCTCCCAGTGCTTGCAGACCTGTTGCAGATACTTGCTGGCGCTGGTGGTGGGGATGCGGGCGGTTGCGACAAAGCTCATGGTCATTCGGCTCCTGAAACATCGCCGCCGAGCGTTTCGGCGAACCAGTCGGCGATGTAATCGCAGCCATAGGCCATGTTGTCAGCCCCGACATGCTCGACCCCGCCTTCGCGCGGCGTGAAGATCTTCAGCTCGCGCTTGGGGCTGTTGGTCAGCTGGTCATAGCTCTGGTGCGCATATTCGACGCTGATCTGCCGGTCCTGCTCGCCGTGCGTGACCAGGAACGGTACCTTGATCCGTTCCATCACGCCATTGAGCGTCATGTCCTGCGACTTCTCATGGAACTCGTCCATGTCCTTGGCGCCGAACACCCACATCACGTGCGCCCAGTAATGCGGCACGGGGTTTTCGCCCTCGCGGCGCAGGCGCTTCTGCTGCACTTCGGCCCAATTGTGGTTCGCACCCCAGACCGCACCGCTGGCAAAGCGCGGCTCGAACGCGACTGCGCGCGGGGCGAAATGGCCGCCGAGCGAAATGCCGGTCATGCCGATGCGCTTGGGGTCGACATCGGGCTGCTTTTCCAGCCAGTCGACCGCAGGCGAGGCCCATTTTTCCGAATGCGGCGTGGCGGGCAGATTGTTGATGCGCAGCGCTTCGCCCGTGCCCGGCTGATCGACGCACAGCGTCGAAATGCCGCGCGCGGCCAGCGCCTGGGGCAGGTTGGACCAGTAGAGAAGCTCCTTGGAGCTATCGAGCCCGTTGCAATAGATCACCACCGGCTTGGGACCTTCGCCCGGCGCGCGGACGAACAGCGCCGGATATTCGCTGCCCTCATAGGGGATCATCACGCGCTCGACCGGGTGCTTGCCCAGCGTCATCGCCCTCGCAAACGTGTCCTGCGCCAGCGCAAAGGTGGCAACGCGCGCGGGATTGCCATGGCCCTGCATGCGTTCGCCGACCAGCAGATACAGCGCGGCGCGCTCCAGCTTCTTGGAGGCCGACAGGCTGCGGCCGCGTGCCTCGTCCTCGGCGGCCAGGCCGATCAGCTTTTCGCCCATCGCCACCCATTGCTGCAGGAACTCGCCGGTGCCGGCATCCTCGCCATTGGCCGCCGCGTCGCGGATCGGCTTGCACATGTCGATGATCTCGCCGATCTTGCCGCCGCTTTCCAGCGCGATCGAGACCGACAGGTTCCAGACATAATTGGGGAAATATTCAAACAGGGCCATAAGGATCAGACTCCGGCGGGCTGGAAGAGGCCGGCATCAGGCGCCGGGTGCGGCATGGTCTGCGGTCCGCCGATGCCGACGCCCCACTGGTCCATGACCATGGGGGCAGGAACGTGCACCTGTGCCTCCCAGGTGGCGTCGTCCACTTCCTCCAGCTCGGCCGTATATTCGACCGCGAAACCGGCAGGGGTGGTGAAATAGCTGAAGGTGTTGTTGCCCGCCGTGTGGCGGCCGGGGCCCCAGCGGATATCGGTGCCCTTCTGCTTCAGCCGATGGATGCCGCGCATCATGTCGTCGACGCCCAGCATGTCATAGGCGACATGGTTGAGACAGGCGGGTCCGGGCAGCAGCGCGATCCGGTGGTGCCACTGGTTGCAGCGCAGGAAGCACATGAAGTCGCCCAGCCAGTCGCTGACCTTGAAGCCCAGCACATCGGTGAAGAAGCGCACCATCTCCTGATGGTCGGGCGAATGCAGCACGATATGGCTGATCTTCTGCGGAATGCCTTCCCAGCGGGTCAGCTCGCGTGCGCTGCCGCGCGCCACGTCGCTCGAAATCTCGAACGGCAGACCGTCCTTGCTGAAGAAGCGGAAGCCATAGCCACCGCCCAGCGTGTCGAGCTCGCGCGGTGCGAACACGACCTGGCAGCCATAATCGGTCACCTTGGCGTGGAGCGCGTCGACATCGGCGCGGCTGTCTGCCGCCAGGGTGATGATGTCGATCCGCTGCGTGTCCGATGCACGCAGCCGCACGACGTAAAGCTCGTCATTGCCCTCCGCTGCAAAGTGCAGCATTCCGTCCTTCTCGCCGGCATCCTTCAGACCCCAGACGTCGCGATAGAATGCGGCTTCGGCGGCAAGATCGGTGACGGCATAGCCGACATGGCGAATTTCGCTGACACGTGCCATAAAGTAACTCCTTGATGTGAATGGAAAGGGGCGAGCGTCAAATCGGCTCTGCCACCTTCATGAACATGTCCTTGGTGGCCTCTGCATTGTCGATCAGCGGTCCCTTGCCGATCTGGCCGAAGCAGATGGCGCGCGAGGATTCGACGATATAGCGGCACCGTTCGAAGCGGCGGTTGCGATAGGCGGTGAGCGCCGGTTCGATCCCGTCAGCCGCGACCAGCTCGTCCGCGAGCACCAGAGCGTCCTCGATCGCCATGCCTGCACCCTGGCCCAGATGCGGGGTGGTGGCATGCACCGCATCGCCCAGCAGCACGACCCGGCCCTTGTGCCACGCACCTTCCAGGAACATCCATTCGAGCGGCTTGTAGACGACCTCGTCATCCTCGGTGATCTGACCGACCAGCGCCTGGATGGCGGGCGAGGGAACGCCGGCGATCTTGGAGCGCATCGTGCTCGCCAGTTCCTCCTTGGCGTACCAGGGATTGCCCGGCTCGGGCGTGGTGACATACATGTACATCAGCTCGTCCGAGAGCGGGACCAGGCCGATGCCCGTCTGGCCCTCATAAGCCTGCAGCGCGATCACATCGGGCGTGCGCCTGAAATTGTAGCGCCATACGGCCTGGCCGGTGAATTCGGGCGTTGGCGCATCGGGAAAGATCATCGTGCGGGTCTGCGAATAGAGGCCGTCGGCGCCGATCACCAGGTCATAGCGCCCGGTACTGCCATCGCTGAAAGTGACCGAGACGCCGTCGCCATCATCGTCCAGCGTGCTGACCGTGATGCCCAGCCGGATATTGGCACCAGCCTCCTTGCTGCGATCGCCCAGCACCTTGTGCAGCGCGCGCCGGCCGATGCCGACATTGCCCGGATAGCCTTCAACGAGGCGTGGGGTCGGAATGTCTGCAACGCACTGGCCGGTCGGGATATAGACCTGCACCCGGTCAAAGCCGAAGCCCGCGCTGATATAATCGTCGATCAGGCCCAGTTCGGTCATCGCGCGGACGACATTGCCCTGCTGGATGATACCGACGCCATAGACCGACCAGTCGGGATCGCGCTCGATCACCTCGATTTCAAAACCCTTGCGGCACAGCGCGATGGCAGACGTCAGTCCGCCAATTCCGCCGCCCACGATCAAGATTCGCATGTCCTTCATGCCGATATGCCTCTCCCCGCCCGGAATTGCGTAACCGGGCCTGTTCATCCCGGCCTAGATAAGGGGAGAGCGGTAAATCTGTAAATCTTATTGTATTGATCCATAGGTATCACTTCCATGGATCATCGGTGCTAATCGAGCGCGCTGTCACGGCGCAGCTGCTCGCGCAGCCAGGCAAGCCCCTCATCCGCGCTGCGGGCGTGGTTGAACTGCATCATCTCGCGCATCACCGGAAAGGGGAAGGGGATGGGCGCGATCGCCAGCGGAAACATCAGCGCCATGCACCGCGCCAGGCGCTCATGCATCAGCGCCAGCCGGTTGGTCTCTATGACCAGCCAGGGGACCACGGTGAAAGAGGAGGCCGTCATGTCCATCCGGCGGAAATGGCCCAGCTTCTCCATGATGCTGTCGGCAAAGGCACTGGTGCGCTGATTGCCCATCTGAATGCCGACATGCCCCGCCCGCAGCACCTCTTCCAGCGTCACTTCGCCCGAAAAGACCGGGTTGCCGTTCCAGCCGACAATGACATGGCGTTCCTCGAACAACAGCTCGGCGGGCTGGCCGGGGTTGATGAACTCCTCGGGCGTGATCAGCAGATCGAACGCGCCTTGCGCGATCAGATCGGCGCTGCCGTCCGATGGCAGCACCGCCTCCAGCCGGATGCCCGGCGCGACATGCGCCAGGCGGCGCGACAGCGGTGCAATGACGGCCGCAGTGATATAATCGGATGCGATCAGCCGGAACACGCGCTGCGACGTCGCAGGGTCGAAGCTGGTCGTTGTCGTGATCAGCGCATCGATCCGGCGCAGCGTATCCTGCACCATCGGTACCAGCGATTCGGCGTAAGGCGTCGGGAACATCCGCTTGCCCTGCAGCACCAGCAGGTCATCGCCGAAATAGTCGCGCAGCCGGCCTAGCGCCGCGCTCATCGCCGGTTGGCTGAGATTGAGCTGTTCCGCCGCGCGCGACACGCTGCGCGTTTCCATCAGCACGTTGAATGCCACCAGCAGATTGAGATCGAGGCCCTTGAACCGCATTGGCTTCACCTATCCGTGAGATGATTGGATTATCATTAAAACAAAAGATTTCACCAATGGCTAGCCTTTCTCGTAAATGTATCCCCGATACAGCCGGTGCCCGTGCAGGCACCGTGCATTTTTGGGGAGATGTATGATGAAGGCATTCTTGCTTGCGACGACCGTGCTGGCTGCACTGAGCATTCCTGCCACCGGTTTTGCACAAAGCACTTCCACCACCGAATCGAGCGAAGCGACCGAGGACCAGGGGCTGGGCGAGATCGTCGTGACTGCGCAGCGTCGCGAGGAGAGCCTGCAGCGCGCCGCTGTGGCGGTGACCGCAGTAACCGGCGATGATCTCACCAAGTCGGGCATCACCGAAACCGCCAATCTGGGCCGTCTGGTCCCCTCGCTGGTCGTTCAGCCCACCGGCGGAACCACCAGCTTCTTCCTGCGCGGCGTCGGCACCAACTCGCAGAACTCGTTCGCGGAAAACGCCGTCGCGTTCAACTTCAACGGCATCTATGTCGGCCGCCCGACCGCGCCTGCCGGTGTGTTCTACGATCTGGAACGCGTCGAGGTGGTCAAGGGCCCGCAGGGCACGCTCTATGGCCGCAACGCCACCGGCGGTGCGATCAACGTGATCCCCAAAAAGCCGGTGCTCGGCACGTTCAGCGGCGAGGGCCTGTTCGAATATGGCAATTACGACAGCAAGAAGGCCTCGCTTGCGCTGAACATTCCGATCGGCGAGACCGTGGCGCTGCGCCTGGCAGGGCAGATCGTCGATCGCGACGGCTTCATCTCGGACGGCTATGACGACGACAAGGGCGAAGCCTTCCGCGCGTCGCTGCTGATCGAGCCGTCGGATCGCTGGTCGATGACGTTGGTGGCGGACTATTACAACCAGCATGGCAAGGGTGCAGGCGCGGTGCTGCTGCCCGAGGCGCGCTATGCGGTGCCCGCGCTCGAAGATCGCGTCAGCATTTCCGACCCGCGCGCACAGACCGCGATCCGGCGGCTTGCATCGGGCATCTTCGCGCCGCCCTTCTGCGGCGGAGCGGGCAATTTCGTCAACAGCGGCTGCGTCGCACTCGCCGGGACCGACGGTTTCCTCGATAATGAATTCATCGGCGTCAGCGCCACGATCGTCGGCGACATGGGCTTCGGCACGCTGACCTTCGTGCCAGCCTATCGCCGCTCCGACGTCAATGTGCTGACCTATCTGCCGGGCTTTGCCGGAACGATCCGCGATGTCGCCGAGCAGTCCTCGCTCGAAGTCCGGCTGGCCTCGAACGAGGACCAGCGGCTGCGCTATGTGCTGGGCGTGTTCTATTTCGGCGAGAACCAGGTGACGGAGAACTTCTTCCGCCAGGGCAATATCTCGACCACCCGCTTCACCCCGCGGCTGAGCACCGAGAGCATCGCCGCCTTTGGGCAGCTTACCTTCGACATTACCGATACGCTACGTCTGGTGGCCGGTGGCCGCTATACACGGGAAGACAAGTCGCAGCTGACATCGGTGGCTGCGGGCGGCTTGCCCGGTCCTGTCAACCCGCCGCTCAGCGCGCCGTTCACCGGCGACCTGACCTTTGAAAAGTTCACCTGGAAGGCCGGGGTGGAATGGGACGCCGGGCCGCAGTCGCTGGTCTATGCCAATGTCGCTACCGGCTTCAAATCGGGTGGTTTCTTCGTCGCCCAGCCGCCGAACAACACCTTCGCGCCGGAGAACCTGACCGCCTATACCATCGGCGCCAAGAACCGGTTCTTCGACAACAAGCTGCAGCTGAACATCGAGGCGTTCTATTGGGACTATAAGGACCAGCAGATCACCTTTGTCGGAGGCGTCCGCACGGCTGGCGGCACCTTCGCGCAAGGCTCCACCACGGTCAACGCGGGCAAGTCGCGCATCTATGGTGCCGAGTTCGAAGCGCGCTTCGCGCCCAGCCGGAACGACCTTTTCAGCCTGAACGTCCAGTATCTCAACGGCAAATATGACAGCCTGACCACGGCCAATTTCTCGCCCACCGGCGCGCCGGTCACCACGGGATGCCGCACGCTCGGCAGCCGCCTGGCCAATCCCGGCGTCAACACCGCGCGCTTCTTCGATATCGACTGTTCGGGTCGTCCCACGGTCAACTCGCCCAAATGGGCGGTCAACCTGGGCTATGAGCGCACCTTCGAGCTGACCGGCGACCTGAACCTGATCTTCGGCGCGCGCGGCAATATCGAAAGCAGCCGCTTCCTCAATTCGAACTTCCGGCCCGAGGAACGCCAGGGCAGCTTCGCCATGGCCGATGCCTATGCGACGCTCGAAAGCGCCGGCGGCTGGAATGTCACCGCGTTCATCAACAACATCACAGATGAGGAGGTGCTGGCACGCGCCGGTACCCGTCCGATCCTCGACTTCCCGGTGGCAACGCTGCGCCCGCCGCGGACCTATGGCGTGCGGATCGGGTATAACTTCTGATGACCCGCTGGGCTATCGCGCCGGTGCTGGCAGCTCTTCTGGCCGCAGCACCGGTCGCGGCCCAGCCCGTGCCCAGCGCAGATGGATTCATCACGCTCGGCACGATGGGCGGGCCGGTGCCGTCGCCCAGCCGGTCGCAGCCGGCCAACGCGCTGGTGCATCAGGACAAGGTGTATCTGGTCGATGCCGGGGATGGCACGGTGCAACAGCTGGCGCGGGCCGGCATATTGCTGCCCCGGGTGCGGGCGGTGTTTCTCAGCCATTTGCATGCCGATCATACCGGCGGCTTGTCCGCCGTGCTGGCTCTGCGCAACCAGACCAACCAGCGCGATCCGATCACCGTCTATGGCCCGCCGGGAACGCGTGAGCTGGTCGCGGGGATGGTCGCATCGATGCAGCCGGCCGCGCGCGTCGGCTATGGCATTCCCGGCCAGCCCTGGGCACCGCCTGCCGATACGGTCACGGTAATCGAACTCGGTGATGGCGAGCGGACCTCGCTCGAAGGCTTCACCGTCACCGCCGCGCAGAATTCGCATTATGATTTTGCGCCCGGCAGCGTCGAGGATCGCAACTACAAGTCGCTGAGCTTCCGCTTCGATCTGCCCGGCCGGTCGATCGTCTATACCGGCGATACCGGCCCCAGCGCGGCGGTGGAAAAGCTCGCCAAGGGGGCAGACCTGCTGGTCAGCGAGATGATCGACATGGCCGGGACCATGGCGAATGTCGCGCGCAATTCGCCCGATATGCCGCCACAGGCCAAGCAGCAGCTCGAGCAGCATCTGTCCACCCATCACCTGACGCCGGAGGCGGTCGGCCAACTGGCATCACGCGCGGGCGTCAAGGCGCTGGTCATCACCCATTTCGCGGCAGGCACGCCCGATCCTGAACGCACCAAGGGCTATATCGCCGATATCGCCAGGCTCTATTCCGGCCCGGTGACGCTGGCGAACGATCTCGATCGCTTCTGACCCGCGGTCAATCCGCCCAGTAGAGCCGCATGGGGTTGGCGACGAGCAGCTTGTGCTGTAGCGCTTCGGTCGGCGCGATCTGCGGGATGGTGTCGACCAGATGGCCGTCATCGGGCAGCACCTTTTCCATGTTCGGATGCGGCCAGTCGGTCCCCCAGAGCACGCGGTCGGGATAGGCTTCAACCAGCGGGCGCACCGCGCGCACGAAATCGGCATAAGGCGGGCCAGCGGCGTCGAGCCGGTCGGCACAGGTTACCTTGGTCCAGATGTCGTCACGGCTGTCGAGCAGGCGGCGGAATGCGGTCATGTCCGGGCCTTCCGGTCCCTGGGTCACATCGGGGCGCCCCATATGGTCGATCACGATCGGAACCGGGATCGCGGCGAGAAACGGCAGCATTTCTTCCAGAATGTCCGCCTCGAAATAGACCACGACATGCCAGCCCAGCCGCTCGATCCGCTGCGCGACATCGAGGAACTTGTCCTTGGGCGCATCATCGACCAGCCGTTTCAGAAAGTTGAAGCGCACCCCGCGAATGCCGCCCGCGTGCAGCGCATCGAGTTCCGCGTCGCTGATCGCCGGATCGACCACGGCGACGCCGCGCGCCAGCCCGTTCGATTGGGCAATGGCGTTGAGTGTCGAGCGATTGTCCGTCCCGTGGCAACTCGCCTGCACGATGACATTGCGGGCAAAGCCCAGATGATCGCGCAGGGCGAACAAGGCATCCGGCCCGGCGTCCTGCGGCAGATATTTGGCCTTGGGGCTGAACGGAAAGTCCGCCTGCGGACCGAACACATGGCAATGCGCATCGACCGCGCCAGGGGGCAGGGCGAAGCGCGGCTTGCTGGGCGTCAGCGTCCAGCTGCGGATGCGGCCATCGGCGTCGGTGGTGCTCATGCGAAAACCTCTCCATCCATCAGCTTGCGCGCGGTGCGCAGCATGCCCGCCTCGACGGGCTGGCCCTGTTCATCGACGGTGACGACGCATTCGGTGACGCCCGTGGGATGCTCTACCCCCAGGGTCTTGGACGCGCCCTCGGGCACGCTGGCGACCTTTGCTGCGGGTGATCCCTCGATCAGGCAGGCGGTGGCGACGCTGACCGCGCCGAGCACCCCGATAGAGGCATGGACACGGTGCGGGATGAGCGAACGCACGGCAACCGCGCCGCCTTCGCGCGGGGGGGCTACCAGCATCATCTTGGGCACCGACTTGGCCGAGACATCGCCCAGGTTCATCAGCGGACCTGCCTGCAACCGGATCGCCTCGACCTTCGCCTTCATCGCGGCATCGGCATCGAGCGTGTCGCGGTCCTCGTAACCGTTGATGCCCATATCCTCGGCAGCGATGACCACGCACGGCATGCCATTGTCGATCAACGTCACCGCGACGCCGTCGATCAAATCGACCCCGTTTCCTGTCGGCAGCAGCGCGCCGCACGACGAGCCTGCGGTATCGCGAAAGGCGAGCGGGATCGCGGCCGCCGTGCCCGGCACGCCGCTGATCGCGGCATCGCCGTCATAGCGCACCACGCCGCCGGGCGTGGCGACGCTCGCGACCGCCACCTGGCCGGTATTTTCCATGAAGATGGCGACGCGTGTCACATCGCCGGTCGGGGCGACCAGCCCGCGCTCTATGGCGAACGGGCCGACACCGGCAAGGATGTTGCCGCAGTTCTGCGCGTCGGTGACGATCGCCTGATCGACGAACACCTGCAGGAACAGATAATCGACATCGACCCCGGGCCGGTCCGACTTGGCGACGACGGCCACCTTGCTGGTCAGCGGGTCCGCGCCGCCCATGCCGTCGATCTGGCGCGGGTCGGGCGACCCCATGACCCGCAGCAGAAATGCATCGCGCGCGGCACTGTCGGTCGGCAGGTCTGCCTTCAGGAAATAGCCGCCCTTGGACGTGCCACCGCGCATCCACATGCAGCGAATGCCGCTCATGAGCCCGTGCCCGTCAGGGGAGCGTCATGGGTTACGCCCATTCCGGGCGGAAAACCGGTTCCCACTTTTCCTGAATGGGCTTGGTCAGACATATTTCAGGCCCATTTCGGCAAGCCGGGGCCGCATGTTGTAGATGTCGAGGCCGAGTTCGCCCGCTGCCAGCCGCTGGCGCTTGGCCTCCTCGGCCGCTTCGCGCGCCTGCGCCTTTTCCAGCACGGCGGCGGCATCGGCGCGCTTGACGACGCATACGCCATCGTCATCGGCGACGATCACATCGCCCGGCTCGATTGCGGCACCGGCGCAGACGATCGGCACGTTGACGCTGCCCAGAGTGTTCTTGACCGTGCCCTGGGCGAAGACCGCCTTGGACCAGACGGGGAAGCCCATCTGCGTGAGATCGCGGACATCGCGCACGCCCGCATCGATCACCAGGCCCCGGCAACCGCGCGCCATCGCGCTGGTCGCCAGCAGGTCGCCGAAATAGCCGTCGACGCACGGGCTGGTCGGTGCGAGCACCAGAATGTCGCCCGCCTGCAGCTGCTCTATCGCGACATGGATCATCCAGTTGTCGCCCGGAGGCGCGGAGATGGTGACCGCATTGCCTGCGATGCGCGCGCCGGAATAGATCGGGCGCATATGGTGCGCCAGCAGGCCGATCCGCCCCTGCGCCTCATGCACCGTTGCGACCCCCGCGCTGCCAAGCCCATCCACCACTGCAAGATCGGTGCGCTCGATATTCTGGACGACAGTTCCCATGGCCATGCTCCTTGTTGTGCCGCCGTGCCCGCGAGGCTGCCATCCATGCCAATCCAACTTGTGGACGCGCAATAAGTTTTTGCTATGTATGCTGCCAATGATCGAGCCGTTCGACCTGAACCTCCGGCATCTGCGCGCGCTTGTCAGCGTCGTGGCGCTGCGCAGCCTCAACCGCGCGGCAGAGGCGGCGGGGCTCTCTCAACCGGCGTTGACGCAAGGCATGGCCAAGCTGGAGCGGCAACTGGGCGTGTTGCTCTTCGACCGGCATTCGGGCGGGGTCGAGCCGACCCTTGCGGGCGAAGCCCTGGCCGAACGCGTCGAGCGGGCCTTTGTCCATCTGGCCGCTGCGGTGCGCAGGCCGGGAAGGGCAGGTGCGCGTGGCTTTTCCCGCCCCGAACAGCTGATGACCGGTACCCAGCTACAGGCGTTCCTGCATTTTGCCGAAGCCCAGGGTTTTGCCGGGGCCGCGCTGGCGAGCGGCCTGTCGCAGCCGGGCATCCACCGCGCGGTGCGCGAGCTGGAGCAGATCAGCGGGCATGCGCTGGCCGAGCGGCGCGGGCGCGGCATGGTGCTGACCCCGGCGGGCCGGGCGATGGCGCGCGGCGTGCGTCTGGCTGCGGGCGAGCTTTCCGCCGGGATCGCAGAGGCGCTGGGCGAGGCGCACCCTGCCACGCGCATCGCCATCGGCGCAATGCCGCTCAGCCGCGCGCTCGTCGTGCCGCGAGCCATCGCGCACTTCCTGCGCGATTGCCCCGGCACCGTGGTCGATGTCATCGAAGGATCGTGGCGCGAGCTGGTCGATCCGCTGCTCGACGGGGTCATCGACCTGATGGTCGGTGCGCTGCGCGATGCGCCGCCCGACGGGATCGAGCAGGTGCCGCTGTTCACCGATCGCCTGGCGGTGTTCGCGCGCAAGGGCCACCCGCTGGCCGGGCGGCGAGTGGCGCTGCCCGAACTGCAGGCGCAATCCTGGGTGGTCGGCCCCCAGGGCACGCCGCTGCGCGCGCACTGGCAGGCGCTGTTCAGCGGTGATCCGCCGCCGGTGCCGGTGGAATGCGGATCGGTGATGGTGATCCGCGGGCTGGTGATGCAGAGCGATCTGCTGACATTGCTGTCGCCCGACCAGATCGCGGTCGAGCTTGAAACGCAGATGCTGGTGCGGATCGATGTCGATCTGCCCGGCAGCGTGCGGACGATCGGCCTGACAACGCGGCGCGGTTGGCGGCCGACGGCAGCGCAGCAGCGGCTGGTCGATCTGATCCGCCAGGCCTCGCTGGAAACCAGACTTCACGAAAACCAATAGGTAGCCCGGCAATTGGATTGGTAGCGGTGACAAGTCCTCGCCTAGGCCGGAGTCATGACGTTCAACGCGACCTTTATTGGCTTTGGCGAGGCGGGCCAGGCATTTGCGCTGCCCGGTGCGCGCGCCTTTGATCGCAAGACCGACAGTCTGGGCGAACGCGACGCGATGCTGTCCGCCTATGCCGCAGCTGGCGTGCAGGGCGAGGATGACGTCGCCACCGCGCTGGCCGAGGCTGAGGTCGTGCTGTGCCTGGTGACCGCCGATCAGGCCGTGGTGGCTGCCGGGGCTTATGCCTCCATGCTCAGGCCCGGAACCCTGTGGCTCGACATGAACAGCGTCGCCCCGGCCTCCAAGGCTGAGGCCGCGACGATGGTGGAGGCAGCCGGCGGGCGCTATGCGGATGTCGCGGTGATGGCTCCGGTGCTGCCGCAGCGCCGCGCGGTTCCGCTGCTGGTCTCCGGACCGCATGCCAGCGCCGCTGCAGACGCGCTGGAGGCGCTCGACTTTACCCGGATTTCCATCGCCGGAGACGCGATCGGCCAGGCCTCGGCGATCAAGATGATCCGGTCGGTCATGGTCAAGGGGCTGGAAGCGCTGAGCGCCGAATGTGCGCTTGCCGCCTCGCGCGCGGGCGTGCTCGATGCGGTGACCGCCTCGCTCGATGCCAGCTGGAAGGAGCAGGGCTGGGCCGAGCGGTTCGACTATAATCTCGACCGGATGATGGCGCACGGGTTGCGCCGCGCCGCCGAGATGGAAGAGGTTGCAGCAACGCTGGCCGATCTGGACATCGACCCGCTGATGACGCGCGGCACGATTGCCCGCCAGCGGGCGATCGGCGCGCTCGGTCTCACCCCGCCCGATGGCCTCGACGCCAAGCTGACATCACTCGACACCCTCGTCTCGAAGAGAACTGCATGACCCTGATCATCGATTGCCACGGCCATTATACGGTCCTGCCCAAGGCGCATGACGCCTGGCGCGAGGAGCAGAAGGCCGCGTTCAAGGCTGGAACACCATGCCCGCCGTACCCCGAAATTTCCGATGACGATATCCGCGAGACGATCGAGGCCAACCAACTGCGCCTGATCAAGGAGCGCGGTGCGGACCTGACGATCTTTTCCCCTCGCGCCTCGGCCATGGCGCCGCATGTCGGCGACGAGGCGATGGCGCGCGAATGGGCGCGGCGCTGCAACGACCTGATCGCGCGCGTTGTCGGCCTGTTTCCGGAAACCTTTGTCGGCGTGTGCATGCTGCCGCAAAGCCCCAAGGCCGACATGGCGGGCTCGATCGAGGAACTCGAACGCTGCGTGACCGAACTCGGCTTTATCGGCTGCAACCTCAATCCCGATCCGGGCGGCGGCCATTTCCAGCATCCGCCGCTCACCGACCGCTTCTGGTACCCGTTCTACGAGAAGATGGTCGAGCTGAACGTTCCGGCGATGATCCATGTCTCGGGCAGCTGCAACCCGGCGATGCACGCCACCGGCGGCTATTATATCGCAGCCGATACCATCGCCTTCATGCAGCTGCTGGAAGGCGACCTGTTCGCCGACTTCCCGACGTTGCGCTTCATCATCCCGCATGGCGGCGGCGCGGTTCCCTATCACTGGGGGCGCTACCGGGGCCTTGCCGACATGCTGAAAAAGCCGGCGCTCGACACGCACCTGATGAACAACATCTTCTTCGACACCTGCGTCTATCACCAGCCAGGCATCGACCTGCTCGCCGATGTGATCGACAACAAGAACATCCTGTTCGGCAGCGAGATGGTCGGCGCGGTGCGCGGCATCGATCCCACCACCGGCCATTATTTCGACGATACCAAGCGCTATGTCGACGCGCTCGAGATCAGCGATGCCGAGCGGCACATGATCTTCGAAGGCAATGCCCGCCGCGTCTTCCCCCGGCTTGATGCCCTTTTGAAGGAGCGCGGATTGTGAGCCATCTCGACATTCACGCCTATCTGGCCGAGTTCGAGGATATTCCCGGCACGCGCGTGTTCACGGCCGCGCGCGCACGCCAGGGCTATCATCTCAACCAGTTCGCGATGAGCCTGATGAAGCCGGAGAACCGCGAGCGTTTCAAGGCCGATGAGCGCGCCTATCTGGACGAATGGGCGATATCGGAAGAGGCCAAGCAGGCGGTGCTGGCGCGCGATTACAACGCGCTGCTCGATATCGGCGGCAACATCTACTTCTTGTCCAAGCTGTTTTCCACCGACGGCATCGCCTTCGCGCAGGCGGTCAGCACGATGACCGACATGAGCTGGCCCGAATACCGCCAGATGATGCTCGACGGCGGCCGCTCTCCGCAAGGCGTACGCTCGATCAGGGAGGGACGATAGATGGCCCGGATTACCGCAGGTGTGGGCAGCAGCCATGTGCCGCTGCTGGGCGTGGCGCACGATCAGGGCAATGAGCGCGACGATTATTTCGGGCCCATCTTCGCAGGATATGACTGGACGCGCGACTGGGAGACGAAGGAAAAGCCCGATGTCGTGATCCTGGTCTATAACGATCACGCTTCCGCCTTCGACATGAAGTTCATCCCGACCTTCGCGATCGGCTGCGGAGAGCGTTACAAGCCGGCGGACGAAGGCTGGGGCCCGCGCAAGGTGCCCGATGTCATCGGTCATCCGGACCTCGCCTGGCATATCGCGCAGAGCCTGATCCTTGAAGAGTTCGACATGACCATCATCAACGAGATGGATGTCGACCATGGCCTGACCGTGCCCTTGAGCATGATGTTCGGCGCGTGCGAGGCCTGGCCGACGACGGTCATTCCGCTCGCGGTCAATGTCGTCACCTATCCGCCGCCCTCGGGCAACCGCTGCTGGGCGCTCGGCGAGGCGATTGCGCGCGCGGTGGAAAGCTTCCCCGAGGATCTGAACGTGCAGATATGGGGGACGGGCGGCATGAGCCACCAGCTCCAGGGCGCGCGCGCCGGGCTGATCAACCCCGAATGGGACAACCGCTTTCTCGACCTGCTCGAGGCGGACGATGATGCCGTCCGCCATATCCCGCATATCGAATATCTGCGCGAGACCGGATCCGAGGGCATCGAGATGGTGATGTGGCTGATCATGCGCGGCGCGCTCGGCGCACGCGTGAAGACGTTGCACCGCCATTATCACGTGCCCTGCAGCAACACCGCCATCGGACATATCGTATTGGCCCCAGATTAGGGATTTCTCAATGTCTGTAATTGACGCTCGCTCTCGGGGAAGTCCCCATTGTGCCGAAAGCCGAGGAGAGCGTCATGTCACAGCATTGCGTTTTAGTGGCTGTACTAAAGGAACTGGACCGTCTGTCATTCGAGCTTCGGTCTATTGTTGAACACCAGCCGGAGGACTGGAAAAAGAGCTACGCATCATATCGTCGGCAGCTCGGTTTATGCATAACCGAGATGGTTAATTTGGCAAACCATGATCTTGGACTGAGCAGGCGGGATGCCCGGGTGCTCAAGGCGACGGTCGAACTGTGCCGGGCCAAGCTTGCGAGGCATCAGGAACAGCACCCGATCGAAGGTCTGGTGCTCGATGGGCCCGATTTCATGGCTTCGTTTGACCGGGTTCACGGCTGTTTCATCGAATTCAAGACGGTGATGCAGGATCTGATCGAACGATATGAGGTGGATTGGAAAATTGCCGTTTGAGGTGCTCGGTCCGGGCACCGCATTGATGAACAGGAGTATCTCATGCGTATTGCCCTTGCCGGCGCCGGAGCGTTTGGCGAAAAGCATCTGGATGGTTTGAAGCTGATTGACGGGGTCGAGATTGTCTCGATCATCAGCCGCCGCCTCGAACAGGCTGAGGCGGTGGCCCGGAAATACGGCGCGATCCATGCCTCGACCGAGCTCGACGACGCGCTCGCCCGCGATGATGTCGATGCCGTGATCCTCTGCACGCCGACCCAGATGCACGCCGAACAGGCGATCGCCTGCATGAATGCGGGCAAGCATGTGCAGGTCGAAATCCCGCTGGCCGACAGCTGGGCGGATTCGCAGGCCGTGCTCGACAAGCAGAAGGAAACCGGCCTCACCTGCATGGTCGGCCATACCCGCCGCTTCAACCCCAGCCACCAATATGTCCATAACCGGATCAAGGCGGGTGAGTTCAACGTCCAGCAGATGGACGTGCAGACCTATTTCTTCCGCCGCAAGAACATGAACGCCAAGGGCGAGCCGCGCAGCTGGACCGACCATCTGCTGTGGCACCACGCTGCGCACACGGTCGATCTGTTCGCCTATCAGGCGGGCCGCATCGTCAAGGCGAATGTGCTTGAAGGCCCGCACCATCCCGATCTGGGCATCGCGATGGACATGTCGATCCAGCTGAAGAGCGAGAGCGGCGCGATCTGCACGCTGTCGCTGAGCTTCAACAATGACGGGCCGCTTGGCACCTTCTTCCGCTATATCGGCGATACCGCGACCTATATCGCGCGCTACGACGATCTGGTGAACGGCAAGGAAGAGCCGATCGACGTCAGCCAGGTCGATGTGTCGATGAACGGCATCGAGCTGCAGGACCGCGAATTCATCGCCGCGATCCGCGAAGGCCGCGAGCCCAACAGCTCGGTCGCGCAGGTGCTCGATTGCTATCGTGTGCTCGGCGAACTCGAACAGCAGTTGCTGGCATGAGCGCGCGCCGCACACAGGTCGCTATCATCGGGTCGGGGCCTGCCGGACTGCTGCTCGGCCATCTGCTCAAGGCCGAGGGCATTGATTGCGTGCTGCTCGAACGCGCGAGCCGCGAGCATGTCGAAAGCCGCATCAGGGCAGGGGTGCTGGAAACGGTGACCACCGATCTGATGCACCGGCTCGGGCTGGACGACCGGATGAACCGCGAGGCGATGATCGAGGACGGCTTCAACCTCGCCGATGGCGACATGATGGTCCGCATCGACATCAAGGCGCTGACCGGCAAGACGGTGGTGGTCTATGGCCAGACCGAACTGACCCGCGATCTGATCGCCGCAGCGCCCCAGCGCGAGCTGGAGATCGTGTTCGAAGCCGAAGGCCTGGCGCTGCACGATGTCGATAGCGACCATCCCAGCGTCACCTATAGCAAGGACGGCGTCGCGGTGACGCTCGAGTGCGATTTCATCGCCGGATGCGACGGTTTCCACGGCCCCTCGCGCCGCGCGATCCCTCAGCATCTCGCGCGCGAGTACATCCACGAATATCCGTTCGGCTGGCTGGGCATTCTGGCCGATGTACCGCCCTGCCATGACGAGCTGATCTATGCCAACGGCCCGCGCGGCTTTGCGCTCGCCTCGATGCGATCGCCGACACGCAGCCGCTATTACATCCAGGTGCCGCTCACCGAAAAGATCGAGGACTGGCCCGAGGACCGGTTGTGGGACGAGTTGGAGGAGCGGTTCAACGGCATTTCCAAACATGGCGTGACGCGCGGTCCGGCGCTCGAAATGTCGATCGCGCCGCTCAGGTCCTATGTGTTCGAGACGATGCGCCACGGCCGCTTGTTCCTGGCGGGCGATGCCGCACATATCGTGCCGCCCACCGGGGCCAAGGGACTGAACCTGGCTGCATCCGACGTGCATTACCTGTCCGATGCGATCATCGCCCATTACCGCCGCCAGGATGAAACCGCGTTGCTCGGCTATCGCGACAAGGCGCTGGCGCGCATCTGGAAGGCCGAACGCTTCAGCTGGTCGCTGACCAGGCTGATGCACAGCTTCCCGGAGCAGAATGCGTTCGAGCGGCGGATGCAGGTCGCCGAAATGGACTATCTGTCGCGCTCGCCCGCGATGCAGACCGCGATTGCCGAAAACTATGTCGGGCTTCCGGTATAGCCGACCTGTTTCTGATGGCTTTGGATTTTCCCTGATGCCCGGTCAGCGCCTGCTGGCCGGGCATTTTACATCTCTCCCCATATCGGCGCTAGTAACTTGCATTGACGAACCTTTATCATAGGTCTAGTATTGCAAGTGACCGGCGACAAGCGCTGGCGATGAGGGGAGGAACTGATTGATGCCAAAGCACAACCGTGTTGCGCGTTGCCGATTCAACCGTATTTCGATGACCGCGCTGGGCCTCGCGCTCATGGCAGCGGTTGCCACGCCCGCAGCCGCGCAGGACGCCGGTGAGCAGGCTGGGGGTGAGCAGGATTCTCAAGGGCCGCAGATTGCCGATATCGTCGTGACCGCGCAGCGGCGCGATTCGACGGTGCAGGATACGTCTGCCGCCATCTCGGCGTTCAGCGCGGAATCGATCGAGACCGCCCGAATCCTCAGCTTCGAGGATTTGGCCGGGCAGGCGACATCGCTGAGCTTTACCGCGCTGTCGCCGATTGACCAGGAATTCAACATCCGCGGCATCACCAATACCCGTCTCGACAGCCCCTCGGCTGACCAGTCGATCGGTATCTTTGTCGATGACGTCTATGTCGGCCGTTCTGGCCTGTTCAACTTCGACATGTACGATATCGAGCGGGTCGAAGTGGTGCGCGGACCGCAGGGCGTGCTGCTGGGCCGCAACGTCGTCGGCGGCGCGATCAGCATCTACAGCGCGCGGCCTCAGGCCGACACCGGCGGCAGCCTGGCTGTATCCTATGGCAATTATAACGAGAAGCTGGCGCGCGGGCACATTACCGGCACGATCAGCGGACCGCTGACCGGGCGGCTGAGCTTCCAGTATCGCAACCGCGACGGCTTCAATCAGGATCTGCTGCACGATGTCGATCTCGACGATGTCGACAGCATCCAGTTCCGCGGCCAGCTGATGGTCGAGCCCGACGACAGCGATTTCACCGCGCGGCTGGTGTTCGATTATACCAAGGACAAGTCGAACGGCTTCCATTCGGTCGCGATCGATGGTCCTGCAGCAGGCTCCGGTCCGTGGAGCGCGGCGCGCGCCGCGATCGGCACGATCCGCGGACGTCCGCTCAAGTTGCGCGAAGGTCTGCCCGAATGGCCGCGCTACAAGGGCGATACTGCCGATACGCCGCAGCAGCTCAACCGCGAGGCCTGGGGTCTGTCGCTGCGCATGGACCAGGGGCTCGGCGGTGTCGGCACGCTGTCGTCGATCACCGGCTATCGTAAGGGCGAGGCGTTCAACGTCTATGACCAGACCGGCATCGGCCCCGACAATGGCTTCGGCGTGATCTCGCCGACGCTGTTCACTTTCCCGGTCAATGAAGACGAGGACATCCGCCAGTTCAGCCAGGAATTGCGCGTCGTGTCCGAAGAGCAGTCGGATCGCGGGTTCGACTGGATTTTCGGTGCCTATTATCAGCACGACAAGGTCACCAAGCTCGACCGCTTCTGGGCCGAGGTGCCGTTGACGGTGCTGACCACACTGTCGGGTGAAAGCCGGTGGAACAACCGGGCGACCAACGAGAGCTACGCGTTCTTCGGCCAGCTGGGCTATCGCTTCTCGCCGAAGCT
This sequence comes from Blastomonas sp. SL216, assembly GCA_026625625.1. Taxonomy (NCBI): domain Bacteria; kingdom Pseudomonadati; phylum Pseudomonadota; class Alphaproteobacteria; order Sphingomonadales; family Blastomonadaceae; genus Blastomonas; species Blastomonas sp. SL216. Next base: position 3,798,770 of record CP113055.1, read on the forward strand.
GCGCGTGGTGGCAGGTGTCCGCTATTCCAAGGACCGCAAGTCGGGCATCGTGACCGGTACCGCAGTCGAAGGCGGCGACAAGTTCAACCCCAACGACCAGGTCGCGCTGACCCCGCTCGCAGGCACGTTCCGCGAAGGGCAGAGCTTTACCGCGCGCTATTCGGACAGCTGGAGCGAGATCACGCCGCAGGCGACGATCGAGTTCAAGCCGAATGACGACATGCTGTTCTATGGTACCTTCTCGACCGGCTATAAGGGCGGCGGTTTCGAGGATGATCCGGCCAATGCGGCAGCAGCGGTATCGAGCTATGATCCCGAAACGGTGACCAGCTTCGAACTGGGCGGCAAGCTCGACCTGTTCGATCGCAGGCTGCGGCTCAACGTCGCGGTGTTCGACATGAAGTACAAGAACCTGCAGGTCACCCAGACCTCCGCAGCGTGCCTGTGCAACATCACCGACAACGCGGCGGATGCGAAGATCCAGGGTGTCGAGGCCGAAGCGACCGTGGCGGTGGCCACCGGGCTGACGCTGTCGGGCGGCCTGACGCTGCTCGACACGAAGTACATCGCCTTCACCGATTCGCTGGGCAACAACAATTCGGGCAACTTCCTGCAGCGCACGCCCAAGGCGCAGTGGAACGTGGCGGCGGATTTCGTCACCGATATCGGCGACTGGTCGGATGCACTGCGCTTCAACGTCAATTACAGCCACCAGGCGCGGCTGTTCTGGGCACCAGACAACCTTCAGCGCGAAGGCGGCTATGGCCAGCTCGGCAGCCGTGTCTCGTTCACCCCGGGCAACGGCAACATCACCTTCTCGCTCTATGGCCGCAACCTCACCAACACCTTGTATCGTACCAACATCATCGCGTTCTTCGGCGATGAGGTCAGCCGTCTGGGCGCACCGCGCCAGTACGGCGCAGAGGTCTCGGTCAAGTTCTGACACAGCCTGGCAAACACAAGAAAAGGGGCAGTCGGCGCGAACCGGCTGCCCCTTTTTTCTGCTCGGGAAATTAAGGTCAGAAGCGGCTGTAGCTAAGGTCGCCCTTGCCCTTTTCGCCGATATGCATGCGCGGATCCTCCGGCTTGAACATGCCCAGGCACCATCCTTGCGCCATCGGCATGTCGCGGTTCCAGTCGAGCGTGATCTTGCGGTGCGCAATCCGCCATTCGCCGCCGCGCTTCTCGAACCGGTCGACGATCCGCCCCCCGGTCAGCGTGTCCCATTTCTCGCCCTGTTTGGCAAAGCGGGCGAAGGTCAGCACATAGCATTCGGCAAAGGCGAGGCTGTCGCTCTCGAACTCGACATGCAGGTTGCACAGATAGTGGCCCATCACGTCGCCGCCCTGCATCCGTTCGATCGCGCCGTCGATATAGGCGCGCGCCGGGCCTGAATAGCTGCTGCCATGCTCCTCGATACTGTCGTCGAAATAGCAGCTGTGCAGCAGCTCGCCATCGGCGCGGTCGACGCCGCGGGCATAGCGCGCCAGGCAGTCGGCAATGTCCTGCTTGGCCAGCATCGTTTCCAGTGTGTTGGCATATTTCATGTCAGCGCCTCCCGTCGTGCAGCGCCTTGGCCATCGCGCGCTTGAGCGTATAGGGATCGCGCGCCAGGAACGCGCGGACCGATTCCGCATGCGGGTCGGTGTCCAGTTCGTCGACCTTGCGCGCGGCGGCCATCAGCCCGGCCTTGCCGATATCGCGCGGGCTCGATTTGGCCTGCCAGGTGACATGCTCCGCCATGCGCGTATCGACCGACCCGACGATCAGCGCAGCAATATGCGTGCCCTGCGGCTCCAGCTCGGCGCGCAGGCAGTCGCTCGCGGCGCGCGCGGCGAACTTGCTGGGGCTGTAGCCGCCCATGTTCGGCACCGCGCAGATGCCGCCTGCGGACAGCACGTTGACGATGGCACCGCCCCCATTGGCTTTCAGCACCGGGGCAAAGGCGCGGACCATCGCCAGCATGCCGAAATAGTTGGTGTCCATCTCGTTGCGGGCGAAATCCATGTCGGGCGCTTCGAGCAGCGTCTGGCGATGGAAGGCGCCGGCATTGTTGACCACCAGATCGACATCGGTGCAGCGCGCAGCGGCGGCGGCAACCTCGTCATGCTTGGTGACATCGAGCTGGATAGGCACGACCCGAGCATCGCCTGTGCTCTTGGCGGCTTCCTCGGCATCGGTGAGCTTGCGCGAGGCGAGATAGACCCTGGCCGCGCCCTGATCGAGCAGTTCCTCGACAAAGCCGAAGCCGATGCCGCGATTGGCCCCGGTGACGATGGCGGTGCATCCCTGAATGTTCATGCCGCTGCCTCCGCCTTGCTGCGCTCGCGTGCCCATGCGCCGTACAGGATGTCATCGGGTTTTTTCGCCCCGCGCACCGCCTTGCTCATGTCGGGGATGATCATGCCGCGACCCCAGGTTTCGTTGAGCGGCATTTCGTGGTTCCATTCCCAGGCGAGGCGGCGATGCGCGATCTTCCACGCGCCGTCGCGGCGCTCGAACCGGTCGACGCAGCGCGCCATGGTCAGGCTGTCGAACGATCCGCTCTCCGCCTCGCGGCGCGAGAAGGTGAGGAAATAGCATTCGGTGACAGCAAGATCGGCCTCGACAAACTCGACCGAGATATTGGTGCACAGGTGCGACATCAGCGGCGCGGTGGGCAGGATCTTGGCCATCAGCGCGACATAATCCGCCGCCGGACCCACATAGACCCCGCCATGATCCTCGATCGCATCGGGATGATAGGCGGCACGGATCAGATCGACATCCGCCCGGTCCGCCCCGCGCGCATAGCCGATCAATATGTCCTCTATCTCCTGCCGGTCGAGCAGTTGTTCCACGGTCAGTCGCATCCTCATCCTCCGGTATTTGTCATGTCTATGGTTGCATAAAGATCGGCAAAGGCGGCCTCTGCGCCGCTGAACTCGCGTGCGCCGTCCATCGCCGCGATGCGGTCCAAATGGGCGGCGATCCAGGCGCTGCTGTCATCGGGGGCAGAGGCTCCGCGCCCTTCGACCATGCGCGCGCGGCGATAGCGGCGGCCGCCCGCCAGAAAGATCTGGCCGTTGGCGCTGCACGCCTCGCTGGCGAGAAAGGCCGCCATGCCCGCTGCATAAGCCGGGTCAAGGCGGGGATCGTCTGCCACTCCGTCCTGCGCGGTCATTGGGGTGGCGGCATAGGGGCACAGCACGTTGACCCGCAATGCCGTGCGCTTGAGCTCATCGGCCAGCGTCAGCGCCATCGCGTTGAGCGCGCCCTTGGACGCGGCATAGGGAATGCGCCCGCGCACCCCGTGCAGCCCGGCAGAGGAGGAGACGAACACCATCCGTCCTGAAGGGCTGGCCAGCAGGTGCGGCAGTGCTGCCTGGGCGAGCGCTGCCTGGGCCAGGAAATTGGTGTTCAGCACATCGCGCAGCGCGGCAATGTCCATGTCGGGCAGCTTTGCCGCCGGGCCGATGATCCCGGCATTGAAGATGATGGCATCGATCCGCCCGAAAGCGTCGAGCGCGGCCTTGACCAGGGCCTGTGCGGCGCCGGGGGCGGCGATATCCTGATAGTTGGCCAGAGCCCTGCCGCCCTGTGCGCGGATGGTGTCGGCGATCGCCCCGGCGCTGTCCGGCTGGTCCTGGCGCAGGCGGTTGTTGACCAGCACCGCTGCGCCTTCGGACGCCATCGCCAGCGCAAATGCGGCACCCAGGCCCTTGCCTGCACCGGTGACAATGACCGCGCGCTCAACGCTGGAATCCATGGCTTATTCTCTCCCGCTGATGCGAGGCTAGCCAGTTTGGTATGATAATGAAAGTGATAATTGCGGGTGCTGGATTGGATTGTCGCGGCAAAGGTTGAGGCACGTACTGACAACGCAGCATTTCGTCATTCCCGCGAAGGCGGGAATCCCGCTTTACCATTGCCACAAGTTTTAGGAGCGGGCCCCCCGCCTACGCGGGGGTGACGATGAAAGATGCTATGCTAGAGCCGGACAATCACGCTGGAACAGCCTGCTTTTCCTCGGCATCCTCGTCGCAAACCTCGATCAGCCGGAAGTCGACCTGATGCGCTTCGAGTGGCTCGCGGCAGTGCGAGCAGACCACCTGCGGCTCCAGCCTGTGGCCGCAATCGCGATGGGTGAGCAGCACCGGCGGACCATTGGGTGAGCAGAAATACTTGTCGCCCCACATCATCAGCATCAGCAGCGCGGGGTAATAATCCACGCCCTTGCGGCGCAGGCGATATTCGTAGCGCGGCGGGCTTTCGACATACTGGACCTGGCGGATGACGTCGATCGAGGTCAGCCATGCAAGCCGCTCGGCCAGGATGTTGGTGGCGATCGCGGTGTCGCGGCGGATGTCGTCGAAGCGGTTGATGTTGGTGAAGATCGACCGCATGATCAGGCTGGCCCAGCGGTCGCCCATGATGCGCGCGGCCTCGTCGAACAGCGTGGTCGCATCCTGTGTCGTCTCGCGCTGCTGGCGGCGACGCGAATAGACCGGTTCCATCATGCCGACACCGGGGCCGGGCTCCCATTCCATCTGCGTCGCATCGATCGTCTGATTGCACGCCTTGCACGCGGGTTCGGGCTCGAACACATGGCCGCAGGTCTTGTGGGTCAGCTCGACGCGCAGCTTGGTGCGGCCCGCGCCCCAGCGCTGCTCCCAGCGAAGCAGCATCAGCGAGGTCCAGTACAGATCACGGCCCTTTTGCGTCAGCACATATTCGTGCCGGTTGCCGCCATCGCTGCTCGCGCATTTCTCGATCATGCCATTGGCGATCAGCCGCTTCAGCCGGTCGCTGAGCAAGGCCTTGAGCAGCCCGGTGCGCTTGCGCAAGGCATCGAAGCGGCGGGTGCCCAGCCAGATTGCCTCGATCACCAGCACCGTGGGCGCATCGCCCACCACTTCCAATGCCCGCCAGATCGAGCAGGTACGAATTAATTGCGGTTCAACAGTCACAGGCATGATAATAAGCGCGCCGGAGCGCTACGTCGAGCCTTTCGCTCCGGCGCGCCATCCATCCCTGATGGGCTCTCAATGCGCCGCGGCGGGCGTGTGGAACTCTTCGGCTATGCCCATTTCGCGCAGCAGCTCTGCCCGGTCATAATATTCGCGCCACACCTTCACATGGTCGCCCTCGACCTCGAGAATGCCGACCACCGGCACCTTGCCGTGATGGCCCTTGTACACGAACTCGTCGGTCCGCTCGATCACCACCACATCGCCGATACGGCCGATATTGTGGATGTGCAGCGTGATGCTCTCAATGCCCGAACCCAGTGCGTTGATCCGCTCGGCAATCGCGGGGCGGCCCTTTACCGGCTCGATCATCATCGAATGCAGCACGCCGTCCTCGGCAAACAGATCGCCCACCAGCTTCCAGTCGCGGCGGTTCCAGGCATCGATCATCTTCTCGACAACGGCAATCTTGGGGTCGGTCATCTTGCTCTCCTGCTTGGGGGTGGCGGCTGCCATCGCGTCATTGGCCATGGCCGCGCCAGGCAGGGCCAGGCCCGTGGCTGCGGACAGGGCGACCAGCGCCAGCGCGGCGGTCCGGAATTTCGTCATGGCATCCTCCGTAGGTGTTGTTATGCGACCGGCGGACCCGGCCTGCGGTAACGGTGTATCGCAAAGAGACTTGCGTAACCAGACCATTCTGCTATCCGGTCTGCACAAGACGAAGAACACCATAGGGGGGTGAGGATATGGCCATGAAAATCGAGCGGCAGCCCGCAATCCGGACCAGTTTGCAGCCCAGCAATCACCCCTATCTGACCGGCGCCTGGACCCCGCAATATGAGGAGGTCAACGCCTTCGACCTCGAGGTGATCGAGGGCGCGATCCCCGAGGATCTGGACGGCATCTACCTTCGCAACACCGAAAACCAGGTGCACCAGCCGCTGGGCAAATATCACCCGTTCGATGGCGACGGCATGATCCACCAGATCGATTTCCGCCGCGGCAAGGCGCATTATCGCAACCGTTTCGTCCGCTCGCGCTGCTTTCAGGCAGAGCAGGAGGCGGGCGGATCGCTCTGGGGCGGCCTGCAGGACAAGCCCAGCCTGTCGCGCCGCCCCGGTTTCGGCGCGCATGGCAGCCTGAAGGACAGCGCATCGACCGACATCATCGTGCATGCGGGGCAGGCGATCGCCACCTTCTACCAGTGCGGCGAAGGCTATGTGATGGATCCCGAAACGCTGGAGCAGCTGGGCCCTGCGCCCTGGGTGCCGATCGACGGCATCTCCGCGCATCCCAAGGTCGATGAGCGCACCGGCGAGCTGCTGTTCTTCAACTATTCCAAGCACGCACCCTTCATGCATTATGGCGTGGTCGACGCCGAGGGCAGGCTGAAAAGCTATAGCCCGGTGCCGCTGCCGGGGCCGCGCCTGCCGCACGACATGGCGTTCAGCGAGAACTGGGCGATCCTCAACGACTTCCCGGTCTTCTGGGACGAGGAACTGCTCGAGCGCAACATCCACGCGGTGCGGCTCCACGATCTGCCGTCGCGCTTTGCGCTGGTGAACCGGCACGACCCCTCGGACATCCGCTGGTTCGATGCCGCGCCGACCTATGTGCTGCACTGGCTGAACGCCTGGGAAGAGGGCGAAGAGGTGGTGCTGGACGGCTATTTCCAGAACAACCCGACGCCCGATCCGCTGGAGCATGACGGCGGACTTGGCGCGATGATGGCGCATATCGACGAGAACAGCTTCAAGCCGACTCTTCACCGCTGGCGCTTCAACCTGCGCACCGGCGAGACGCGCGAGCAGTCGCTGGGCGACCAGCTGGTCGAGTTCGGCATGATCAACCAGCGCTATCTGGCGCAGCCCTATCGCTATGCCTATTCGACCACGACCCGGCCCGGCTGGTTCCTGTTCAACGGCTTCGTCAAGCATGACCTCGCCACCGGCAAATCGACCACGATCACGCTGCCCGAAGGTCGCTATGCCTCCGAAGCGCCGTTCGCCCCGCGCGTTGGCGCGCAGGACGAAGATGACGGCTATCTGGTGAGCTTCGTGATCGACGAGAACCAGGGCACGTCAGAGTGCATCATCATCGATTGCAAGCGCTTTGCAGAGGGTCCGATCTGCCGCATCGCGCTGCCGCACAAGATCAGCAGCGGCACCCATTCGCACTGGGTGGAGCGTGAAGTGCTGGAACGCGACAAGGCCGCGCGGCGCGACCGGATGATGGCGGCGGCGGCCTGAGCGCCCCCGCCTAACGCTCCATCGCCGCCAGCACGGCCGCGCGCAGATCGGCGCGCACCACCTTGTTCATCGCGTTGCGCGGCAGGGCGGGCAGCACCACCAGCCGCTCCGGGCGCTTGAACACGGCCACGCCCGCTGCAGCCAGATGCGCGCCGACGCCTGCGATGTCAGGCGGGGTGATGCCGTCATCGACCACCACCGCCACCGCGATCCGCTCGCCCAGATCGGCATCGGGGATGCCCACCGTCGCTGCCTCGCGCACGTTCGGCAGGCTCACCAGCAGTTCGTCGATCTCTGCCGGAGAGATGTTCACGCCGCCGCGCACGATGATCTCCTTCGATCGCCCGACAAAGCGGTAGAAGCGCGACAGGGGCCCTTCGCCCGCGATTTCGAACAGATCGCCGGTGCGGAACCATTCGCCGTCGAAGCTCGCGGCATTGAGCTCGGGCGAGCGCCAATAGCCTGAAATGACCGTGCCGCCCGCAATGTGCATTTCGCCGGGCATTCCCGGTTCGGTGATGATCGCGCCGCTCTCCGGATCGACCAGCCGTGTGCGCATCACGGCGGAGACCGGGCTGTCCCATTCGACCCCCTCCGCGCCGAAACGCGGAAAATAATGCGCGCGCTCGGCGCGGTCGGGCACGTCGCCGGGCGAGGACATCAGCGCCATGCCCTCGTTCGATCCGAAGATGTTGCAGATCTCGATCCCGTGCGATTGCGCCCAGCCTTCGATCAGCCAGGGGGTGAGCGGGGCCGATCCGCTGCCGATGGCACGCAGCGAGGAGAGGTCCACCGAGGCAGTGATCTGCGGCTGCTTGAGCAGGGCGGTGAGCACGGCCGGCGGCGCGATGGTATAGGTCACGCGCTCGGCCTCGATCTGTTTCAGGAACACGCCAAGATCGAACGGATGGTGCAGCACCATCGTGCCGCGCATTTCCAGCCAGGGCAGCATCAATCCGCCGATCGAGGCGATATTGACCAGCGGAAAGGGGTTCAGCAGCACGTCGCCCGGCAGCATGCCGGTGCCCCAGGCGACCACCTTGGCATTGAGCACCCAATGGTTGTGGTCGCGCGGCACGCCCTTGGGCCGGGCCTCGGTTCCGGACGTCCAGCAGATCGTCAATACCTCGCCTCCATCGACGGGATTTGCGGCACACCAGACGGGAACACCCGCGCGGTCGGCGGTGGCGGCGAGCGCCTTGAGGTCAGTGCCATGGGGGGCAGCACCGATGGTCAGCAGCATCATGCCGGGGCGCGTCTCGACCAGCCCTGCTGCCATGGCGGCATAGTCATGGCCATGGAATGCGGGCACGGTGACGAAGGCGCGGGCATCGGTGAGCGACAGGATATGGCCCAGCTCGTGCTCGCGATATTGCATCACGACAGGGCTGATGATCAGGCCCAGCCGCGCGGCGGCGAGGAACAGGATGACGGCATCGACCGTGTTGGGCAGCTGCGCGCAGATCACGTCGTCGCGCTTCAGCCCCAGGCCGATCAGCGCGGCGGCCTTGCCATCGACCCGCGCATCGAGCTCGGCCCAGTCCAGCCGCTCGGGCGCGCACCCGTCCAGCGCCGCGCGGTTCAGCGGATCGACCAGCGCCAGGCTGGTGCCGCGCTCTGCCACGGCCCTGCGGAACATGCTGTCGACGGTGATTCCCTCCCACCAGCCGCGCGCCTGATAGTCCGCAATCCGCTCTGCCGGGGTCAGAAACATCGCTCTCTCCTGTCTGTGCTTTACAGCTTTCATAAAGATACCTAAACCCAAGGCAAGCCAGAGCTGCGGCCCGGGGTACGATTATTCGGCGCTCTGAAGAGACGGCAAAAGGGGAGGGCGGGCATGGCCTGCAAAGTCATCCAATGGGCAACCGGCGCGATGGGCCGGACGGCGCTGCGCCGGATCATCGACGATCCCGCGCTGACGCTCGCGGGCGTGCATGTCTATTCGCAGGCCAAGGCCGGCAAGGATGCCGGAGAGATTGCGCGGCGGCCGCTAACCGGGGTGCTGGCCACGCATGAACTGGCCGAAACGCTGGCCACCAAGGCCGATGTCGTCATCCACACCCCCCGCATCACCCTGCCCTATGATGCGCTGGTGCCCGATGTCGAGGCGCTGCTGCGATCGGGCAAGAATGTCATTTCCACCGCCGGCTTCCACTGGCCTGCAGCCCAAGGGCCTGAATATGCCGACCGGCTGCATCGCGCAGGGCTGGAAGGCGGAGCGACGCTGGCGGGTGTCGGTGTCAGCCCCGGCATGATCGTCGAGCGGATTGCGCTGGCGGTCACGGCGATGTCGGTCGAGGTCGAGCACATCAAGGTCAGCGAAACGGTCGATGCCTCGGCCATGGCGAGCGCGGCGTTCGTGTTCGAGCTGATGGGGCTGGGCAGCGATCCTGCCGTCCGCGACATCCGCACCGGCCCGCTGGCCGAGCTGTACCGCGCGCTGTTCTCCGAAGTGCTGGTATTCGCCGGGTACCAGATGGGTACATCGGTCGAACGAATCGAACCGGATCATCAGCTCACGCTGGCCCCGGCGGATATCGTCATTCCGGCAGGGACCATCCCCAGGGGCACTGTCGCTGCCACCGAATGGCGCTGGACCGCGTATTACACCTGCGGCGCGCGCTTCACGCTGTCGATCCTGTGGACCGCCGATCCCGGGCTGCACGAGGGCGGACGCGGCCATTGGGATGTGCGGATCGAGGGGCGGCCGAACATTCACCTGACCATGGATATCACCGAGTCCGATCCCGGCGCGCCGCCCTCGCGCGCGCTCACCGACGCGACCGTGGCGGTGGCGATCAACGCCATCCCTGCCGTGATCGCTGCGCCGCCGGGGCTGTTCGCGTTCCAGCCGCCCAGCGCGTGGAGGGCGGCACCATGAGCGAGGCCTATCTCCACGTTGCGCTGCGCACTCCGCGCGGGCGTGCCCGCCCCGATGGCGGGCTGGCGCAGGAAACGCCGCACGGGCTGGTCGCGCATCTGGTCGATGCGATGGAGGCGCGCAGCGCTGATCCGCGCGGGCGGGCGGAACGAATGACCCTGGGCTGTGTCGGCCAGGTTGGCGCGCAAGGCGGACATATCGCGCTGGTCGCCAAGCTGAAGGCCGAACTGCCCGATGGCGTCGCGGTGCACACGCTCAACAATTTCTGTGCCTCGGGCCTGTCGGCCGTCGGCGCAGCAGCGGCAGCGGTCGCTTCGGGTCAGGCGCAATGGGCGCTGGGCGGCGGGGTGGAGATGCTGTCCAGGGTCGCGTTCATGGCCGACAAGGCGGATTATTATACCGCCGCAGAACTGCCGCCCGACCGGCGCTATATCCAGGTCGCGCTGGCGGCCGACCTGCTGGCGCAGAAGGAGTGTATCACCCGCGACGAGCTGGATTCCGTCGCTTTGGTTTCACAGGCGCGCGCAGCAGCAGCCGAGGACAGGCCCGCCTTGCTTGCCTCGCGCATTGCGGTGGCAGGGCTGGACCGCGAAGAGGCGGTGCGACCGATGACGCTCGACCGGCTGCAGGCGCTGCCCCCCGCCTTTCCGCCGCTGGCGGAAGGCTATCGCGACATTCTGGGCGACCGGCCCATCGATCATCGCCACACCGTCGCGCATGCCCCGCCGATGACCGATGGCGCGGCGCTGGCGCTGATCGGCCCGCGCGAGGGCGCAATCGCGCGCATCGTCGCGCATGTCGAAATCGGCGGCGACCCCTGGGATTCGCTCACCGCAGGCTTTGCCGCGATGGACAAGGCGCTGGCCAGGGCAGGGATGACGCTCGCCGACATGGACCGCATCGAGTTCATGGAAGCGTTCGCCGTGACGTACGCCAAGTTCCTGCGCGACCGCGCGCCCGATCCGGACAAGGTCAATGTCAGCGGCGGCCATGTCGCCAAGGGGCACCCGATGGGCGCGACCGGCGGCGTGCTGCTTTCGACACTGGTCGACGCGCTGGCAGAGGCAGGGGGCACGCTGGGTCTGGTCGTGGCGACCGGCGCGCAGGGCGTGGGCGTGGCAACCATCGTGGAGCGAATCTGAATGATGATCGAAAAATTGCGCCTGCCCGTGGTGGCCGCGCCGATGTTCCTGGTGTCGGGCCCCGAAATGGTGATCGCTGCGGCGCGCGCGGGCATTATCGGGGCTTTCCCCACGCCCAATTGCCGCACGGCGGCGGACCTCGACGCCTGGATGACGCGCATTTCCGCCGAGACCGCTGGCGCACCGGGTCTCTGGGCGGCGAATCTCGTTACGCACAGCAGCAACCAGCGGCTCGCCGATGACCTGGCGCTGATCGCCAAGCACAAGCCGCCGGTCGTCATCACCGCGCTGGGCAGCCCGGCTCCGGCGGTGGAGACGGTGCACAGCTATGGCGGCATCGTGCTCGCTGATGTCATCACCGTGGCTCTGGGGCGCAAGGCGGCTGCGGCGGGCGCGGACGGGCTGGTTTGCGTGTCGGCGGGCGCTGGCGGGCATACCGGTTTCCTGTCGCCCTTCGCGTTCATCACCGCGCTGCGCGCCGAGTTCGAAGGCATCATCTGCGTCGGCGGCGGCATTTCCGATGGCGCGGCCCTCGCCGGCGCAATCGCGGCGGGCGCGGACCTCGTGTACATGGGCACGCGCTTTCTCGCAGCAGAAGAGAGCATGGCGGTGCCCGGCTACAAGCAGATGGTGGTGGACAGCCATATCGAGGATCTGGTCGTCAGCCCTGCGATCACCGGCACGCCCGCGTCGTGGCTGATCCCGTCGCTGGTTGCGTGCGGCTATGATCCCAAGGACCTCGGCAAGCCCGCCACCCGCGATTATGGCGGCGATCCGCATGCCAAGTGGAAGGATCTCTGGGCGGCAGGCCAGGGGATCGGCACGGTGCAGGGTATCGAGCCGGTCAGCGTGATTGTCGACGAGATCGAGGCCGGTTTCCGCGAGGCGGCGAAGCGGCTGGATCAGCGGGCCGGAACCCGCTGACCCAGGCCGCGCTCAGCCGCGCTTCGGCGGCATAGGGATGAAGCCCGAGGTACGCGCGACATAATCGGCATAGCCCTCGCGCGTCTTGGCGAGCCGCTTTTCGACCGTTGGCGCGCCCGACCATTTCATCAGCGTCCAGGTGAGCAGCATGGGGCCAACCACGGCTGCAAGGCCCGTCGAAGTCTCGGCCGCGATCAGCCACAGCCCCCACCAGGTGGTAGCATCGCCAAAATAATTGGGGTGGCGGGTATAACGCCACAGGCCGCTGGTCATCAGCTTGCCCTGATTTTCCGGCTTGGCCTTGAACGCGACCAGCTGCGCATCGCCGATCGTCTCGAACGCAATGCCGAACAGCGCGATGCCAGCGCCGATCATGCCCAAAGTGCCGACCGGCGGCGTGGCGTCGATCTGGCCCAGCTGCACCGGCAGGCAGACGACGAACAGCAGCGGGGCTTGCGTCGCGAACACCAGCTGGCCCGAGGCGCGCGCGAAGCTCCAGCCCTTGTGCTGCTGCGCCTTGCCGAGCAGCGCCGAATAGCGCCGGTCCGGACCATGGCTGCGCCAGCGCCAGAGCATGAACGTGCCCAGCCGCGCTGCCCAGAGGCCCGATATCGCCAGTAGCATCAGCATGCGCGTGGGATCGCCATCGGCCTGGACAAATGTGGATATGGCCATGACCAGCATGCCCCAGGCCCAGAAGCTGTCCACCGGGGTCACATCGCGCGTCCCCAGACAGATCAGCCACAAGGCGACAAAGCACGCGGCCAGCACAGCCGCGTTGATCGCCAAAATCATCAGCATCCCGTTTTCTCCCGATTATTGCGTAGTTTCGGCGCGTCAGCCGGTGATCGCGACACCTTCGCCCGGCGGATCGGCAAACACCCGCTCCACTGCGGCGCGCCGTCCGTCGAGCACCGCCCGGCGATTGATCGTGCCCTTGTCGGACAGCTCGTGTGCCGCCGGATTGGGCGGCGTGTCGAACAGGGCGATGCGCTTGATCACCGCGCCGCCGCGCGCGCTGCGATTATAGCCGCGCACCGCCTCGGCCACCGTCTCCAGCGTCGCGCCGGGCTTGGGCCAGGCAAGCATGGCGAGATAGGGGCTGCCGTCATCGGCCAGCACCAGATCGGCGATCAGGCCATCGCAGGCCTTGAGCAGCTTTTCACGCACCGCGCCGCCATAGACCCAGTTGCCATTGGCGAGCTTGAACTCCTCGGCCAGCCGCCCGGCAAAGGCGAGGCCCTGGCCATGATCATCCTCGTCATGGAACACCGCGACATCGCCGGTGCGGTAAAAACCTTCCTCATCGAACGCTGCTGCCGTCTTGTCGGGATCGCCCAGATAGCCCTTCATGACGTTCGGCCCGGCGAGCCGAACCTCATAGCGTCCGTCACAGGGCACGAGCTTGAGCGAAAGGCCGGGCGCGGGCAGGCCGATACCGACCCGGGTAGCGGGGAAATGGATCGCCATGCAGCCGGACACCGTCTCGGTCATGCCATAGCCGGTGGTCATGTGGATGCGGTGGCCGGTTTCCGCGATCGCCAGCTCCTGCAGACGATCATAGACCGGCTGGGGTAGCCCGGCGCCGCCATAAAGCATCAGCCGCATCTTGGCGAAGAAGCGCGCGCGCAGCTCTGCGTCCTGCTCCATTGCATCGACCAGCATCGCATAGCCGGTGGGCACATTGTTGAAATAGGCGACCGAAATCTCGCGCAGATTGGCGAGGGTCTGGTCGAAAAGGCCGGGCAGCGGCTTGCCCGCATCGATATGCAGCGTGCCGCCTTCCAGCAGGCATGTGCGCATGACGGAGGCGCCCGCGGCATGATGCCAGGGCAGCCAGTCGAGCATCACATCGTCCCAGCCGGCCGCCTTGCCGATCATGTCCAGCCCTTGCGCCCCGCACGCGGCGAGCGCGGTCAGGCTGTGCGGCACGATCTTGGGCAGCCCGGTCGAGCCCGAAGTCAGCATGTAGATCGCCGCAGCATCGGGATCGACATTTGCGATGGCCTCAGCTGCCGTCGTGCCAGGATCGGTCGCGATGACATCGGCATAAGCCGTGGCGCCGGCAAAAGGCGCAGGATCGCTGCTGATGATGCGTGCGTCCGGCGCGGTCGCGGCGAGCGCGGCGGCGATGGCGGGGTGCGGTTCGGCCAGGATGGCCTCTGGCTGCGTCCGCGCGATCACGTGCCGCAGCCGCGCATGATCACCGCCCGCCAGACCATAAGCGATGCTCACCGGAACGATGATCATGCCCGCTGCCCAGGCGGCAAAGGTCATCACCGCGACCGGCAGGCTGTTTTCCGCGATGATCAGCAGCCTGGTGCCGCGCGGAAAATTCTCCGTGAGCCAGCGGGTCGCGCCGTCCATGTCGCGCTTGATCTCAGCGTAGCTGCGATAGGCCCATTGCCCGTCCGGCCCGCGCCAGCCGATCGCCGGGGCATCGCCCTTGAGCGCTGCGCGTGCGGCAAAGGCACGCGGGATATTGGCGTCAAAGTCGCGCAGGGGCACGCGGCTCTTGATGATGATCGTGCCATCATCGCGCCGCTCCACCGCGAGGTCGACCGGCATGAATTCGGCCTCACGGAACGGCGCTTCGGCAAGCATTGCGGTCGTCATGCGGCAGGCCGGTCGATCAGTTCCTTGACCTGCGCAGGGTAAGGCTTGCCCGCCTTGATCGCGTCGACCGTGCCGCGATCGAGATAATCGCGCCAGCCGATGATCTTGTCGCCCTTGTATTCGATGATCCCGGCATAGGGCGCGGCGACGCGGACGCCGTCTGTCGTCACATATTCGTCGACACCCTCGACGAACAGCCGGTCGGCGGTTTCGGCATGCGCGAAGATGCGCCAGTTGACTTGCGCAATGGTCGATCCGAACCGATCGATAAACGCGCGCGCCTCGGCCTTGCCGCGCGCAGGCGGGGCGATGGCGGCAGCATAATGCCAGACGACATCGTCGTGCAGCATGCCAAGCACGGCTTCGGCATCCTTGCGGGTCCAGGCGGCGATCAGTTGCTTGAACTGGTTGAAACGGGTGTCGCTCATGCTGCCTGCTCCACGATGAAGCTGACCGTGGTGGTGGTCGATCCGCCGATGTTGAGTGTCTGGACGCGGCGCGCGCCTTCGACCTGGTTGTCCGCCGCCTGGCCTGTCACCTGACGGTGCGCATCGAGCAGCATGCGCACGCCTGTTGCCCCCACCGGATGGCCGAGCCCGATCAGCCCGCCCGAGGGATTGATCGGCAGCTTGCCGCCGATCTCGATATCGCCAGCCTCGACCGCCTTCCACGCCTCACCGGGCGCGGTAAGGCCGAGATGGTCGATCGCCATATATTCGGTCATCGCAAAGCAGTCGTGCGTTTCCACCGCATCGATCGCCTCGATTCCCGAAACGCCTGCGCGCGCGCGGGCATCGTCAATGGCGCGCTTGACCTGCGGGAAGAGATAGGGACTGTCGCCCGCCATGCGCCTTTTGTCGCGATAGCCGAGCGCCGCCGAGCGGTGGCCCCAGCCGGCGATGCGCGACAGCGATTCCATTGGAATGCCGCGCTTGGCCGCATATTCGCGCGCGCGCTTTTCGGAGGCGAGGAACACCACCGCAGCGCCATCGGTCACCTGGCCGCAATCATTCTTGCGGGTACGGCCTTCGACGACCGGATTGGCCTCGTCATCCTCGGTAAAGCTCCTGGGGCCGAACTGCCATTGCCGGGTCTGCGCGGCGGGGTTGCGCCGGCCATTGGCAAAGTTGATCTCCGCAATGCGGCCGAGATGGTCGTAATCGAGGCCGTACAGCGCGTCATATTCTTCGGCCAGGTCGGAAAAGGCGCGCGGCCACACGAATTGCGCATCGCCGAACTCGCGGCCCTGATAGGCGGCAGCGCCCAGATTTTCGGCGGCTTTCTGCCCCGGCACGTTGCGCATCATCTCGATGCCGACGACGCAGGCCAGGTCATAGCGCCCGGATTCGATTTCCGCGGCTGCAGCGAGGACCGACACGCTGCCCGAGGCGCAGGCTGCTTCGTGGCGGGAGGTGGGAAGACCATCGAGCGCCGGATCGACATAGGCGAAGAAACCGCCGAGCAGGCCCTGGCCTGAAAACAGGTCGCCGACGAAATTGCCGACATGGCCGCTTTCGATTTCGGCCGCATCGAGGCGCGTCGCGTCGAGCCCCTGACGGACCGTTTCGACAAAGCCGTCGCCTATCGAAAGCCCCTCGCGCGCCCAGTTGCGCGCAAAATCCGTCTGGCACCCGCCGAGCACATATACCATCACGCCTCTCCTGCTTTTATGGTATGCTTATACAAGCTTGGGCCATCGTGCAACCGGGGCGTGAGGGTTTATGCGCAGAGGCGGAATTACGCCGACGGTTCAGCTCTCGTCGTCATGCTCCTCGTCGCCCGGGTACGGATTTGACTTAAGAAGTCCGGCCAGATGCGCGGTGTTCGCCGCGAGCATCCGCGCGGTTTCAAACGTAGCTTCCGGCGTCTCGTCGAGGTCCTGGAAGTCGGTGCTGCCCATCGCCTCGCCGACCCAATAGCAGGCCGCACCCGCCGGAATGGTGAAGCCGACATCGTTCAGGGCCTGGAACAGGTCGGCAGAGGTGCGGTGCGCGCCGTCTTCGTTGCCGACGATCGCCGCCACCGCGACCTTGGAGAAGCTGGGCATTCGGCCAAGCTCGTCGGTCTCGTCGAGGAATGCGTCCATCCGCTCGAGCACGCGCTTGGCGATGCTCGACATCTGGCCCATCCAGATCGGGGTGCCGAAAATCAGGATATCGGCGGCGAGGATGCGCTTGCGCAAATCGGGCCATTCATCGCCGTCGCCCTCGTCTGAGCTGACGCCCGGCAGCACGTTGTAATCGGCGATGCGGATCGTCTCGGTCAGCTCGACCTCGTGCTTGGACAGCTGCTGGGAAATCAGCTCGATCATGGCATCGGTCGAGGAGCTTTCCTTGCCCGAACGCTTGAGCGTGCAGTTGATGGCGATGGCTTTGAGAGTCATGGGGGCTGCATCCTTGTGCGGGGGTTCGATGGGCTTACGAACCGGCCCGCATGAGGTTGCGCCGACAAGGCAGGATGGGCGACCGGGCGCAGCGCGATGCCGCGCCCGGGCTTGTGATCAGAAGAAGCCGAGCTTCTTCGGCTCGTAGGACACCAGCAGGTTCTTGGTCTGCTGGTAATGATCGAGCATCATCCGGTGCGTCTCGCGGCCGATGCCCGACTGCTTGTAGCCGCCGAACGCCGCGTGCGCGGGATAGGCGTGATAGCAATTGGTCCAGACGCGGCCAGCCTCGATCCCCCGGCCGAGGCGATAGCAGCGGTTGATGTCGCGGCTCCACACGCCCGCGCCCAGACCGAACATGGTGTCATTGGCGATGGCGAGCGCATCGTCCTCGTCGCGGAAGGTTGTGACCGATACGACGGGGCCGAAAATCTCCTCCTGGAACACGCGCATCTTGTTGTGCCCGCGCAGCACCGTGGGTTGGACATAATAGCCACCAGCAAGGTCTCCGCCCAACTGCGCGGCTGCTCCGCCCGCCAGGACCTCCGCCCCTTCGGCGCGGCCGATATCGATATAGCTCAGGATCTTGGCCTGCTGCTCGGCGCTGGCCTGCGCGCCGATCATGGTTTCGGGATCGAGCGGATTGGCCTGTTTCAGCGCGGCGACGCGCCGCAGCACGCGCTCCATGAACCGGTCGTAGATCGATTCCTGCACCAGCGCGCGCGACGGGCAGGTGCACACCTCGCCCTGGTTCAGCGCGAACATGACGAAGCCCTCGATCGCCTTGTCGAGATAATCGTCATCTTCGGCCATCACATCGGCGAAGAACAGGTTGGGCGACTTGCCGCCGAGTTCGAGCGTCACTGGGATCAGGTTCTCGCTGGCATATTGCATGATCAGCCGCCCGGTTGAGGTCTCGCCGGTGAACGCGATCTTGGCGATGCGCTTCGACGAGGCGAGCGGCTTGCCTGCCTCCAGCCCGAA
The DNA here is from genome assembly GCA_026625625.1 of Blastomonas sp. SL216. Classification (NCBI taxonomy): domain Bacteria; kingdom Pseudomonadati; phylum Pseudomonadota; class Alphaproteobacteria; order Sphingomonadales; family Blastomonadaceae; genus Blastomonas; species Blastomonas sp. SL216. The sequence goes on from CP113055.1 coordinate 3,816,898, forward strand.
GCCGTTGACGATATTGACGACGCCATCGGGCAGCAGGTCGCCGATAATGTCGATCAGCGCCATGATCGATGCAGGGGTCTGTTCGGCGGGCTTGAGCACCACGCAATTGCCCGCAGCCAGCGCCGGGGCGAGCTTCCAGCACGCCATCAGCAGCGGGAAGTTCCACGGGATGATCTGGCCGACCACGCCCAGCGGTTCCTGGAAATGATAGGCGATGGTGTTGCGGTCGATCTCAGAGATTCCGCCCTCCTGCGCGCGGATGCAGCCGGCGAAATAGCGGAAATGGTCGATGGCGAGCGGCAGGTCGGCGGCCATGGTCTCGCGGATCGGCTTGCCATTGTCCCAGGTTTCCGCCTCAGCGAGATGCGCTAGGTTTTCTTCCATCCGATCGGCGATGCGGGTGAGCACCAGTGCGCGTTCGGCGACGCTGGTCTGGCCCCAAGCGACCCTTGCGGCATGCGCGGCGTCGAGCGCGGCTTCGACGTCCTCGGGACCGGAGCGGGCGATGGTGCCGATGACCTTGCCGGTCAGCGGCGAGACATTGTCGAAGGTCGCACCGCTTTTCGCGGGTACCCAGCGGCCGCCGATCCAGTTGTCGTAATGCGCCTTGAGCGGCGGGCGCATCAGCAGCGCGGCAGGGGTGTGCATGTCCATGAATATTCTCCTCTCGCTTGGCGACTGGCCCGTGATGTGCCGGGACTCAGCGGTTCGCGAGGCACAGGCTGGCAGCGGCGCGGCGTGCGGGCGAGGGGAGGGGCGAAGGTTGCGCCATGCAACTGTCTCGCGATTGAGACAGGTGAGGCGATCAATCACTGGATTCCGGCGCGCTCCATGCGGCGGTAGAAGGTGGCGCGGCCGATCCTCAGGCTGCGGGCAGCCGCTGCGACATTACCGCCGCAGCGGGCGAGCGCCTGGCGCAGCACCTTGCGTTCGGCCGCCGCGATCGGGTCTTCCTCGCCCAGGCCGAACAGATCGGCAAGCGGAACGGGCGTGGCAGCGCTGACCCCTGCGAGCAGCGCATGATGGCGCGCGGCGCGGCTTGCGCCGATAACCAGATCGTCGCGATCGACCGCCACCATTGCGGCATGGCCGTGCGTCTGCTGGTCGAGCAGGACAATGCGACAATCGCTGAACGTGTCGGTGAACATCAGCCGCTCGACCGATGCCGCGGCCTCCTGCAGCGCGGCCATGACCAGGGCGGTGGTATCGAGATCATGGTCATACCGGTTGGTGGAAACGTCGAGCGCGGCGATGATGCGCCCATCCGCGCCATGGATCGGCACGCCCATGCAGCTGACATGGGTATTGCTGCTGAGGAAATGCTGGTCCTTGAGGATCGCGACCGGGCGGTCCTCGACCACGCAGGTGCCGATGCCGTTGGTGCCTTCCGCCGCTTCGGACCAGCATTCGCCGGGCACGAGCCGCGCACGGTCGAACATCGCGGCGTCGCCGTCGGTCATCCGGCCTTCTAGGATCAGGCTGTTGCTGTCGGTCAGCAGCAGGCAGCGCCCGGTGCGCACGATGCTGCGCGCCAAAGTGTCGAGCACGGGCCGCGCATGACGGAGCAACCGGGCATTGGCCTCGCGCGCCTCGGTCAGCTGCATTGCATCGAGACGGTCGGCGGCGGGGCCATGCGCCGGGTCGAGCCCATGGCGCAGCGCCGATCGGCACCAGGATGCCGCCAGCAAGGATTGCGCCGCCGCAGCGGGGGAGGCGATGGCCGACCGGATGACGGCGGCGTGCTGTTCGGCCTCTGCCATGATGCTGTCAGGCTATCACGCCGCCCTTCGCGTCACAAGCGGACGCGAGGGCGGCGAGAGGTCAGAAGCGGTTGACCAGATTCTCGCAATATTCCTGCCGTCCCGATCGCGGGGCAGGGGCGCTGTTCGATACCACCGCGCGGTCGGCGATCTGGGCGAGTGTCGTGCCCTCGGCATGGATCATCCGGCCCAGCTCGCCCTGCCAGCCGGCATAGCGTTCGGCGCGGAATGCCTCTAGCCGCCCATCCTCGATGATCGCGGCGGCGCGCAGCAGCGCCCGGGCAATCGTATCGACCCCGCCAATATGGCCGTGGAACAGATCGACGGCATCGATCGACTGGCGGCGCACCTTGGCGTCGAAGTTGAAGCCGCCATTGCCCAGGCCCCCGGCGCGCAGCACCTCCAGCATGGCCAGGGTGAGTTCCTCGACCGAATTGGGGAACTGGTCGGTATCCCAGCCATTTTGCGGATCGCCGCGATTGGCATCGATCGACCCCAGGATGCCGAGCGCGCGGGCCATTGCGATCTCGTGCTCGAAGGTATGGCCGGACAAGGTGGCGTGGTTCGCCTCGATATTGACCTTGACCTCGTTCTCCAGCCCGAAGCGCTTGAGGAACGCGTAGACGGTCTGCGTGTCGAAATCATATTGGTGCTTGGTCGGCTCGTGCGGCTTGGGCTCGATCAGTATGGTGCCGGTAAAGCCGATGCGGTGCTTGTGATCGACGACAAGCGACAGGAAACGCCCGAAATTCTCCTGCTCGGTACCGATCTCGGTGTTGAGGATCGAATCATAGCCCTCGCGTCCGCCCCACAGCACATAGTTGGCGCCGCCAAGCCGGTGTGTTGCCTCCAGCGCATCGCGCACCTGCGCGGCCGCCCAGGCATAGACTTCGGGATCGGGATTGGTCGCCGCGCCCGCCATATAGCGCGGGTGGCTGAACAGATTGGCCGTGCCCCAGAGCAGCTTGCGGCCATGCTGCGCCTGCAGTTGCTCGAGATGGTCGACGGCTTGCGCAAAACTGCTGCGAAAATCGCCGATGGTCTCGGCATCGGCCATCACGTCGACATCGTGGAAGCAATAGAAGGGCAGGTCGAGCTTCTCGACAAAGGCCAGCGCCGCCTCGCGCTTTGCGGCGGCGTTCGCAGCGTCCATCGGGCCCTGCAGCCAGGGGCGGTTGAAGGTGCCCGCGCCGAACACGTCGCTGCCAGGCCAGCAGAAGCTGTGCCACATGCAGACGGCAAAGCGCAGGTGATCCTCCATGCGCTGGCCCATCACCACGCGGTCCTTGTCATACCAGCGATAGGCAAGATCGTTGGAACTCTCCGGCCCTTCGAAGCGGACGGTGTCGAATGCGGCGAAATATTCGGCGGACATCGGTGTTTCCTCTCAGATCGTTCTTATGGCGGCATAGGCAGAGCGGAACCGGGCGAGCTTCGGGGCCAGGCGCTCGGCCAGCGCGGGATCGGGATTGATGCTCTCGCGGACCGGCGGACGGGTGCAGATGGTCGCCGGATCGGCGCCGGTGGCCGCGATCTGCGCCAGCCGTGCCGCGCCCAGCGCCGGGCCGACTTCGCCGCCGTCGAGATAATCGAGCCGTACGTTTAGCGCGGCCGCGATGATCCGGCCCCACCAGGTCGAGCGTGCGCCGCCACCGATGACAGACAGGCTCTCGATGCGGGTTCCGGCGGCCTGCAGCGCAGCGAGGCCATCGGCATGGGCAAAGGCGACGCCCTCCAGCACGGCTGCGGCCATGCGCCCCGCGCTGCTGTCATGGCTGAGCCCCAGAAATGCGCCGCGCACATGCGGGTCGTTATGCGGGGTGCGTTCGCCCGACAGATAGGGCAGGAACAGCTCGCTGCCCTGGCCAGCGCCCTCGGCCTCTGCCGCAGCGAGCATGCCGGGCACGCTGAGGTGCATCATCGCTGCCGCCCAATCGAGACAGACGGCGGCAGACAGGTGCACGCTCATCTGGTGCCAAAGCCCCGGCAGGCAGTGGCAAAAGGCGTGCACCGCGCCATCGGGATTGGCGCGCAGCGTGTCGGTGGCGACAAAGATCACCCCCGATGTGCCGAGCGACAGCAGCGCATCGCCATCGCGCACCACGCCGACGCCGACCGCACCCGCCGCATTGTCGCCCGCGCCGCCCGCAACGGGCACGCTGGCCATGCCCCAGCGCGCGGCGACCTCGGCGCGGAGCGTCCCGCCGATTTCGCTGCCCTCGACCAGACGCGGCATGTGCCCCCGCGTCAGCCCGGTCGCGGCGAGCAGTTCGTCCGACCAGTCGCGTCTGGCGACATCGAGCCAAAGCGTGCCCGCGCTGTCGGACATGTCGCTGACCCTGTCACCGGTCATCAGCAGCCGGATATAGTCCTTGGGCAGCAGCACATGCCGCGTGTCTGCGAAGATCTGAGGCTCGTGCGCGCGCACCCAGGCGAGCTTGGGCGCGGTAAAGCCGGGCATCGCGATATTGCCCGCGATGGCGCGCAAATCAGGCACGGCAGCCTCCAGCGCGGCGCATTCGGCATGGCTGCGGCCATCGTTCCACAGGATGGCGGGGCGCAATGGCCGGTCATCTGCGCCCAACAGCGTCGCGCCGTGCATCTGCCCGGCCAGGCCCACGCCGTCCACCTGCGCGCGCAGGCCGGCTGGCAGCGCGAGGACGGCCGTCTCGGTCGCGCGCCACCATTCTGCCGGGTCCTGTTCCGACCATAGCGGCTGCGGGCGCTGCACGTCGAGCGCGGCGCTCGCCTGGGCGGCGACATGACCATCCGGGTGCAGCAGAACCGCCTTGACCCCGGAGGTGCCGATGTCGATGCCCAGATACATCGCGTTATCCGCGCGCGTCTTCCAGGATCAGCTCGGAGGCGCGCTGCGCCAGAGCGATCGCAGGGCCGTTGGTGTTGCCCGAAACAGGGCTGGGCATGATCGAGCAATCGACCACGCGCAGCCCGGCCAGGCCATGCACCCGGCAGCGCGCATCGACCACGGACCCTGCGGGATCGGTGCCCATCGAACAGGTGCCGGTTCCGTGCAGCCCGCATTCGGTCATCTTGCGCACCTCGGCGACCAGTGCGTCTCCGTCCTTTACTGCGGCGCCAGGCATCCGCTCATCGCCGATGAACGGAGCGAGCGCGGGCATGCTGGCGAGCTTGCGGAACAGGTGGAACAGCTCCATCGCCTTTTGCTGGTCATACGGGTCGCTCCACATCTTCGGATCGACCACCGGCGCGTCGCGATGGCTGGGCGAGGTAAGGGTGACCGTCCCCCGGCTCTTCGGGCGAAGGTGATAGCCTGAAAAGGTGAGGCCGGGCCGGTCGGTCAGCGGGCTGCCGGGACGCTCAGCCATCTCGTTGATCGTGCGCATTGCAAAGGGTGCGGCGGCGACCTGGAATTCGGGCCAGTCGTCCAGGCCCTCGGTCGAGATCAGCCCGGTGATCGGCATGCCGACGCGCGCCAGCGGCCCGGTGCGGGTCAGGAAATAGCGGATCGCGTTGCGGTACAGCCGCCAGCCCAGAAACTCCCGATTGTTGCCGGGATTGTTGTGCAGGTCGAACGACACGCCCATTTTCTGGTGATCGGCGAAATTCTGGCCGACCGCGGCGAGGTCATGCGTCACCGGGATGCCCAGCCGCTGCAGCTCGGCACCCGGGCCGATACCCGACAGCTGGAGAAGCTGCGGCGAACCATATACGCCCGCGCTGACAATGACCTCGCCCGCCTGGTGTGCCTCTTCCACACCGTCGCGCTCACACACCACGCCGGTGACGCGGCCGTCCTGCACGGTCAGCCGCGAGACGGCGACAGGGTGGATGACGGTCAGGTTAGGGCGGCTGCGGATCGCCGCGACAAAGGCCTCATAGGTCGAATGGCGCTGGCCCGCGCGGTCGACGGTATATTGCGATCGGCCTGCGCCGGTGATGCCGGGGGCAGTGATATCGCTCACCCAGGGCATGCCGCCTTCCGCGAAGGCACCGGCCAGCGCATCGAAGACCGGGCCCTTGTAATCGGACGGGGTGATCTGCTGTTCGCCATCATGGCCGCGCCCCGGATGCGCGCCGGGCGCGCGGTAGCTTTCGACCTGCCGGATGCAGCGCGCCATCTCGTCCCAGCCCCAGCCGCTCAGCCCCATGGCTGCCCAGCCGTCATAATCACCGGGCATGCCGGGCAGATACCAGGTGCCGTTGATCGCCGAAGAGCCGCCCAGGCCGCGGCCATAGGCGTGCATTTCCTGCCGCCGTCCGGGCTGCTGCGCAACCGGATAGGCACGGAAATAGGCGGGGTTGCCCATGATCTTCACAAACCCGCCCGCCATCAGGATGAATGGATGGTCGTTGCGCCCGCCATCCTCGATCAGCAGCACCTGATGCCGCGGATCGGCGCTCAGCCGGTTGGCGAGCACGCAGCCCGATGAGCCTGCGCCCACAATGATATAGTCGAACCGGGCCAAGCCCCTCTCCCCTGGCTGCTCTGCTGAACGAGAGCGCTAAATCTAGAACTGTTGTTCTGATTTTTTCAACACCAGCCTTGACCCGCTGTCAAGCCACAATTAGAAACATCATTCTAATTAAGCGAGGAGAGAAGGATGCTTCCGGTTGAACGTATCATCGGAGAAGAGGGGCTGAGCGCCACGCCCGAAGGGCTGCGTCTGGCGATGCGGCTGCCCTGGTACCGCTCGCTGCCATTTTCCATCGTCGAGATCGACCAGGTCCGTATCGACGGCCAGCCAGTCGATCTGTCCGACGCCAGGGTCGAATTCGATGGCATGGTCTGGCCGCTCAGCGAACTGGGCGAGCAGACCAATGCCTTCTGGTTCGTGCGCGACAGCGCCTTTCTGCACCTTCCCGGCCAGACTGCAGCGCCCGGAAGCGAGCACGAGGTGGCGCTGAGCATGTTCATCAGCCCGCCCTACATCCCCGGAATGAAGCGCGCGAACACGCAGACGCAAACGCTCTGCGTCGCCTGAAGGAAGCCCTGATATGACCAGCACCAGCACCGGCCCGCAGACGGGCGTCACCCTCTATTCGTTCACCAATGCCTGGCTCAACCGCAAATATGAGCTCGACGGCCTGCTCCACGAGGTCGCCCGGCGCGGCATGGGCCCGAATATCGAGATCATCGGGTTCCAGAATTTCCGCGAATTTCCCGATGTGTCGGATGAATTCGCCGAAAAGTTCAAGGCGATGATGGCCGATGCGGGGCTCAACGCCACGTCCTGTGCGATCAATTCGGACCGTTTCCTGCGTCCCGGCGCACAGCCGATCGACGATGCGACGCTGGTCGAATATCACAAGCGCCAGCTGCGTTCCGCCAAGAAGATGGGGTTCGGCCTGGTGCGCTATCAGTTCGCGCTGCCGGTCGAGCTGCTGCCCCAGATCGCGCCTTATGCCGAAGAGCTCGACATCCGCATGGGCGTGGAAGTTCATGCGCCGATGTGGGCCGGGCACCCGGCTGTACAGGCCTATGGCGAGATGTATGACAGGCTCGACACGCCCTATCTCGGCTGGATCCCCGATTTCGGCGGCACGGCGAGCCGCATTCCCGAATCGATGCTCAACGCCGCGCGCGAGAAAGGCGCGAAGGAGAGCCTGCTCGACAAGCTGAAAGAGGTCTGGCTGGAGCCGGGCATGAGCCATGAAAAGGCCGGTCGACTGCGCGAATGGGCGCTGAAGGAAGGGCATGCGCCGGACCATATCCAGGCCGCCAGCCTCGCCTTTTTCATCCTGTCGAACCATGATCCCAAGAGCTGGGCCGCGCTGGTCGACCGGACCATCCATATCCATGGCAAATTCTACGGCATGGGCGATGATGGCCGCGAGGAAGCGATCGATTACGAGACCATCCTGCCGCTGTTCCGCGATGGCGGCTTTACCGGCACGCTGGTGAGCGAATGGGAAGGCCATGCATATCTGCCCGATGATGGCTTCGATCAGGTCGAAAAGCACCAGGCGATGTGCCGCCGCATCTTCGCAGGCCACTGATCCGGCGACAAAACGCAAAAGGGGCGCGGATCTGCAGGTCCGCGCCCCTTTTACGTGCCCGCATTCGGTGTGCGGCAGTTCAGAACATCGGATGCTTGTTGGCCGACTGGGCCGGGATCGGTTGCAGCACATCCCAGTGTTCCACGATCTTGCCATCCTTGAGCCGGTAGATATCGGCCACGGCAGCCCCCGGGGTAGCGGGATCACCGCGCCCGAACAGGTGGATCGCGGCCAGATCACCATCGACCAGGATGCGCTTGACCTCGAACCGGGCATCGGGGTTTGCGAACATCGGTGCCAGCGCCTCGATCGCGGCGTCGCGCCCGTCGGCAATGCCGGGATTATGCTGGATGTAATCGCGCGCGACGTGCTTTTCGAACGCCTGGCGGACATCGCGCTGTGCGTAGAACAGCCTGGCGAAATCCTCGACAATGGCGCGGTTGGCTTCAGTCGGGCTGGGTGGCGGTGCAGCGCTGCAGCCAGACATCAGCGCTGCGGCCATCGCGATTGTCATCCATTTCGTCTGCATCATGCTTCCTCCTGAGCCGCGCTGCGCAGCGCATCCACTTTGGTCCGGTCGATCCGCAAGGTGCTGACCAGCCAGGCCATTGCGCCGCCCGCCAGCGTTACCAGCGCCAGCACGAACCAGGCGAGCGCGTCGATCTTGTCCTGCGGCATCGCCTCCACTGACAGCCCGACGGGAAAGTCGATCAGTCCCAGGAAAGATCCCGCCAGCAGGGCCACCGCGCCGCTGCCCAGTTGCAGGCCGATGAACATGAAGCTCGCCACCAGCCCCTGGGCGGGGCGGCCGGTATCATAGGCGTGCTCGTCGCCGATCTCGTACGTCACGACGTTGAACGGCACGACATACAGGCCATAAGCCAGCCCACCCAGAAACCGCAGCCCCGCGATCAGCCCGCCGATCGCGGCGGTGCCTGCTGCCGGGGCGAGTCCGCCCAGCGGCAGCAATACCGCCAGCGCCTGCACCGCGAAAAAGCCGCAGAGCCCCAGCACCATCGCCTGGCGGGTGGAGAAAAGCCTGAGGAACAGCGGCGCCAGCACCATTGCCAGCAGCGAGCCTGCGGTCGCGGCCATCAGCAGCCGCGGCGTCCAGCTCTGGTCGAGCTGCCAGAAATAGGTGGCGAGGTGCAGCGACAACTGGTTGATCACCGAATTCACGAACAGCACCAGAAACGCGACCATCAGCAGCTTGCCGATATTTGGGGTGGTGCGCACCGCCTGCACCAGCCGCATCAGCACCGCGATCGGACCCGAAGCCTGCGCGCGGTCCGGCTCGAAGCTCTCCTGCGCCTCGATCTGGCGGGCACGGCGATAGGTACCCAGCGCGCCCAGCAGCATCAGTGTGCCGCCCAGCGCGGCGACGAACAGGCCGAAGCCCGGATAGGGTGCAGGGTTGAGCTGCGGCTTGGGAAAGCCCGGCGCGGCGACGAAGAACAGCTCGAACGCGACGGCGGGAACTGTGAGGATGACCAGCTGGTTGCCGACATTGCGCAGCACCGCGACCAGCCGCCGCTCGACCGTGTCGCTGGTCAGTTCACCGCCCAGCGCATAGGCCGGTACCGTCCAGAACGAGATGCCGCAGCGCGCCAGCAGGCCCCAGCCGAGCAGCCAGGCCAGGATCTGCATCTGGGCCATGCCGGCAGGGGGGGCGAAGACCATGGCGATCCCGATCGTGAAGGGCAGGATCGCGGCAAACATCAGCGTATGCCGCCTGCCCAGCCGGGTTCCGTGCAGCCGGTCCGAAAACGCGCCGATCCACGGATCGACCAGCGTATCGAACAGGATGATCACCGCGATGGCGACGCCGATCAGCCATCCGGACAAGCCCACGACCTGCGCGTAGAAGAACAGCACGAACGCGTCCCAGGCGAAGGACTTCACCAGTTCGGGCATCGCGCAGACCATCCAGGCCAGACGCTGCGGCCAGGACAGGCGCTGCGCGATCTTGGGGGCGGACGCCATGCCTCTTCTCCTGATTCCGGCGCAGCTTTCCCGCTACACCTTTATTAGAATCAGAACTCTAATTGAGAGGAGGGGTTTGTCAATCCGCGCGCAGATAGGCCAGGCACATCCGTGCCAGTTCGCGCTTCATCTGGTTCCAGTCATAGGCATGCGCGGCCTCGCCGCTCGACCCCAGGCTCAGCTGCCGGGCGAGGGTGGCAAAGATGACATGATAGCCCGATTGCGCCTTCACCTCGTGATCGGCTGGATCATCGCCGCCAAATTCATCGGCATGGGCCAGCATGGCTTTGGTCGCGTCCTCTTCGGCGCGAAAGGCATATTGCTTGCCAGGGGCGGCCACCAGCGGGTCATGTTCGGCGCGCATCATGGTCAGGCGCAGCAACGGGGCGTGCTTGCGCAGAACTTCGGCATAGCCTTCGACATATTCGAAGACGAAGCTCGCCAGGTCGGGGCATTCGGCGCTCAGCCGCTCGACCAGGGTCGATTCCTCGGCGGACTGCTCTTCCAGCGCCTCGGCGATGACACCGCGGACCAGATTGTCCTTGCTTTCGAAGCGCAGATAGATCGATCCGATCGAAACCTGTCCGCGTTCGCTCACTTCCTGCAGCGTGAATTCCTCGCTGCCGCGCTCCAGCATCAGCTCGCGCGCCGCTTCCAGCATGCGTTTTAGCGAGGCGAGCGAGCGGCCCTGTTGCGGCTTGCGGCTGACATCGGCCACCGCAAACCCCTTGGCCGCATCCTTCTTCTTCTTCACGCTGCCGGGCATGGGGCGACACTTTGCGTGGCTGGGAGGGAGGGCAGGGGTAGGTTTGGCATCAAGTTTTCCGTCATCGCACCTTTATGAGGCAACCGACATGCGGCGCATCAGAACTTTGTGCAACCGCGAAATGCCTGTCAAGGTTTGCGGTGCAGCATGCCGTTCACGTCAAGCCAGCGGTGAAAGCTGTAAATCCAGTCGGCGCTGCTGGTGCCAGCTCGGCCCAGGCCAAAGCCATGTCCGCCATTCTGCAGCAAGTGGAACTCGACCGGCGCGCCGGCCTTGCGCCACCCTTCGACCAGCGCAAAGCCCTCGCGCCCGAACAGCGGATCGTCGGCCGCGATCAGCGCGAACATTGGCGGGGCCTTGGCGGGCACCGGGCTCGGGGCCTGCCGGCCATAGATCGGGGCGACAAAGGCCGGACGCGCGTCGGGTGCATCGGCGGCCGTCACCGATAGCGCGAGAAAGGCTCCGGCAGAAAAGCCCATCATTCCGGTGCGCGCGGGATCGATGCCATAATCTGCGGCATGCGTCAGCACGTGGCGCAGCGCAGCCTGACCGTCGGCCAGCGCCTCTGCCGGCGTATCGGCAGGTGGCCGAAAGCTTGCCGGCCCCTTGCCGGTGCGCACGGCAACCAGCTCGCGCCGGAAGGTAAGGGGATCGGCCGGGGTAGGCAGCACCCGGTATTTCAGCACGAAGGCAGCGATGCCGTGATCGGCCAGCCAGCGTGCAACACGAAAGCCTTCATCCTCGATCGCCAGCCCCAGAAACCCGCCGCCCGGCGCGACGATTACCGCAGCGCCCGTGGCCGATTGCGGCCTGGGCAGGAAGGGCGTCAGCGTCGCCTCGGCGACATTGCGCACCTGCAGGGCGCCATCCTGGCGAAACCACTCCTCGCTCGGCTGGCCCGGACCCGTACCCAAGCGGATCACGCCGGGATAGTCGGCGGGCGCAGCGTCGCTGAAGCGGAATTCGGGCAGCGCCTGCGCGAACGCCGGGCACGCGAGCACGAGCGCAAGCGATGCGGCGACGGCACGGATCATGCGCGCACAGCCTGTGGCCGCGTGGCCATGCCGGTCAGCATCGCGGCGGCCGCCCCGCCCAATGCCACGCAGCCTGCCATCAGGAACGCGCCCTGCATCGAACCGACGCTGGCGTCGATCACATGCACCAGCCGCGGCGATTGCGACTGGCCCAGGAAGAAGGCCGCGGTCCACATGCCCATGCCGGTACCGCGATGGTGGAAATCGAATTTGGTCTGCGTCCAGGTGATCAGCGACGGCACGGCCATGCCTGCTGCAGTCTGCTGCACGATCAGCGCCGCCGCCATGATCGCGGGTGTCGTCGCGAGCCCCATCCCGGCCAGGCCCAGCCCCATCAGCGTCAGGAAGGTGCCAAGCTGCACCGTGTTCTTCTGGTTGGAGAGCAACTTGAACAGTCCGGCCCCGGCCAGGATGAAGAACTGCGGGATGAAGATGATCGCGGCATAGTTCTGGGGCTCGGTCACGCCCACTTCGCGGAACACCAGCGCGCCGTTGATGATGAACACATAGTAGAGCATCGAACAGAACAGGGTGACCGATGCAATCTGGACCAGGCTGATCCAGGGAAAGGGGGTCTTGGGCGTATCGGGCGCGGCGGCGATCCGCACGCCCTTGTCGGCGGCCTTTGTCGGCTCGAACAGCCAGACGAACATCGCCGCCCAGATGGGGAAGGCAACCAGATAGACCAGGAACACGCCGTTCCACTGCACCGTGGTGGCAAATCCGACGATCAAGGCCACGAACCCGGCCAGGAAGGGACCGAGCAGGCCTTGGAGGAACAGCCAGTTCTTGCGGCCCGCATCGTCCCAGTAATCGCCGATCAGCGTGTTGACGACGGTGAGGATGCCAGCCTCCGACACGCCGAGCAGCAGCCGCGAATAATAGATATGGTCAAGGTCATTGAGGAACAGCGGGGCCGATCCGAACACGCCATAAAGCGCGGTGCACAGCAGCAGCAGCGGGCGCCGACCATAGCGATCGACCAGCAGCCCGGCAAAGGGGGGCAGCAACGCCATGGCCAGGCCAGGCGCACCGATCATTGCGGGCACCTTGGCGCGCGCTTCGGGATCGTGCGCGAAATGCTGGATCATCGAAGGGACAGCCGGCCCCATGGCGACGATGGCGATGATCGGCAGAAATCCGGCGAGCACCACGATCACGCCCTGGGGCTTGAGGGTAAGGTCCCGGAAGAACTTGGCTATGGCCTGCACGCATCTCTCTCCCGCTGCTCATGGCAGCTTATTATTAGAATACGCATTCGAGTTTATGGCGTGGATGGCCTGTGGTCAAGCCCGTGCATGATGGCGTTTGCGACAGACTGACAAGCGGCTTGACGATCTGCAATCGAGCAAACTAGAATATGGATTATAAAATAACGGGCAGGAGCGGATCGACGATGCGGCGTTTGCGAATGGGATTGATCGGCGGTGGGCCGGGGTCGTTCATCGGCCCGATTCACCGGATCGCTGCGGAAATGGACCGCGAGATCGAACTGGTCGCGGGCTGTTTTTCCAGCGATGCCGGTCGCAGCCGCGAGGCGGGCGAAAGCTATCGCATCGATCCGGCCCGCGCCTATCCCTCGCTCGATGCGATGTTCGCCGCCGAAAAGGCACGCGAGGACGGGATCGATTTCGTCGCCGTGGTCAGTCCGAATCATCACCACCTGCCTGCCGCGCGCGCGGCGCTGGCAGCGGGCCTGCCGGTGATCAGCGACAAGCCTGCGACCGCCACCCTGGCCGAGGCGCGCGAACTGGCCGACTGCGTCAGCGCGGCGGGCCAGCCTTATGCGCTGACCCACACCTATTCCGGTTATCCGCTGGTGCGCGAGGCGCGGGCGCGCATTGCCGCCGGTGCACTGGGCAGCATCCGCAAGCTGGTGGTCGAATATCCGCAAGGCTGGCTGGCGGGCGATGCGATCGGCAAACAGGCCGAATGGCGCACCGATCCCGCACGTTCGGGCCCCGGCGGATGTATCGGCGATATCGGCACGCACGCTTTCCAGCTTGCCGAGTTCATCACCGGGCTAAAGGCGGTCGAACTGCTCGCCGATCTGGCCGCAGTGGTGCCGGGCCGTCCGGTCGACGACGATTGCACGGTGCTGCTGCGCTATGACAATGGCGCGCGCGGCGTGCTGCTCGCCAGCCAGATCGAGGTTGGCGAGATGAACGGCCTGCGCATCCGCGTCTATGGCGAAAAGGGCGGGCTGCTGTGGCGGCAGGAAGTGCCCAATACGCTGACGCTGCACAGCCTGGATGGCCGGACCGAGATCGTCCATGCCGGCGGTCCGCAGCTCGGCCCCGATGCCGCCAGCCGCACCCGCACGCCGACCGGCCATCCCGAGGGCTATCTGGAAGCGTTCGCCAATCTCTATCGCGATTTCGCTGCCGTGCTGCGCGGCGAGCCCGCGCCGCTGCTGCCCGGAATCGAGGATGCGCTGCGCGGCATGACCTTTGTCGACACTGCCGTCCGCGCCAGCCGGGAACGCTCCGGCTGGGTGCCGCTGACCGTTTGAAAGGACCAACCCCATGAAGACCATCAAGGGCCCTGCGATCTTCCTCGCCCAGTTCGCGGGCGACGCTGCACCGTTCAACAGCCTGGAGGCCATTGCCGACTATATGGCGGGCCTGGGCTACAAGGGCATCCAGATCCCCAGCTGGGACGAGCGGTTGTTCAACCTGACGCTCGCTGCCGAAAGCCAGACCTATTGTGACGAGATCAAGGGGATGCTGGCCGACAAGGGACTGGAGATTACCGAGCTGTCGACGCACCTTCAGGGTCAGCTGGTTGCGGTGCACCCGGCCTTTGACGCGCAGTTCGATGGCTTTGCCCCGCCCGAGGTCCACGGCAACCCCAAGGCGCGGCAGGAATGGGCAGTGCGCCAGGTCAAGAATGCTGCGATCGCCAGCCGCAAGCTGGGGCTGAATGCGCATGCGACCTTCTCCGGCGCGCTGGCCTGGCCCTATTTCTACCCCTGGCCCGCGCGGCCTGCCGGGCTGGTCGAGGATGCGTTCGACGAGCTCGCCCGCCGCTGGAAGCCGATCCTCGATGTATTCGACGAGAACGGCGTCGATGCGGCCTATGAGATCCATCCGGGCGAGGATCTGCATGACGGCGTGACCTTCGAGATGTTCCTCGAGCGCGTCGGCAACCATCCGCGCGCGAACATCCTCTACGACCCCAGCCATTTCGTGCTGCAGCAGCTCGACTATCTGGCCTATATCGACATCTATCACGAACGCATCAAATGCTTCCACGTCAAGGATGCCGAGTTCCGCCCCAATGGGCGCAGCGGCGTCTATGGCGGCTATCAGTCCTGGGTTGATCGCCCGGGACGCTTCCGCAGCCTGGGCGATGGCCAGGTCGATTTTCCGGCGATCTTCAGCAAGATGGCGGCGAATGACTTTGCCGGCTGGGCGGTGCTCGAATGGGAATGCGCGCTCAAGCATCCCGAACAGGGCGCGGCCGAGGGCGCACCGTTCATTGCCAAGCACATCATTCGCGTCACCGAACATGCGTTCGACGATTTCGCTGCCGGCGGCGCGGACCGCGCGCTCAACAGGCGGCTGATGGGGATCGACTGAGCGGCTTGGCATCGGGATACGAAAAGGCCTCTGAAATCGCGAGATTCCGGAGGCCTTTTCTGTATCAGTTTTCCCGGGATCAGGCGGCGAGCGCCAGCTCCTTGCTCGCGGTCATCGTCGGTACGAAGGGCAGGTACGAGATGCGCTTGCGGATCGCGACGGTAACCTTGTGCGGGCCGGGGGAGAGCTCTGCGCCCAGCACGCTGATCAGGGCCTTTTCGCCGAAATTCCAGCGATTGTCGTAACAGCTTTCCATTTCGTCGAGCGTGTAGGTCGTGTCGCGCACGGAAAAGCGCACGGCCTCGCGCGGATAGGTGGTACCGTCGACGGTGACGGCGACGTCCTCGACCATCGAAAGGCCAAGGCCCCGGTAATAAGGCAGCCGGGCTTCGAGCGCGAAACCGCCTTCAACAGCGACCAGGCTGCCGGCGACGATCATCTTGTGGTCCATCATATTTCGGGTCTCCTCAGGCGGCCAGGGGGGTCTTCAGGGCAGGGGTCTCGGTCTCGCCCAGCAGGCGGGCCAGCATCACCTGCTGGCGGCGGACCTGCTCGACCGAATTGGGCTCCTCGGCATCCTCGATCCAGCGATTGCCCTCATATTCGGAGCAGATATAGCCCTTGTAGCCGCCCTGTTTCAGCACGCGGACGATCTCGTCATAGGGGATGCTGGGCTCGACATAATCCTCGGTCATTTCGTAGAACTTGCCGTGGATATTGTGGATGCGGTGCATGAAGTCGAGCATGCGCTTGGGCTCGAACGCGGCATTGTGGCGCAGCGTTTCCGCCATCGCGATGGCAGGGCCGGTGCCGCCCATCTCGCGCACGTCCAGAATGACATATTCGGACAGCACGCGGTCCTCGTACGCCTTTTCGATATAGTCGGCGATGTTCTTCGGCACGCCGATGCGCATGAACTTTTCCTTCCACACGCGCGGGAACTTGAACAGGAACATGCCCATGTCGGGCAGGAAGCCCAGCGCGTCCGAGCCCGATTTTTCAAAGGCTTCGGCGTGGCGGATGATCCAGGGATGATCGAAATGCAGCGGAGCGTGCACCTCGATCAGGATCTTGATGCCCTTTTCCTCGGCATAGGGCGCAGCGGCGACCAGCACTTCGGGGGCGATCGAGACGAGGGCGCGGATGAACTTCATGCCCAGCAGCGCACCGAAGTCGATGTCCTTCTTCACGCTCGCGACCTGCTCTTCGAACGGCATCGGACGCCCCTTGTAACGCTTGTAATCGAGCATGAAGTCGTGGCTGACGCCGACCCCGCCATAGCGCTTCATGCTTTCGTGGAAGGCGGCGACATCGGCTTCGTTCACGCCGCATTCGGGCCAGCCCCAGAAGGACTGCTCGCCGATCACCTCGATGCCGTTCGCGCCCAGTTCGCACGAAATGCGGATGCAGTCGTCGCGGGTCAGCGTGCCGTCAAAGGTATCATTCTGATAGGAATAGAGGCTGACGCCCCGTTTGATCTCATAGCTCATTCTGGTTCCTCTCCTCGTCGGGATCGCACTGGTTGATTCGGGATGGGGCAAGGCCGCGCTGCGTCGGTTTTCCTGGCTTCTCCCTGGGGCCGAAGCCCTAATTAGAACCAATATTCGTATAAATTCGACCGCGCGTCAACCCCTGCAATCTGGCGGAATTCTGCGGAAATCGATGGATTGACAGAATTAGAATTATGATATTTATTTGGGTGAAAGAGAGCAGATTTGGGAGAGTCGAGTGCCTGTGCGGAGCCTGCTGACTGCTGCTGCGATTCCCGTCGCGCTGCTGCTTGCGGCGTTCTTCGCCTTTGTCGGCTATCACAAGGCTTTCGCGCCCCTGGCAGAGCTGGCGCAGCACCGGGTGTGGACTTTGGCGCTGCCCGAATGGCTGGGGCGCACGATCGGCTGGAGCGAGCTGCTGCTCGCCGCGATCCTGCTGTCGATCGCCGTGCCGCGTCTCCGCGCCTGGGCTGGCACGGCTGCAGCGCTGCTGGTCATCAACCAGATGGCGGCGGCGGCCGTCCACTGGTCACGGGCAGAGACCGATGCCCTGCCGCAAAATGCCGTTCTCGTCGCGCTGCTGGTTCTGGTCGGGCTGGCGGCGCGGCATCGCCAGAAAGCAGTGGGAGAGACTTCATGACCATTCGGACAATCTTGCTCGGCGCTGCCGCGACCGCGCTGGCAGTGGGCGCACTGACCGCCCCGGTGGCAAGCGCCGCCGAAAGCGCCGACCAGCGCATCGCCGCGCTGGAAAAGGAGCTGGCCGGGCTGCGCCAGGCCGCCTCCGCCACGCAGGATCGTGCCAGGATCGAAAACCTGTTCTCGCGCTACATGTATCTGCACAACGCGTTTCGCGACACGGACATCATTCCGCTCTGGGCGAATAAGGGCACGCCCGACGTCCGCGCGCAATATTCGAACCTTGGCGTCTATACCGACTGGGACAAGATCATCTCCTATCATCAGGGGCGCCCCGCGCCTCGCGGCAAGCTGGTCATGCACTTCGTCACCACGCCGATGATTGAGATTGCCGGTGACGGCCAGACCGCCAAGGGGCTGTGGATCGTCAACGGCGTCGAATCCGGACTGGTAGAGCCCGAGCATGCCAAGAACATGCCCGCCTGGATGTTCGAGAAGGAGATGGTGGGCGGCAAGAAGGTGTGGATGCACAATGTGTATCTCAAATACGGCATCGACTTCATCAAGCAGGATGGCGAGTGGAAGATCTGGCATTTCCACTGTTTCGAGGTCGCCCGCGCGCCTTATGGCATGGGCTGGATTCCGTTTGCCGCTGCTGCGCAAGATGACGCCTTCAATGTCGACCTGATGTATGTCGGCGAGGACGGCAAACCGGTGTTCATGCCGCCGGTCGATGGCCCCGCCACGGTGATGGGCAACATGTACCGCACCGACACGCCCCAGCGCCTCGAGGCGCGCCCGCCCGAACCCTATCGCACGTTCAGCGAAACCTTCGCGTACTGAAACCCATAAGGACGATTGATTCATGCCCTTCGAACTCAGCGTAAACCTGGAATATATGTTCCACGAGGCCGGCGACCGGCTGGAAGATCGGATGGCGGCTGCCGCCAGGGCGGGCTTCAAGAAGGTGGAGATTTTCACCACCGCCAATCGCGACGTGCCCAGCCTCAAGGCGGCTTTGGCCGAGACCGGCTGCGAACTGCTCGCCACGGTCACCGATCCGCGCATCGCGCTGGTGATGGCCGACCAGCATGATCGCTTCCGCGAGATGTTTGCCCAGGCCGCGGCCGAGGCGGCCGAGCTGGGTGCCACCCATATCGTCGTGCCTTCGGGTATTGCGGTGCCCTATATGAAGCGGCCAATGCAGCTCGACATCGTCGCGGGTGCCATTGCCAGCATCGTTCCGGTGGCCGAGGCGCACGGCCTCATCATCCTGCTCGAACCGGTGAATACCCGGGTCGATCATCCCGGCGTGCTGTTCGGCATGACCGAAGATGCCGTCGCAGTGATCGAGAAGGTCGGCAGCCCCAGCGTGAAGCTGCTCTACGACCTCTACCATTCGACCACCGAGCGCGAAAATCCTGCCGAGGTGCTGCCCAGGGTCGCGCATCTGATCGGGCATATCCAGATCGCGGATTCGCCGGGTCGCGGTGAGCCGGGATCGGGCCAGATCGACTGGCCAGCGATGCTCAAGCTGATCGAGAACACTGGATATGCTGGCCCGCTCGGCCTCGAGCTCAGCCCCACCGGCGGCGATACGGCAGCCGCGCTGGCCCATATCCGCGCGCTCGCCGCCTGACGCGCGGCGCCACAAACGAGCTTCCCACTCGGGGTGCCCCGGCCACGGGCACCCTTTTTTTTACAGTTTTTCGCTTCGTCCGGCTCGGGCAGCGTGACCTTGCCGGTTCCCGCCTATTCGATCCCGCCCAGGATCAGCGGCTGGACATGCAGGCTGAACTCGACATGCGCCGTGCCCGGCACCCGGATCTTCGCATCGGCGGCGATCAGCGATCAGCCCATCACGCCGCGCCCTCCAGTGCGAGCTGGCCATGCGATTCCTTCTGCGGCTGCCCGGCAGGCCAGGCCAGAATGATGCCCACCTGCGCCAGCAGCAGCGCGACCACCCCGCCATAATAGGTCCAGCGGATGGCCGTTCTGGCGCCGTCGGTGACGGCTGCAGGGTCATAGCCGGCGCCTGCCAGGATGAAGGCGATGCCTGCCGTGCCGAGCGCCATTCCGACCTTTGTGGCCAGGCTGACCCCCGCAGAGAGCAGTCCTTCATGCCGGCTGCCATAGAGCGCCTCGTGGTAATCGACCGTTTCGGCGATCATCGTGAAGGCGGCAGTGATGGTGATCGAATTGGCAAGGCAGGCGGCGATATATATCGCCAGAAACACCGGTGGCTGGCCCTCGACGAGCGGCAGAACCGCGAACAGCGCAGCAGCGATGCTCAGCACCGCGATGCATCCCTTGCGGATGCCGGTGCGCGCCAGGATCGGCGGGGCGAAAAAGGCCGACAGCAGCAGCATGCCCGCGACCGCCGGGAGCATCACGCCGATCATCCACGGCGCGCGCATCACATCAATCGCGAAATAGGCGGTGATTGCCATCATCCCGCCGAAGCGCACGAAATAGACGAGGCAGAACAGGAAGGAGACCATCCAGGCGCGGTTGCGCAGCATCTTGCCGATCTCGGGCAGGATGGGGAAGCGTGCGGGCGAATCGTCGACCACCCGTTCGCGGCAGTTGCGGAACAGCGCCAGGATGCACAGCATCGACAGGAGGCCAAAAACGGCGGCGGCGGCAACATAACCGCCCGGCTGCTTCTCGCCGCCATAAGCCGCAAGGATCGGCTGCACTGCTGCCGTGCCCAGGACGACGCCAACCGAGGTGCCGATCGATCGCATGCCGCCCAGCTTCAGCCGCTCGGCGCGGTCCGACGTCATCATCGGCATCAGCGCGGTATAGGGAATGGCGCCGAGGCTCATCAGGATGCCCAGCAGCTTGAAGGTGATAAAGGCATAAGCCAGCTGCGCGCCCTGGCTCCAGTCGCCAGGCACCGCGAAAATGGCGACCGAAACCAGCGCATAGGGAATGGCGGTGAAGAGGAAATAGGGCCGCGTCCGGCCCCAACGGCTGCGCGTGCGGTCAATCGCGATGCCGACGCCCATGTCGATCACCGCATCCATCAAGCGCGCAACGAGAAAGATGGTCCCGACAGCGGCGGCGGGCAGGCCCACAACGTTCACATAGTAAAGCAGCAGAAAGCCGCTGGCCATATTATAGGGCAGGCTATAGCCCATATCGCCAAAGCCATAGCTCAGCTTTTCCGCAAGCCGCAGACGTGTCCCGGACATGGTCTCTCTCCCATGTTGCGGCACCGATCGGCCTTGTGGCCTGGATCGCCTGGCGACCATGAGTGGCCGCTATTTATTAGAATTGTGATTCGTATAATGGCGCGGACCACCGCTTGGCAACGCATTTTTTGCATGACCTGTTGCAACCATATCAAGGGCCGGAGGCGGGCGATCGCTGGGCGTTTTCGAAAAAACCACATGATTTCAGCTGCTTGAAAATTCACCATTGATACAGTTGATGGATGACGATTTTTACAATCGATATGGCTAAAGCTTGACAGCGACGGGGCAATATATAAAATCATCATTCTAGTTTTAGTCATTCTAATCACACCGTCATAAGCGGGCCCACCCGCAGGCGGCATTTTGAGGGGAGGATTGCCGATATGCACTCACACGCAATTCGTGCTGCGCTGCTCATGGGGGTTGGCGCGATCGCGCTGGCAACGCCCGCGTTCGCCCAGGACAATACCGAAGCCGACAAGGAAATCGTCGTCACCGCACAGAACCGCGTGCAGAACGTCCAGGACGTTCCCATCGCGATCCAGGTGGTCAGCGGCGAGGATGTCGAAAAGGCGGGGATCAGCGATCTTACCGGCATTCAGCGCCTGGCTCCGGCGGTCCAGATCACCAACGATACGAACCTGACGCGCGTCACGCTGCGCGGCATCGGCACCAACGACAATGCCGAAACACAGGACGCCTCGATCGTCGTCAATATCGATGGCGAATATATCAACCGCCCGACCGTGATGAACGCCTCGCTGTTCGATCTGGAGCGCGTCGAGGTTCTGCGCGGTCCTCAGGGGACGCTGCAGGGGCGCAACGCCACGGGCGGCGCGGTCAACTTCATCACGCGCAAGCCGGGCGATGATTTCGGCTTCAACATGGCTGCCTCTTACGGCAATTTCGACCATGTGCTGGTCCAGGGTGGCGTCGATCTGCCGATCGGCGATATCGGCGGCATCCGTTTCTCGGGCACCTATTCGAAGCGCGACGGCTTTTTCAGCCATCCCAATGTCAATGTCCGCACGGGCAATGACAACAGCCGGGCAGGCCGCGTCAGCATTCGTCTGAACCCGATCGATCCGCTGACGCTCGACCTCGCGTTCGAGGTCAGCGCAGTCGACAACATCATTGCCGGCAATGCCTTTGTGAACTTCAACAACGGGCTGGCGTTCAATCCCGCGCTGGTCCCGGGACCCGGCTGCAATCAGAATGGCTGGAACCGCATCGGTGCCGATCCGCGTTTCGTGGTCTGCATCCCGCAGAACACCAACGGCCTGTCGACGATCAATCGCAAGAACTACCTGACGTCGGCGCGCGCACCCAGCCGTAACGAACAGGATTCGAAGGTTGTTCGCGGCAAGATCGCCTATGATTTCGAGGGCGCCACGCTGACCTATACCGGCGGCTATCGCCGCACCGTCGAAGCGTTCGACGCGGCACTGACCCCGGCATTCCTGTTCAAGAACTTCGCCAACAATGTCGAAAGCCAGAGCCACGAGCTGCGCCTCAACGGCGGCAGCGCTGGTGCCTTCGAATGGCAAGTCGGCGGCTTCTACTTCAAGGAAGACCTGTTCATCGAACGCGGCCTGTTCAACGGCCCGCCGTTCCTGCCGGCGTTCCTGACCGGCGCGAACGGCGCGTTTATCAACTATTTCCGCCGCGACGTGAACAGCCGCAGCTATTCCGCCTTCGGCCAGGTCGATATTCCGATCACCGACGAACTGTCGGTCACAGCAGGCGCCCGCTACACCGATGACAGCCGCACGGGCATCTTCCCCTTCTATCCGGGCGGCCTGGGCAATCCGACATCGCCGCTGTTCAACACAGGCGTGCGCCGCATCACCGCGCCGCCGCTGCGGACCGACATCCTGCGCGCCAAGGCAGACAGGCTGACCTGGCTGGTGGGCGTCAACTACAAGCCGGATACCGATACGCTGGTCTATGCCAAGGTCTCGACCGGCTTCAAGGCAGGCGGCTTCGATACGGTCGGCCAATATGCGCCGGAAACCAACACCGCCTATGAAGCCGGCATCAAGCGGAGCTTCGGTTCCAGCACCGTCAATTTCTCCGGCTTCTACTACGACTACAAGGACCTGCAGGCTGCGGTTCTGCTGGATCCGTCGATCGGCGGGCAGGTGTTCAATGCCGGTGGCGCGACCATCTGGGGTCTGGAACTCGATGCGTCGATCAAGGTGTTCGACTCGGGCCGTTTCACGGCGAGCATCAACTATCTGAGCTCGGAATATGATGACTTCCTGGCCTCGTTCCCGGTCTTCTGCGCCTCGGAAACGCACCCGACGCTTGGCTGCCTCACCGGCCTGGGTGACCTGGACAACGACATCACCACCAATCCGGTGACCCAGCCCAATCTGGCGGGCAACCGCACGCCGCTCGCCCCCAAATGGGTGATCGCGGCTGGCTATGAGCATGTGTTCGATCTGGGCAGTTCCGGTACGCTGACGCCCAGCATCTTCACCCGCTTCAAGTCGGCCTATTTCATGGATGTGTTCAACTTCCGGGATTCGCGCCAGAGCAGCTTCTTCCAGACCGACGCGACCCTCGAGTGGCGCGACGAGTCAGGCAAGTTCGGTATCCAGCTGTTTGCGCGCAATCTGGAAGACAACCAGCCGCTGACCTATGCCGCCTTCACGGCGGCGGGCAATGACGACATCTACAACTGGCAGTTCAGCGCGCCGCGCACCTACGGCGTGCGCATGCTGCTCGACTTCTGATCTGCATGAGGGACGGGGGCGTATGTGGTCGCCCCCAAGGGGATGCAGATGAAGAGAAGGGGTGGGTCCGGTGAGGCGGGGCCTGCCCCTTTTCTTTTGGTCAGACGCGATCAGGCGGCCGTGATGAAATCCGCCCCTGCGCCATAGAAGCGCACCAGCCCGTCGCGGTCTTCGGGCGCGGTGACCATCACGCACAGCTGCACGCCGAATTGCAGCGGCAGCGGCGCGGGCAGCACCATCTCGCTCAACTGCCGGTTGTTTTCCGGGCAATAGGGACGGAACGCGGGCTCGGGATCGAACGGAACCGGCACTGCGGTGGGCACCTGCAATCGCGGCGTCAGCTCGATCCGGTCCATGCCGCCATGCTGCAGCGTCACCCAGTTGAGCGCCGCGCCGTCGCTGGTCTCCCATAACAGGCTTGCCGAATGCAGCGCCATGCGCTGGCCATTGAGTTCGACAGGCGTCGGCAGCGGCCAGTGAAACCACACCGCCTTGCCCGCTCGGATGCAGAAGCTGGTGAAGAATCCGCGATAGAAGCCGCCTCCCTCTGACCAGTCGGCGCCATCGACCGTTCCCAGAAAATCGGGTCCCCGTTCCTGCGGCACGACGGCGGCGGCGGGGACCCAGTGTCTCGCCAGGATGGTCATAGCATCACCCCCAGGACGGGTTCTTGCCGGGCAGCCATTTGATCGAGCAGCCCGCGCTCGGCACCTGAGGCTGCGGCGCTGGCTGTCCTGCCAGCAGCGCATCGACCGCAGCGCGCATGTCCTCGCCGGTGACCGGCACATCGGTGCGCTGCGGCGGCGCGCCGGGCACCGGCGGATGCGGCAGCCTGGGCCGACTGGCGCAGAACTGTCCGGTATAGAACAGCGCGCGATCGGGGCCGTAGAGGAAGAAATCGGGGGTGCAGATGGCATTATAGGCCAGCGCCACGTTCTGGCTTTCATCGTGCAGATAGGGGAAGGGCAGGTCGTGCGCCTTCGCGAACAGCTTCATGTGTGGGTAATCGTCCTCGGGAAATTCCTCGGGCGAATTTGACGAGATGGCGACGACCTGCAGCCCCTTGGGGGCATAGTCGCGCGCGAACTGGCACAGCCCGTCCAGCACATGCAGCACCACCGGGCAATGGTTGCAGATAAAGGTGACGAGCAATGCGGGGGCGTCAAATTCCTCCAGCGTGCGCAGGCGCCCATCGGTATCGGGCAAGGCGAACGGCGCGGCATGTTTGCCATAGTCGAGCTGGCGGGACCATCGCAGCATCTTCTCTCTCCTTTATAAATAGAATTTGTATTCTGATACGTGATTTTCTAGAGTGGGACAAGACGCATAGGTGCGCAGGGAGAGGCGGGAATCATGGAGCAAGAGCAGCCCAAGGGCTGGAGCCGCAGGCGGTTTCTGGGTGGCGCAGCGATCCTGGCGGCGGTGGTCGGCGTGCCGCTCGCGGCCATCCGGCTGGACCTGTTTGCCGCCGAAGACGCACCCAGCGAACGCCAGCGCGACCTGATGCGCACGGTCAGCCAGATCGTCATTCCGGCCACCAACACCCCAGGCGCAGGCGATGTCGGTGCTGGCGATTTCGTGCTGCTGGGGCTGGCGCACGGCCTGGAAAAGGCGCGCATACCGCTGCCCAAGGACGCGCCGCAGGATCTTGTCCGCCACGCCCGCACGGATGGCTCGCTCGATCAGGCCGCATGGCTGGAGGCCGAGCTCGACCGCCGCACCGATGGCGATTTCCTCAACGCCGCGCCCGAGCGACAGGCGATGGTGCTCACGAAGCTCGATGGTGAAGCCTATGCCGAGGGCGTGCGCGAGCATCCCTGGCGGACGATCAAGGCGCTGATCCTGACCGGCTATTACACCAGCGAGTCCGGCGGGTCTCAGGAGCTCCAGTTCAACCTGGTGCCCGGCACCTATGCGCCAGATGTCGCCGTCACCCCGCAGACCCGCGCTTATTCGAGCGACTGGACTGCGGTGGATTTCGGTTGAGCGGGGGAAGGCAGGACCATGGATTTTGATGCAATCGTCGTGGGCTCCGGCATTACCGGAGGCCTTGCCGCCAAGGAGCTGACCGAGGCGGGCCTAAAGGTGCTGATGATCGAGCGCGGCCGCGAAATCCGCCATCAGCAGGATTATGCGACCGAAATGAAGACGCCGTGGGAGATGCCGTTCCGTGGCGCGGGCGATCAGGAACTCTACGCGCGCGAACACGCCGTCCAGATGCTCAACCGGCATTTCAACGAATATACCCAGGGGCATTTCGTCAATGACGCGCAGAACCCCTATGGCAAGGCGGAAGGCACCGATTTCAACTGGTTCCGATCGTACCAGCTGGGCGGTCGCTCGCTCACCTGGGGGCGTCAGTCCTATCGCTGGTCGGACTATGATTTCGAGGCGAACAAGCGTGACGGGCACGGCACCGACTGGCCGATCCGCTATGCCGATCTTGCTCCATGGTACGACAAGGTGGAGGAATTCATCGGCGTCTCCGGCGCGAAGGAGGGGCTGAAACAGCTGCCCGATGGCCGCTTCCAGCCACCCATGGCGCTGAATCCGGTCGAACAGCATGTGCGCGAAGTGATGAAGGCGAACTGGCCCGACCGCTGCCTGACCATCGGCCGCACCGCCAACCTCACCCAGGCCAAGGGCGAGCGCGGGGCATGCCAGAACCGCTCGATCTGCGCGCGCGGTTGCTCCTATGGTGCCTATTTCTCGACCCAGTCGAGCACATTGCCCGCCGCGATGGCAACCGGGCGGCTCACCGTCATTACCGATGCGGTGGTGGAAAAGCTGGACTATGATCCCGCGACCCGCCGCGTCACCGGGGTGCGTTATCTCGACCGCAAGACCAGGGAGCGCAAGACCGCGACGGCGCGGATGGTGTTCCTCAATGCCGGCGCTTTCAACTCGGTGCACGTGCTGCTCAATTCGGCCAGCGAAGCGATGCCCGGCGGCCTTGCCAATGCCAGCGGCGTGCTGGGCACGCACATCATGGATCATGCCAACACCCTCTCGGCCATCGCGCTGATGCCGGGGTTCGAGGGACGCACCAGCACCGGCAACCGCCCCACCGGCGTGGTCGTCGCGCGCTATCGCAACATGGATGCGATGGACGGCGAAGGGCATACGCGGGGCTATTCGTTTCAGGGCGGCGCGCTGCAGAGCACCTGGACTGCGGGCAAGCGCGATCCCGGGATCGGCCTGGCGTTGAAGGAAAAGCTGCAAAAGCCGGGCATGTGGCGGATGGTGCTCGTCGCATTTGCCGATTGCGTGCCGCGCGCGTCGAACAGGTTGACGCTCGACAGCAAGGCCGTGGATGCCGATGGCATCCCGCAGCTCAACATCGCCTTTGCCTTTGGCAAGGAAGAGCGCGCGGCGCTGGCCCAGGCCAAGGCCGATGCGGGTGAAATGCTGACCAGGGCCGGTGGCAAGGTGATCATGGGCTTTGATCAGCCGGGCGCTGGTGGAACCGCGATCCACGAAATGGGCGGTGCACGCATGGGGCATGATCCGGCAACGTCGGTGCTCAACAAATGGAGCCAGGCGCATGATGTGCCCAATCTGTTCGTTACCGATGGTGCGCAGATGAGCTCTTCGGCCTGCCAGAACCCGTCGCTCACCTATATGGCGCTGACCGCGCGCGCCTGTGACGCAGCCGCTTCGATGCTGCGCGAAGGCAAGATCTGAGCGTGAACGAACCTCTTCCCCTGACGCGTCGCCAGCAGAATCTGGCGCTCATGACGCTGATCGTCGCGGTGGTGCTTGAGATTGTCGACCTGACGATCGTCAACACCGCGCTGCCTGCGATCACGTCCGGCCTCGATGCCTCTGCCGAGGCGGTTCAATGGACCGTGGCAGGCTATGCCCTGAGCTTCGCGCTGCTGCTGATGGCGGGGGGCAGGCTGGGCGACAGCCTGGGCTATCGCCGCGTGTTCCTGTGGGGTGTGACGGGATTTACCCTCGCCTCGGTCGCCTGCGGCCTGGCCCAGACGCCCGAGCAACTGGTGCTGTCGCGCCTCGCCCAGGGGGCATGCGGCGCGATCATGTCGCCCCAGGCGCTGGCGCTGATGCAGGTGCTGTTCACCCCGCTGGAGCGAGTCTCCAAGCTGGCGCTGTTCGGCCTGATCGGCGGGCTCGCCGCGATCGCCGGGCCGATCCTGGGCGGGCTGCTGATCCAGCTCGACCTGTTCGGGCTGGGCTGGCGACTGATCTTCCTGATCAACCTGCCGGTGGGGCTGTTCGCTTTGGTGTCCGGCTGGTTCTTCCTGCCCGATCGCAAGTCCTCCCAGCCGGCAGGGTTCGACCTGCCGGGGGTGGTGCTGTTCGGGCTTGCCGTGTTCTGCCTGCTCTGGCCGCTGACCCGTGCAGAACGCGGCTGGGCCGGGCCCGAGATCGTGACGCTGCTGCTCGTCCCGCCCCTGCTGTTTGCTGTCTGGCGGCATGTGGCCGACCGGGTGCGCAGGCAGCAACCGGCGTTGTTCGATCCCTCCTTGCTGTCGATCCTGCCATTCCGTCTGGGCCTTGGCATCTCGATCGTCTTTGCCGCCGCCAATGCCGGGTTTCTGCTCACTTTTGCCTTCGCGCTGCAGAGCGAGCGTGGCGAGAGTGCGCTGACCACCGGGTTGCTGCACATGCCCTTTGGCCTGGGCGCGATGATCGGCATCGCCGTGCTGGGCCGCAATTTCCTGCCGCGCTACGGCAAATGGGTGCTCCTGCTGGGCGGCGCGACGATGCTGGTGGCAAGCGCGCTGGTGCTGGCCGGTATTGGCTGGCTGAACCTGTCCTGGCCGATGCTGGCGCCGGTGCTTGTGATCGCAGGGCTCGGCATGGGGTCGCTTTCGGGCTGCATCGCGCCGGTATCGGTGGCGCAGGTCGACCGCGACCATGCCGGCGCGGCGAGTGGCATGATGAAGACCGCGCAGCAGATCGGCGGCGCGTTGGGCATCGCTTTGGCAGGCAGCGTCTATTTCGCCTGGGGCAGGGGTGCGGGCGTGCCGCCTTCGACCGCAGCAATTGCCGTCATCGCCAGCCTGCTTGCGATCAGCGTGCTGCTGGCGAGCCGGCTGCCGGGCAACATCTTCCAGCCGCAGACGGCCCCCGTCGCGCGCTGACCGCAGCGTATCGGTGCGTCAGGGCTGAAAGGTCAGCGCGCCGCGCCGTTCGAGAAAGCGCCAGCCTTCATCCGTTGCCACGAACCGGTCGTGGAACGATCCGACCAGCGGCGTGCCGCTGCCGGTGAACAGCAGGATGGCGCTTTCGCCCCGCGCTGACCGTGCGTCCTCGACGTCGATCACGACATTGCTGCAGAAATGCCGCGTGGTGCGCGGTGGGCGCGATTGGAACGCCGCCAGGATCGCCTCGTGCCCGCGGATTTCGATATCCGGGGCGGTGGGGCGCGTCATCAACCCATCGGGATGATAGAGCGCCACCACCTCTTCCCAGCGATGCGCGTCGTTGAGATTGGCATAGAGCGCGATCAGCCGGGCGCATTCCCATTCGATCGCCTGGCGCTCGGCGGGGCTCATAGCCGCGCCGCAGCGATATCCGCCCCTTCGCGCAGGGCTTTCAACTTCTTGGCGGTGACCAGCGGGTCGATCTTGCCATAGCCGG
This sequence comes from Blastomonas sp. SL216, assembly GCA_026625625.1. Classification (NCBI taxonomy): domain Bacteria; kingdom Pseudomonadati; phylum Pseudomonadota; class Alphaproteobacteria; order Sphingomonadales; family Blastomonadaceae; genus Blastomonas; species Blastomonas sp. SL216. The sequence goes on from CP113055.1 coordinate 3,845,675, forward strand.
CAAAGGTGCCGAAGCCGCAATCGGTGCTGCCGATGACGCGGTCTGCGCCGACGATGCCGGCAAAGCGCTCCAGCCGCTGCGCGATCAGCTCGGGATGCTCGACATAGTTGGAGCAGGTGTCGATGACGCCTGGTGCCAGCACCTTGCCATCGGGGATCGCGGCATCGCGCCACACCGTCCATTCATGCTCGTGCCGGGGATTGGCGCCTTCGAACAGGATCGTGCCCGGGCGCGCCGACAGCACAATGTCGATCACGCGCTCCAGAGGAATGTCGTGATCGTGCGGGCCTTCGTAATTGCCCCAGCAGATGTGCATCCGCATCCGTTCGGGCGGGATGTTCGCGGTGGCCGCGTTCAGCGCCTCGACATTGGCGGCAGCGACCTTGAGGAAATCGTCCTCGGACAGGTCCTGATAGCCGGTATGGCGCGACATCGCGAGGTCGGGGCAATCGAGCTGCAGGTCGAACCCTGCGTTCACGATGGTCTCATATTCCTCGCGCATCGCATCGGCGAGATCGGCCAGATAGGCTTCGTGGCTGGGATAGTGGCGGTTGACCTGGAAGGCGGTGATGAGGCCGGGCGAGGCGGCGTTCATGAAGCCGCGTGCGCCGTTGCCATGCGCGTCCATGGCGGCGCTAAAACGACGGATATCGTCGTGCAGCGGCTCCAGCGTCACCAGCTTGACCGGACCGATGCACGACGCGCGGACGAATTCCTGGCTGCCCATGATCGCGGACAGCTTTTTCGCCAGATCGGGGACTTCGGCAAGGTCCGCAGCCGCCTTGCGGTCGATATGGCCGCCAAAGCCGGACAGCCGCTCGATCATATAGGTCGAATAGCCGACCTTGCCCATTTCGCCATCGCTGACGATGTCGACCCCGCAATCGCGCTGAAAGGCGACCGAACGGTTGACCGCATCGGATACGGCAGCATCGAAAGCGGCGGCATCAAAGGGCTTGCCCGCATCGCGCGCCAGCAGCAGCTCAGTCAATTCCGGCCCGCGCGGCATAGATCCGACATGGGTTGTTGCGATTCTGGTCATCATTCCCTCCCGCTGGCAGCCATCCGATCCCGTGCCGGAGCCGCTTGATGCGTCCGTTTGGCATAGGCGAAACCGGTTTCCAATCAAAAATTGGATCCAATACCGGCAAGATTCTGGCGCGAGGCTTTGAGGCAGCCGGACGTTGCCGAGGTCTCGGGGTTGGCCTCAAGGCGGGCGACGCAGTGCGCCGGCCAGCCTTGAGGCACCAGGGTCGATCAGGCGCGGCTGATATCATAGGCGCCAAGGCCCGGCTTGAAGCTCTTCTCGTCGATGAACTGCCGGGTCGCTTCCTTGCGGCCCTCACCGTCGAAGGAATTGGCGGCTTCCTGCGCGCGGATCAGATAATCCTCGGCATTGTCATAGGTCATCTCGCGCACGCGGCGGATCGCCCATTTGGTGGCGCGCAGCGCGGTCGCGTTCTTGGCGAGGAGCACCTTGGCGACTTCCTCGACCCGCGCCTTCAACTGGTCGGCGGGCAGTGCCTCGTTGACCAGGCCCTTTTCCGCCGCCTGCTTGCCGGTCAGGTTCTCACCCATCATCGCGTGATACATGGCATCGCGGAACGACAGCAGCTCGGTCGCCACCTTGGAGGCACCACCGCCCGGCAGGATGCCCCAGTTGATCTCGGAAAGGCCGAACTGCGCATCTTCGGCTGCAAAGGCCAGGTCGCAGGCGAACAGCGGGCCATAAGCGCCGCCAAAGCACCAGCCATTGACCATCGCGATCGTCGGCTTTTCGAACCAGCGCAGCCGCGACCACCAACTATAGGCTTCGCGCTGCGCCTTGCGGGTGGCGTGCAGGCCCTTCTGCTCGTTCTCGCGGAAATATTCCTTGAGGTCCATGCCGGCCGACCAGGCGGTGCCTTCGCCGGTCAGCACGATCACGCCGACATCCTCGCGAAATTCGAGGCTTTCGAGCACCTCGAGCATCTTGCGGTTGAGCGTCGGGCTCATGCAGTTGCGCTTGTCGGGGCGGTTGAACTTCACCCAGGCGATGCGGTTCTCGATGGTAAAGGTGGCGGTCTCGTCAGTCATGTCGTGTTTTCCTTGGTTGGATGATGGGAAGAATGGCCGGGCAAAGCCGGACCTGTGGTTTCAGGGATAGGTGAGCAGGCTGGTGTCGGAGGCTTCAGGTGAAGCGGCAGGCGCGGCCTGAAGCTTGTGCAGCAGGTGGAGCAGCTGTTCCTGCTCCGCCTTGGTGAGGGCGGCAGTGGCTTCGCGGTCGCTGCGTTCCAGAACGTCGAGCGCCCTGGCCAGGAAATCCTCGCCGGCGGGCGTGACGTGCAGCCCGTTGCTGCGCAGGTCGCGGCCCTCGCGCCGTTCGACATGGCCGCGCGATTCCATCGTGTTCAGCAGCTTCATCACCGCCGACCGCCCGATGTTCAGAAATCGGCCCAGCGTCGTCTGGTCGCAGCCCGGATGGTCGAGAACGTAGAGCATCGCGGTGACCTTGGCAGGCGTGGTGGCCATCTCGGCGAGCGCAGCGCGCGCGGCCTGGCCGGTGCGCATGGTGGCAAGATGCAGCTGGAACCCGACCAGGCGGGGAAGCATGTTGCGGCCGCTCACGGTTTTCTGAGCCACCATCGTCAATCCCTCCCCAATTCCTGCGCTTGATTTTGTATCCCAGGCGGACTATCCGCTTGGTGTACAGATTGTCAAGCCGGTGAAACAGCCTCGAAGCGACCCGGCCTGGCGAAATCAACGCTGACAGCACCTTTTGAGGGAGAGGATTATGAGCAATTTCAGCCTTTTGATCGACGGCAAGGCGCATCCCGGTGCGGGCATATTCGATGTCATCAATCCTGCCACCGGCCAGGCCTTTGCCCAGTGTCCGCGCGCCGATTCGGCGCTGCTGGATAAGGCCGTGGCCGCTGCCAAGGCGGCATTCCCTGCATGGTCGCGTACCCCTGCCGAAGCGCGGGCCGCGCTGGTCAACGCGCTCGCCGATGCGCTGGAGCAGCGTTCCGACGAGTTCGCCCGGCTGCTGACCAGCGAGCAGGGCAAGCCGTTGCCCCAGGCCCAGTTCGAACTGATGGCGAGCGTCGGCACGCTGCGCACCTTTGCCGCGATGAAGATCGAACCGGTGACCCTGCGCGATGACGAACGCGGCACGGTGATCGAACATCGCAAGGCGCTGGGTGTCGTCGCGGCGATCACGCCGTGGAACTTCCCGGTGGTGCTGATGATGAACAAGGTTGGCCCGGCGCTGGTTGCGGGCAACACCATGGTGATCAAGCCCGCCCCCACGACGCCGCTGACCTCGCTGCTGTTCGGCGAGATCTGCCGCGAGCTGCTGCCGGCGGGCGTCATCAACATCATCTGCGACGAGAATGATCTGGGCGGTCAGCTGACCAGCCATCCCGATGTCGCCAAGGTTGCGTTCACCGGCTCCACTGCGACGGGCCGCAAGGTGATGCAGTCCGCTGGTGACGGCATCAAGCGGGTCACGCTCGAGCTGGGCGGCAATGATGCCGCCATCGTGCTCGACGATGTCGATGTGGCCGATGCGGCGGCCAAGGTGTTCCATGGCGCGATGCTCAACGCCGGGCAGATCTGCGTCGCGATCAAGCGCGCTTATGTGCCGTCATCGATCTACGACCAGTTCTGCACCGAGCTGGCCCGGATGGCGGAGGCGATGGTCGTTGATGATGGCGCGCGCCAGGGGGCGGAGATCGGCCCGGTGCAGAACCGCGCGCAATATGAGAAGGTGAAGGAATTTCTCGCCGATGCCGCCGCGCGCGGTGCGGTCATCGCGGGCGGCGCTGCGCTCGACCGGCCCGGCTATTTCATCGCGCCGACCATCGTGCGCGATGTCGACCGCGACGCCCGGATCGTGCGCGAGGAACAGTTCGGACCGGTGCTGCCGGTGCTGCCCTATGACGATGTCGATGCGCTGATCGATGAGGTGAATGATTCGCCGTATGGCCTCGCTGGAACCGTCTGGGGCAAGGATCGCCAGCGCGCGACCGAGATTGCCATGCAGATCGAATCCGGCACCGTCTGGGTCAACCAGCATCTGGCGATCGACCCTGAAATCCCGTTCCGCGGTGCCAAGCAATCGGGCCTGGGTGCAGAGCTTGGCCAGGCGGGCCTGCACGAATATACTCAGGCCCATATCGTCAACATAGCGGCCTGAACAACCGGCCCGAAAACACAGGCGATGGATGGCGGCAACGGCCGCAGGAGGGGGACAGGATGATCGAGATTTTCTCCACGGCCCAGGCGGAGAGCGAAAGCGGCATCGAATTCTGGAACACGCTACTGGGTGAAACCTATCGCGGGCTGATCGTCGATCCGGTGGGGCAGCGCTTTCATGCCGAACTGAAGCGCTGGTCGCTGGACGGCATGACGCTGACCTGGCCGCAATCCGCCGCCGCCCGCATTTCGCGGTCGCGCGCCATGCGATCGGACGATGCGCTGGTGCTGCACGTGCTGCATGCGGGACAATGCACGGTATCGCATCGCGGGCGCGAGGCGCATCTGGCACCCGGCGACATGGTGCTGTGTGCGGCACAAGAGGCTTATACCTTCGAGGCACCCGAACGGCACCAGATGCTGATCGTGGAATTCGACCAGGCGATGCTCGCCAGCCGGATGACCGATGTGGAGGCGCATCTGGCGCGGCCGGTCTCGGGCCAGTTCGCCTCCACCCGCATCCTGCGCAATTTCCTCCTGTCGCTGTGGCACGAGGCATCGGCCAATCTCGATGGGCCGACCAGCGCCGTGTACAGCGATACCATCCTGTCGCTGGTCGTCGCTGCGCTGCAGGCGGAACCATCGCAGGCAGTGGCCGGGGACGACCCATTGCTGGCGCGGATCAAGGGGATTGTCGAGGCGCGCCTGGGCGATGCGGGTCTGACGCCGTCGGCCATTGCCGACCAGATCGGCATGCCGCTGCGCACCATGCAGCTGGCGTGCTCGAAGCGCGGCATCACCTTGTCCAATTATATCGTCCGGCGGCGGCTGGAAAAGGCGCGCGAGCTGCTGGTCAACCGGCCTGGCGTGCCCGTTACCGCCATCGCCTATGAGCTGGGCTTCAACGACTGCGCCTATTTCGCGCGACGCTTTCACGCGGCGTTCGGCGTGTCGCCGACCGAGTTCCGCACCCGCCACTGACTTGCGCCCGAGTCCGGTTATTTTGCGCGATCGTTACAGCGGCCCCGTGCCCGCACTGCTACCCCCGATGCATAAAACAACTATTTCAGGGGATGGATATGCGGATTGCGCGCGTTTCGTGCAGTGTTCTGGCAATGGCTCTGGCGCTGGTCGCCGCTCCGGCCTGGGCGCAGGATGCCAGCACCGGCCAGGCTGAACAGCCGGCACAGGAAGAAGGGCTGCAAGAGATCGTCGTCACCGCGCAGCGTCGCGCGGAATCGCTGCAGGATGTGCCGATCGCCATCTCTGTCTTCAGCGCCGATGCGATCACCGAGCAGGGCGTGGGCAATCTCGCCGCGCTCTCGCGTCTCGCGCCCAACGTCAACCTTGACGCCGGTACCCCGTTCTCGGGATCGACCGCAGTCATTTCCGCGACCATTCGCGGCATCGGATCGGATGACTTTGCCTTCAACATCGATCCCGGCGTCGGCATCTATCTGGACGGCATCTATCTGGCCCGCACTGTCGGCGCCAATCTCGATCTGCCCGATGTCGCGCGGGTCGAGGTGCTCAAGGGGCCGCAGGGCACCCTGTTCGGGCGCAACACCATCGGCGGCGCGATTTCCATCGTGACGCGCGAGCCGGGGCGCGATTTCGGCATTACCGGCGATGTGACCACGGGGCGCTTCAACTATCTGCGCTTCCGCGGCACGGTCGATCTGCCGCTGGCAGACAATCTGCGCACCTCGCTCACCGTTTCCAGCTCCAACCGTGACGGCTTTCTGCGCCGGGTGCCGTTCACCGGAGCGGGCGCGCGCTTTGCGTCCAACTCGGACAGCTTCCTCAATTTCAACCATTCCAGCTACCGCACCGCAGAGCGCGAAGGCGGGGAGGGCAGCTTCAGCATGCGCGGCCGCGCGATCTGGGAGCCTTCGGACCGTTTTCGCGTCTCGTTCTCCGGCGATTATTCGCACAGCGACAATAGTGGCCAGGCGAGCAAGCTGCTGGGCACTTTTGAAAACCTGCCCGGGCCCTTTGCCGGCACCGCCAACCTGCCGGGCACCGCATTCAGCCCGACCAATACCGGTTTCCTGTTCGGCGGCCTCTACAATTTCTGCATCAACTCGACCCCGGCACAGATCGCCGCGCGCAACGCCCAGGCTTTGTGCGGTGCGCGCGGAACGCAGTTCCTTCCGAACCGCCGCCTGACATCCTTTGCCAGCGTCAATGTCGATGCGGACCCGACCAACGACCGCATCCCGTGGGACAGCCGGTTCCTCAACCCGAATATTGACGAAAGCTATTCGACTGGTCCCAGCTTTTCCAAGCTTACCGCCTGGGGCGTGGCGGGTACGCTGGAATATGACCTGACGCCCGATATCCAGATCAAGTCGATCACCGGCTATCGCAAGACCAACTGGAAGGCCGGCGGCGACTATGACGGCTCGCCGCTCAGCATTGTCGAGATCACCTTCGAGCAGAACCAGTGGCAGTTCAGCGAGGAGCTGCAGCTGCTGGGCTCTGCGCTCGACGACAAGCTGACCTTTGTCGGCGGTGCCTATTATTTCGAGGAAAAGGGCAACCTCCACGATTTCGTGACCTTCAACGAAGGTCTGGTGCAGGTCGATGGCCCCAACCGGTTCGACACCAGCAACTATGCGTTTTTCGGCCAGGTGGATTATCGCCCGATCGACCTGATCAGCTTCACCATCGGCGGCCGCTATACCAATGAAACCAAGCGGTTCGAGGGCAGCCAGCAAGAGCTGAACGGCTTCAACTACCGGTTGTTCGGATGCTCCGCGCCCGATGGTACGATCGCGCCGCTCGGCCAGTTCCCGCTCGCCCCTCCGGGCGTGCCCTGCTTTGCCGGGCTCAGCTTCCCGTCGGCGGCCGAACCGACCCGCGTCTATGTGCCGGGCGTCAACCGCGCCAAGTTCAACAATTTCTCCCCGCGCGTCGGTGTTCAGCTGCACCCGAGCGAGGATCTGCTGATCTTCGGTAGCTGGTCGCGGGGCTACAAGACCGGTGGCTGGACGACACGCCTCACCAATCCGCAAGGCAATGTCGCGCCCGATTTCGGTCCGGAAAAGGCCGAGACATTCGAGGCTGGCGTCAAGGCGACGCTGCTCGACCGTCGCCTGCAGGTCAATGCATCGGTGTTCACCACCGAGTATACCGGGGTGCAGCTCAACATCCAGATCGGCACCTCGCCGACCATCGACAATGCAGGCGATGCGCGGATCAAGGGCGCGGAACTGGAGATCGTGGCGCAGCCGCTGCGCGGCTTCACCATCACCGGCGCGCTCGGCTATCTGGACACCGCCTATACCGCGATTGCGGCAGCAGCGCTGGTCAATTCCTCGGCCATTCCCGGCATCCAGCGCGGCATCGCGATCGGCGCGCCGCTGCCCAAATCGGCGGAATGGAAGTTCAACCTCAGCCCGCGTTACGAGCACCGCCTGCCCGATGGCAGCGGGATCATCGCGCTGGCAGACTGGTCGCATGCCAGCAGCTTCCGCAACGATATTGCAGGCACCGAGCTGCTGTTCCGCCCGGCGACCGACATGTTCAATGCGTCGATCCAGTATGTCACGGCGGACGACAGCTGGTCGCTGACGCTGGGCGGCACCAACCTTTCCAACGAGCGTTTCGTCACGACAGGTGGCCTCAACCTCTCGGCGGGCACCGCCTTCGGCAGCTACAACCGTCCGCGCGAATGGTTTGCGCGGCTGGGCTTCAAGTTCTGATCGGGGCGGCAGGGGAGACGCGATCAATGGCCCATGCTGCCAGAGCCGCCGTGCTGCGCCAGCCCGGCGGCGTGCCGGGGATAGAGCCGGTCACGCTGGAAGAGCCACGGCCCGACGAGCTGCTGGTCGAGATCCGCGGGGTTGGCGTGTGCCACACCGATATGGTGATGCGCGACCAGCATCTGCCGGTGCCGCTGCCGGTGGTGCTGGGGCATGAAGGAGCGGGGATCGTCCGCGCGGTCGGCCGGGATGTGACTGACTTTGCCCCCGGCGATCCGGTGGTTTTGAGCTTCATGTCGTGCAGCCATTGCCCCTCGTGCGACGAGGACGCCCCGGCCTATTGCCACAACTGGTTTCCGCTCAATTTCTTCGGAGCCAGGGCGGATGGATCGACCGGCCTGGTCGATGCAGGCGGCAAGGCGGTGCACAGCCATATCTTCGGCCAGTCGTCCTTTGCCAGCCATGCACTGGTCAACCGGCGCAACGCCATCAAGGTGCCCGGCGACCTGCCGATCGAGCTGCTCGGGCCTTTGGGCTGCGGCATCCAGACGGGGGCAGGCGCGGTGCTCAACAGCTGCCGGGTGCGGCCGGGGTCCAGCGTTGCCGTGATCGGTGCAGGCGCTGTCGGCCTGTCGGCCATCATGGCAGCGCGGATCGCCGGGGCGGCGACCATTGTCGCGCTCGACATCAATCCGGCCCGTATCGAGCTGGCGCTGGACCTTGGTGCAACCCATGGCCTGCGCGCGGATGCGGACAGCTATCCGGGGCATGCCGCTGCTGCCGGATGCCCCGCAGGGTTCGACTATATCTTCGACACCACCGGCATCATCGGCGTGGTGAACGAGGCCATCACGGCGCTGGCACCGCGCGGCGAGATGGCGCTGGTCGGGGCCTATGCCCCGGGCACGCCGGTGGGCGCGGATCCGACGTTCATCATGAGCGGCGGACGCGTCATTCGCGGTATCGTGGAAGGCAGCGCCGATCCGCAGCGCTTCATCCCCGAGCTGATCGAACTCTACCGCGCGGGCCAGTTCCCGTTCGACCGCCTGATCGAGCGCTTTCCGTTCGATCAGATTGCCGACGCCATCGAGGCGGGCGAAAGCGGGCGCGTGGTCAAGCCGGTGCTGATCCTGCCCTGATCGGACGGGGGTCGATCTGATGCGGGCCAGCAAGAGGTTCGCGCATTTTGGTTGTGTTTTACTACCAAGTGCGCGAACCTCGCAAAATGAGTCGTTCGCACAATCAGCCTTGCCCCGTCGCCGCTTCGCTCAACCAGCTGGGCGACATGTGGACATTGCTGATCGTGCGCGAGGCGCTGAACGGCGCGACCCGTTTCGGCGATTTTCAGCGCAATACTGGTATAGCCAAGACCATGCTGTCCGACCGGCTGGACCAGATGGTGCGCGATGGCCTGCTCGAGCGGCATGATATCGGCCAGCGCGGCGTCCGGCACGAATATCGGCTGACCCGCAAGGGCCGCGCGCTGGTGCCGGTCATGGCCGCGATCAGCCAATGGGGCAATGCCTGGCTGTTCGGCGAGGGGCAGGAGCCGATTGCGCTGGTCCATCGCGAAACCGGTGAACCCATTGCCCCGCTGCGACCATCCGATGCGCAGGGCCAGTCGTTCGAATGGCGCGATGTCCGCATGGTGCCGGGGCCAGGAGCCGCGCCCGCGCTCAAGACCCGTTTTGCCTCCATTCCCCCCAATCAGGAGTGACCGATATGGCCAGCAGCCCCACGGATGCCTGGAAGCCCACCGCCTGCGGATTATGCTATGCCAATTGCGGGGTGCTGGTGCAGACCGGCGGCGAGGACGACCACCATATCCTGCGCGTCAAGGGCGACAAGGATCATCCGGCCTCGCGCGGCTATACCTGCAACAAGGCGCTGAAGCTCGATTATTATGTCAACGGTCGCGACCGGCTGACATCGCCGCTCCGCCGCCGCCCGGACGGCAGTTTCGAGGAAATCGACTGGGACACCGCGATCCGCGAGGTCGCGCAGAAGATGGCGGCGATCCGCGACACGCACGGCGGCGACAAGATCTTCCGCTATGGCGGCGGCGGGCAGGGCAATCATCTGGGCGGTGCCTATTTCTCCTCGGTCATCGCCGCGCTCGGCATCAGATACCGCACCAATGCGCTGGCCCAGGAAAAGACCGGCTTTGGCTGGATGATGAACCGCATGTTCGGCGGCGGCGTGCATGGCGATCTGGACCATGCGCAGACGCTGATGATCGTCGGCAAGAATCCGTGGCAGTCGAACGGCTTTCAGCGCGCGCGCATTCTGATGCGGCAGATTTCCAGGGACCCGGACCGCACGCTGATCGTCATCGACCCCAAGCGCACCGAGACGGCGGAGCTGGCGGATATCCACCTCGCTGTCCGGCCTGGCCGCGATGCCTGGGCGCTGTCTGCGATGATCGCGCATATCGTGCAGAATGACATGCTGCCGCACGACTGGCTGGCAGAGCATGCCACCGGGCTGGAGGCGGTGATCCAGCGGTTCCGGACGATCGATGTCGCTGCCTATAGCGAATTTGCCGGGCTGGATCCTGCCGATGTCATCGCGGCGGCAGAGGCGGTCGCCAAGGTCGAGGCGGCGGCGCTTTACGAGGATATCGGGCTGCAAATGGCCCCCAACTCGACGCTCGGAAGCTATCTCAACCTGTTGCTGATGGCGATATGCGGCCATTTCGGGCGTCCCGGGACGATGGCCATCACCTCCAACCTGCCCGGACCGTTTTTTGGCAAGTCCGATCAGGGCGTGGTGGGCGAGGACGAGCGCGAGACTGGCTGGCGCACATCGCCGGTCACGAACTCGCGCATCGTCAGCGGGCTTGTGCCCTGCAACGACGTGCCCGCCGCGATCCTGACCGATCACCCCGACCGCTATCGCGCGATGTTCATCGAAAGCGGCAATCCGGCACACAGCATGGCGGACAGCCAGAGCTGGCGCGAAGCCCTGCGGGCGCTGGACCTAGTGGTGGTGATCGACATCGCGATGACCGAAACTGCGCGCGAGGCGCATTATGTGCTGCCCGCGCCCAGCCAGTACGAGAAGTGGGAGGCGACCTTCTTCAACTTCGAGCATCCGGCCAATGTCCACCATCTGCGCGCGCCGGTGATCCCGCCGATCGGCAATGTGCTCTCCGAGCCGGAGATTCACAGCCGGCTGGTCGAGGCACTCGGCGTGATCGATCCTGCCAGTCTGGAGCCGCTCAAGGCCGCAGCGGCCAAGGGGTTGGATGCCTATGGCCCCGCATTCTTTGGCCATATGGCGCATAATCCCGGCCATATGCGGTATGCCCCGCATATCCTCTATCGCACTCTGGGGCCGCATCTGCCCGAAGGCGCGGCAGCAGCGGCGATCTATTGGGGCATGGTGCAGCGCTTTGTCGCCGGTCATGCCGAAGCCGTGAAGCGTGCTGGCCATGCGGGCGAGGGGCTGGCGCTGGGCAACGCGCTGTTCGAGGCGATCCTGCATGGGCGGTCGGGTACGGTGTTCGCTGTCGATGACTTTGCCGAGAGCTTTGACCGCATCGACTTTGCCGATCGCAAGATCCGCCTGCATGTCGGCGAGATGCTGGACGAGGTGGAGGGGCTTGCCGCGATGCAGGATGCAGTCGCGGCCGATCCCGATTTCCCCTTCATCCTGGCTGCAGGCGAGCGGCGGATGAACACCGCCAATTGCGCCATCCGCAATCCCGCCTGGATGGACAGCAACGATGCCACCTCGCTTGCGGTGCATCCCGACGATGCCCGGCGGATAGGCGTGGCGGACGGCGGCATGATCCGCGTCGTCACGCGCAATGGCGAAGCGACGGTCGATGTGCGGATCGACGACCGGCAGAAACCCGGCACACTGGCGCTGCCCAATGGCCTGGGCATGCTTTATCCCAATGCACAGGGCCATGCGGTGGGGATGGGCGTATCGGTGAACGAACTGACGGGGCTGGAGAACAAGGACCGCTTTGTCGGCACGCCCTATCACAAATATGTCCCCGCCCGGTTGGAACGGGTGGCCTGAGGGCCATCCTTCAGCGCAAGAAATGTCAAATTCCGCGCCACGCTGGGCTAAAGCCAGGCGCGGTGGTCGCAGATAGACATCATCCCTGCACAAAGGCCCGAAAAAGGGTCGGCTTGATAGGGAGCAGGATGATGAAGAGCCTCAACTGGGCGCGGCCGATGGTGCTCGCGCTGACCATCTCGACATCGACGATCGCCTGGGCGCAGGAAGCCCCGGCCAGCGATGACGCCGCCGCCAATACCGGCGAGATCATCGTTACCGCGCAAAGGCGCGAACAATCGCTGCTGGAAGTGCCCGTGGCGGTGACCGCGCTCGGCGGCGATGCGCTGGCGCAGCGCGGCATCAGCAATTCGGCGCAGCTGGGCGAGGCGGTGCCCAATCTGCAGATCAACAGCCCCTATGGCAGCACGCAGCCCAATTTCTCGCTGCGCGGCATCGGCGTCGCCAATGAATATAACAGCAATCAGGCATCGCCCGTCGGGGTGTACCTGGATGATGTCTATCTCGCCCCGCGCACCAGCCACGGCATGGGCCTGTTCGACCTCGACCGGATCGAGGTGCTGCGCGGGCCGCAGGGCACCCTTTTCGGCCGCAACACCACCGGCGGCGCGATCAACTTCATCACCCGCAAGCCCGATCTTTCGGGCACCAATGGCTATGTCCAGTTGGGCTATGCCAATTTCGACACCTTCACCGCTCAGGGTGCGGCAGAAGCAACCCTGGCCGAGGATGTCGCTGGGCTGCGTCTGGCGGTCAACTATGCCAAGGGCGATGGGCAGATAGAGAATGTGCTGCCCGGCGGGCGCGACGCAGCATCGGTCGATACGCTGCAGGGCCGTCTGTCGCTGCGGGTAAAGCCCAGCGAAACGCTCGACATCGTGCTGCGCGCCTATGGCGGGCGCGATCGCGGCACCCAGGCGGCGGTGCACGGCCTTGGCGCCTTCCGCACCGGGCTTGGCTTTTTCCAGACCAGCGAGAACCGCATCGGCAACAACAATACCGACGCTTGGGGCTTTTCCGCCAATATCGCGCTCGAGCTATCGGACCAGTGGAGCCTTGCCTCGATCACCAGCTATGACGGTGGCAAGCAGAACCTGCAACAGGCGGCGGACGGCTCGCCGCTCGACCTGCTCGATATCAACTGGCGCTCGCGCTACCGCCAGTTCAGCCAGGAACTGCGGACCAACTATAGCGGCAATGGCGTCGATTTCGTCGGTGGGCTGTTCTACGGCTGGGACCGCAACATCACCGACAACACGTTCAACCTGCCGCTTCCACCTGCAGGCGGTTTCTTCCAGCACTATCGCCAGGTCCGCAAATCCTATGCGATTTTCGGCCAGGCCGATGTCACGCTGGCCGAGCGCTTGGTGCTGACCCTTGGGGCACGCTACACGCGCGACCGCTCGCGCTATGACGATGCCTTTGCCTTTCTGTTCGTGGGGGCAGTGGGTGCGCCTCAAACGCCGCTGGCGACGACCGTGCCCTGCGCAGGCGTGGCCGGGACTTGCCCGTTCAATCCGGCGGCGCGCTTTGCCCTGGCCGATACCAACAAGGCGCTGACCGGGCGGATCGCGCTCAGCTATACATTCGACAATGGCCCGCTCGTCTATGCCAGCTACAATCGCGGCTATCGCGCAGGCGCGGTCAATGGCGGCGGCTATACCTCGTCTGCGGGCATCGGCTATATCGAGCCCGAGCGGGTCAACGCCTATGAGCTGGGCATCAAGGGGCGCACCGATGACCGGGTGTTCACCTATGCCGCGTCCGCCTTTTACTATGATTATTCGAACCAGCAGCTGCAGGATACGCGCGCCGGGCCGGTGTCCTTCCTGGTCAACGCGCCCGCATCCGAAGTCTATGGCGTGGAGCTGGAAACGACCATCCAGCCGACCGATGGCGTGCGGATCAACGCGGCGCTGGGCTGGCTCAAGTCACGCTACAAGACGCTGACGCTGCAGGGGGCGAACTTGTCGGGCAACGACCTGCCGTTCGCGCCAGAGCTGACCGGCCAGCTCGGCCTGGAATGGGACATGGCCGAGGTTGCGGGCGGCACCATCACCTTCGCGCCCAATGTCGTCTATTCCAGCCGCCAGTTCTTCTCGCCGTTCAACACCGACAATGCGCCGGGGACGCTGCAGCTCAATTCCGAACTGCAACAGGGCGCCAATGCCAAGGTCAACGGCACATTGAGCTGGTCGGATGACCGCATCACCGTGCGGCTGTTCGCCAACAATCTGCTCAACCGCAAGACCTATGGCTATGGCCTCGACCTGAGGGGTGCGGGCTTCCCGTACAATTTCCTCGTCCCCAATGCGCCGCGCACCTTCGGGGTCAGCGTCCGGTTCGGCTTCTGACCATGGCCATGATCGACCTCAAGGACCCGGACCTGTATGTGCAGGGCATGCCCTATGCTGCACTGGCGCAATTGCGCGCAGCCGGGCCGGTCCACTGGAATCCGGAAGGTGATGGCCCCGGCTTCTGGGCAGTGCTGGGCTTTGACGCGATCATCGAGGTGTCGCGCCAGGCTGACCTGTTCTCTTCCGCCTATGACAATGGCGGGCACCGAATCTTCAACGAGAACGAGATCGGTCTGGCCGGAACCGGGGAATCGCCGATCGGCATTCCCTTCATCTCGCGCGATCCGCCGGTCCACACGCAATATCGCAAGTTCGTGATGCCCGCTCTGTCGCCGGCACGGCTGGACGGAATCGAAAAGCGGATCGAAGAGCGGGTCGAGCGCCTGTTTGCCGACGTGCCGCTCGACACGCCTGCCGATATCCTGCCGCTCTTTTCGGTGCCGCTGCCGCTGCTAACGCTGGCCGAGCTGCTGGGTGTGCCTGCCGATCGCTGGCATGACCTGCACCGCTGGACCGACGCGTTTGTCGGTGAGGACGATCCGGAACTGCGCCAATCGGCCGAGGCTATGCAGGCTGTGCTGGGCGAATTCATCGGCTTTGCCACCGAACTGTTCGAACGTCGCCGCGCCGAGCCTGGGCCGGACCTGGCCTCTCTGCTGGCAAACAGCGAGATCCACGGGCAGGCCGTGACATTGCCCGATTTCATCGGCAATCTGGTGCTGGCGTTGGTCGGCGGCAACGAGACCACGCGCAATTCGATCAATCACAGCCTGATCGCCTTTGCCGACCATCCCGATCAGTGGGAGAGGCTCCGCGCCGACCCGGCGCTGATCCCCCAGGCGGTCAAGGAGATGGTGCGCTTTGCCAGCCCGGTCATCCATATGCGCCGCACCGCCATGCGCGATACCGAACTTGGCGGGCAGGCGATCCGCAAGGGCGACAAGGTAGTGATGTGGTACCCCAGCGGCAATCGCGACGAACGGATATTCGCCGATCCCGACCGGTTCGACATAGCAAGGCCGATCCGCCAGCATCTCGCCTTTGGCAGCGGCACGCATGTCTGCGTCGGATCGCGGCTCGCGGAGATGCAGTTGCGTCTGGCCTTTTCGTGCCTGGCTCGCCATGTTCGGCGGATAGAGATTGCCGCGCCCCCACGCCGGGTGCGATCCAATTTCATCAACGGCTTCAAGCAGCTGGAGGTCAGGCTGGTTACATGACGATGCGCCAGGCACAGCCCAGTCTCCAGCCGGCCAATGATCGGTGGCAGAACAAGGACATCATCTGCGATGTGCTGGGCCGGGCGCCCGATGTCGAAATGGGGTCGATCGGTGAAGGCTGGTCGCTGTGCCGCTGGCGCCAGTTCGTGGGCAGTTACACGCTGCCCGCGCTGCCCCAGCCGATCTTTACCGTGCATGTCGCGGGCAAGCCGCAGGTCAAGACCTGGGATCGGGGCGGCTGGACCGAGACCAGCTCGATCCCCGGCTGCGCCACCATCGTGCCTGCGGGCATGCCGACCGGCTGGCTGGTCGATGGCGAGCTTGATGTGGTGACGCTGTCGGTGTCGTCCGAGGTGCTTGCCGGCCAGCCGCATGCCGAACAGTTCAACAAGATGCGCTTTGCCTTTGCCGATCCGTTGGGCGTGGCGCTTACCCGGCAGATTCTGGCAGAGCTCTATGCACCCCAGGCAGAGGAGCGCACCGCCTATGTCGCGGCGATGGTCGGCGCGCTCAAGGCGCATATCCTGTCCGGCCCGCCGGTCCAGTCCCATGCCACCGACATTCCGGTGTCCGATTTTTCCGCCTATCGCCTGCACAAGATCATGAACGCGGTGCTCGCGCATCCCGAGGATGAGCACAGCCTGGAGGCGATGGCCGCAGTGGCCGGCGTGACGCCATCGCATTTCTGCCGCCTGTTCAAAAAGGCGACCGGCATCTCGCCCCACCAATATGTGATGAAGGCCAGGCTCGACCGCGCGCAGCAGATGCTGGTGCAGACCGATCTCAGCCTCGCCGCCTTGTCCGAGGCGACCGGCTTTGCCAGCCAGAGCCATTTCAGCCGTGCTTTTCGCAACTGGTTCGGCATGGCGCCCAGCGAATATCGCCAGCAGGAATTGAAGCTGCTGGACCTGAACAAGGAGTAGGTGATGATCGAAGCGCTTGCCGCACTGGCGCACGAACCGGGCGGGGATTTCACTGTCGAGCCGATCATGGTGGAAGAACCCCGGGCAGGCGAGGTGCGCATCGCGGTCAAGGGCGTCGGGCTGTGTCATACCGACCTGATCTTCCGCGACCAGATCGCTCCGTTCGCATTGCCCGGCGTGCTGGGGCATGAGGGCGCGGGCGTCATCGACGCGGTGGGCGAGGGCGTCGAGGGGCTTGCCATAGGCGATGAGGTGGTGATCGGCTTTTCGAGCTGCGGCGCATGCCCGCGCTGCGCCGAACATCTGCCCAGCTATTGCCAGAGCTTCGTGCCGCTCAATTATGCGGGCATGCGGCTGGAGGATGGCAGCAGCGCCTATTCGCAGGATGGCCAGCGGCTGACCTCGCACTTTTTCGGCCAATCGTCCTTCTCGACGCTCGCCATCACGCGGGCGCGCAATGTCGTGAAGGTAGATGCATCTAGGGTTCCGCTGGAACTGCTCGGTCCTCTGGGCTGCGGCTTCCAGACCGGGGCGGGCGGGGTGATGCGATCGCTGGGATGCCCCAAGGGTTCGAGTATCGCGATCTTCGGTGGGGGCCCGGTGGGCCTGGCTGCGGTCATGGGTGCGGTGATCCAGGGATGCGCGACGATCATTCTGGTCGAACCCATTGCGGCGCGGCGCAAAATTGCGCTCGAACTGGGGGCGAGCCATGTCATCGATCCGGCGGACGCACCCGATCTGGCAGCGGCGCTGCGGGCCATCGTGCCGGCAGGGCTCGATTTCGCCTTCGATTCGAGCGGAGTCGTTTCGGTCATAGAGGCTGGTCTCGCATCGTTGGGCAGCCATGGCGCGATTGGATTGGTCGGCGTGCCGTCGAAGGCCGATGCGGCGATCAGCGTCAACATCGCCGCGCTCATGACGCCGGGGCACCGTATCATCGGCATCATCGAGGGGGACAGCGATCCGCAGCAGTTCATTCCCGAACTGATTGCCCATCATGCTGCAGGGCGCTTTCCGTTCGACCGGCTGATCACCACCTTTCCGTTGGCGCAGATCAACGATGCAATCGCTGCCCAGGCGCGCGGGGAGTGCATCAAGGTGGTGCTGGTGCCGTGACAGGATTGTGCGGTGACCAGAGCGAGGGATCGCAAGGCCGAGCCGGACGTTGAAAAGAATCTGCAAAAAAAGGTTTGACTCGAATCAGGCGAGTGCATAGATGCCGCTTCACCGATGGGGACGCGCAGTCGCT